>NZ_LGEK01000054.1 GCF_001636615.1 Mucilaginibacter sp. L294 | reverse complement strand
AGATGTGTATAAGAGACAGTAATGATATCCTTTATAAACAGAACGCCCCGATAAATCGGGGCGTTCTGTTTTATATTAAAATCCGGGCACCAATTACTGGCTCTGGAATTTCTTAGCGTTGATCCTTCTTTCGTTCTCGTTAAGGTATATTTTACGTAAACGGATGCTTTGTGGGGTTACCTCAATGTATTCGTCGGCCTGGATATACTCCATTGATTCTTCTAACGAGAATTTGATAGCAGGTGCAATACGCACGTTGGTATCACTACCAGATGCACGCATGTTGGTTAACTGCTTGCCTTTGGTTAAGTTAATAACCAAATCGTTATCACGTATGTGCTCGCCTAAAACCTGTCCTTCGTAAACATCAACTCCCGGATCGATGTGGAACCTGCCACGATCCTGTAGTTTATCAATAGCGAAAGCGGTAGTTTTACCGGTATCCATAGATACTAATACACCGTTTAAACGGCCCGGGATCTGGCCTTTCCATGGTTCGTATGCTTTAAAACGGTGGGCCATAATAGCCTCGCCACCTGTAGCGGTTAATACGTTGTTACGTAAACCGATGATACCACGTGCAGGGATATCAAACTCAAGGTGTTGTAAATCGCCTTTAGGCTCCATTACTAACAGGTCGCCTTTGCGCTGTGTTACCAGCTCAATAACTTTACCTGCAACTTCGCCCGGTACATCAACTATTAAAGTTTCAACCGGCTCGCATTTAACGCCATCAATTTCTTTAACAATAACCTGTGGCTGGCCTACCTGTAACTCGTACCCTTCGCGACGCATGGTCTCGATCAATACGGATAAATGGAGGATACCACGGCCGTATACTAAGTATGAATCTGGTGATTCGGTTTCAACAACCTTCAGCGCCAGGTTTTTTTCCATCTCTTTGTACAAACGGTCACGTAAGTGGCGTGAGGTTACAAACTTGCCTTCTTTACCAAAAAACGGTGAAGTGTTAATGGTGAAAAGCATGTTCATGGTAGGCTCGTCAATATGGATAACTTCCAATTGCTCGGGTTTTTCGAAATCGGCAATGGTATCGCCAATGTCAAAACCCTCAATACCTACAACAGCACAAATATCGCCAGAGCTAACAGATGTAGCTTTAACTTTACCCAAACCTTCAAAAGTATAAAGTTCTTTTATACGTGATTTTTGGATAGTGCCATCGCGTTTTACCAACGATACCGGCATGTTCTCTTTTATAGTACCACGGGCAACACGGCCAATTGCGATACGGCCTACGAAAGATGAATAATCTAACGAGGTGATCTGCATCTGCAGGGTACCTTCTTCAATAGGTGCCGGCGGAATATTCGCCAAAATAGCATCCATCAACGGGAATATATCTTCAGTTGGTTGTTTCCAATCTGTGCTCATCCAGCCTTGTTTTGATGAACCGTAGATAACCGGGAAATCCAGTTGGTCTTCGGTAGCTTCAAGGTTGAAGAATAATTCAAAAATCTGCTCGTAAACTTCTTCGGGGCGGCAGTTCTCTTTATCTACTTTGTTTACAACCACAATTGGCTTTAAGCCCAGGGCCAAAGCTTTTTGGGTTACGAAACGTGTTTGAGGCATAGCGCCTTCAAAAGCATCGCAAAGTAAAAGAACGCCATCAGCCATTTTCAATACACGCTCTACCTCACCGCCAAAATCGGCGTGACCAGGGGTATCAATGATGTTGATCTTAACATCTTTATACATTACCGAAACGTTTTTTGATACGATGGTGATACCACGTTCACGTTCCAGGTCATTGTTATCCAAGATTAATTCACCAGTCTCCTGCCCATCACGGAAGATAGCGCAACTGTGTAAAATTTTGTCAACCAAAGTGGTTTTACCGTGGTCAACGTGTGCGATAATCGCAATATTTCTTATTTTTTGCATGAAATGCGGCCTCTAAATTTGGCGCAAAGATACGGTTTAGAAATGGCATTTGAAAGAGTAAGCACCATTTTACAATTAACTGATTATTACTTAATTGTTAGGGAATGCCGAACCTTATGGCTTAACTGTTATATAATGCCTGTTACCAAATAACCGGCACGGCTTAAGCGCGAAGTACCGACAGGAAGAAATTATTGCTAAGTTTTATGAAATAGCCCGAAAAATAAACGATCGATCAAAAGAAAAGATCGATAGCAACGTGCCGATCATCTACATGCAGATAGTTTGCTTTTGTACCGAAGACGGCCGCCCTACGCAATAATGCCTCGAATATATTTACCTAACCTGTTAATATTCAGCGAAATGTTAACAAATAAATTACCCTATATTAACGTTTATAAAATAGTTTATCGCTTATTTTTATAGACCTACAAAACTGGTCGCGTGAAATAACCTTAAAAACGAATTTTATGACCTGGAGAAAATTTAGCGGTGAGGTGATCCAAACACCAATCTTAGAGGAAGTAGAAGCAGCGATTGAACGGGAAGCCAGCCTTGGTAATAAACTAAAGGTTTGTATCGGTACAGATTCGCAGGTAAAAGGCGCGGTTACCGATTTTGCCACCGTGATTGTTTTTATCCGCGAGCAGCGCGGCGCCTTTATGTTTATTCACCAGGAACGCACCTCTCAAAAAATGACCATTAAAGAGCGTATGCTTTACGAAGTGCAAAAATCCATCGACATTGCCTACAAACTTTGCGACCTGTTAGACCTTTACGATGTAGGCCTGGAAGTGCACGCCGATATCAACACCAACCCGATGTTTAAAAGCAATGCCGCCCTGCACGAGGCTATGGGTTATATCCTGAGCATGGGCTTTGTTTTTAAGGCCAAGCCAGAAGCTTTTGCAAGCTCGTGCTGCGCCAATAAGATGGTGCAGTAATTTGGTGGTGAGTGGTGAATAGAGGATGGTGAGTGGTTATAGCTCAAAGATTTTATTTGTGCCGGGCTTTTTCTAACTTGCCATACAAAAGTGATACAGGTTTTTAATTGGATGAATTTCCAACTAATCACCATTCACTAATAACTAATCACCAACAATTATGTCTCCTCTTATTGAAATTACCGACCCACGGATATTTGACCCGGCAACTATATTGATAGATGTACGTGCAGGTGCAAACGCGCACGAGCGTTACCTGGCAGGCCACCTGCCCAACGCCATTTTAGCTACGCTGGATGACGACCTAGCCGAACACCCTACAGATGCTGCCATTGGCGGCAGGCACCCTTTACCAGCCTTAAAAGATTTTACCGCTACCCTATCGCGCTGGGGCGTAACGCCGGATAGCCACGTGGTAGTTTATGACGATAAAAATGCTGCCATGGGCGGCGCACGCCTTTGGTGGATGTTACGATCAATAGGGCATACCAATGTGCAGGTGCTTAACGGCGGTTTAAAGGCCGCAACCGACGAAGGCGTAGCATTAAGTACTGATGATCACAAACCCGTTGCTGCGGGGCCTTATCCTATCCCCGGGCAATACCAGCACACGGTAGATATTGAAGAAGTAAAAGCCGCCGCCAAAGCCGACGACCGTGTGGTAATAGATGTGCGCGAAGGCCAGCGTTACCTGGGCCATACCGAGCCGCTGGACCTGGTTGCAGGCCACATACCGGGCGCTGTAAACCTTTTTTACAGCAACAGCCTGTCGCCTGAAGGGAAATACCTGACATCGCAGGCGTTGGCCACACTTTATAAGGATACCATAGGTGATATAAAACCCGAAAACGTGGTTGTGCATTGCGGATCGGGTGTTACGGCATGCCATACTTTGCTGGGCATGGAGCATGCCGGCATCACCGGGCCAAAATTGTATGTAGGATCATGGAGCGAGTGGAGCCGTCGCGATCTGCCTATAGCTACAGAGGCAAACGGGTTATAATTGTTTTATTGCTTGATTGTTGAATTGTTCTATTGCATTTTCTTTACTTAACAATATAGCCATCAAACAATATAACAATTGTCTATGTAGCCTGTTAATCCATCGTGAAAACATACGTTTTAAAATTTAAACAAAACATCCCCATTAGTTTGGATGAGGCGTGGGCCTTTTTTTCTTCGCCGCTGAACCTGCAGAAGATAACCCCGCCCGATATGCGGTTTGTAGTGACCTCGGATTATACCGCCGATACCAAAATGTACGCGGGGATGATTATCACCTACAAGATCTCGCCGCTGGCTGGCATCAAACTAAACTGGATGACCGAGATAACCCACGTGCAGGACCGGAAATATTTTGTGGACGAGCAGCGCTTTGGCCCCTACGCATTATGGCACCATCAGCACCACTTTAAAGAGATAGCCGGCGGTGTGGAAATGACCGACATACTTAACTACGCTATCCCCTTTAGTATTATAGGGCGATTGACGAATAAGGTATATGTAGGTAAAAAGGTAAAAGATATATTTGATTACCGCGTAAAGGCTGTTGAAGAGTTGTTTGGGAAGATGTGAAGCCCCCGCCACGTCATTGCGAGCGATAGCGTGGCAATCTTCGACATGCTTGTCGCCGACTTTTCTATCGAAGATTGCCACGTCGCTCTCGCTCCTCGCAATGACGCGTGGGTGTGATTAACTACTTGCAATACATCTTAGCTAAAGCAACCGCTGCTTTTGAGCCTAATGCTATTGCTTGCTTAAAATCGGCACAGGCGCCTGCTGCATCTTTCATATTTAGTTTTGCCTGCCCGCGCAGATTGTACACCTCGTCGTTTTTGGGTTCCAGCTTAAGGGCGTAGTTTAAATCGGTATTGGCGCGTTCGGTATCACCTAAAAAGCTGCGGGCTAAACCACGTTGTGCAAATACAATATTATTATCCTGGTCAATAAACAAAACGCTATTATAATCATCAATAGCGCCTTGGTAGTTCTTCATGACCATTCGTATTTTAGCCCTTATGATGTAAGGCTCTTCGGCACCTTCGTGTATCTTAATGGCTTTGGCTATATCTGCCAACGCGCCTGTATTATCTTTCAGATCAAACTTAGCACTGCCACGGTTACTGTAAGCATCTACCGAAGCGGTATCCAGCTTTATGGCGGTGTTGTAATCTAAAATAGCACCGTTGGGGTCGCCCATGCCTTGTTTAGCTGTACCGCGGCCTACATAAAAGGCGGCCATTTTGGGGTTCTTGGTTATCAGCTCATTAAATATGGGTAAACCTTCGGTATAAAAACCACCTTTGATCATAGCATGTACCATGCGGGCGTAAAAGTTATCATCGTCAGTACCAATATCTGCTATCTTTTTAAAATCGGCCAGGGAGCCGGGTTTGTCGCCTGCTTTTAAGCGGGTGTTGGCGCGCCTTAAACGGGTTTCTACGTTACCGGGCTGTAACGCTAACGATTGGGTATAGTTTTTAAGCGCTGTGTCGTAATCTTTACGGTCGGTTGCTATATTACCCAGCAGCACGTACGAGTAGTCGTTATTGGGGTTCATTTTAATGCCCAGGTTCAGATCAGCCAGGGCGGTAGTGGTATCCTTTAGTTCCAGCTTGGCCCTTGCGCGGGTAATGTAGGCGTAGCTGTTCTTGGCATCCAGTTTAATGGCGTTATCCGCATCTTCTTTTGATCCGTCGTAATCCTTGTCATCCAGTTTCATATCGGCGCGGTGCTGGTAAGCCTCGGCGCTGGGTTTTAAGTCTATCGATTTATCAAAATCGGCCATGGCGCCTTCCCGGTCATCAATGTTATACTTCACTATCCCATCATACAGATAAAGCTCGGCGTTATTAG
Source organism: Mucilaginibacter sp. L294 (assembly GCF_001636615.1). Taxonomy (GTDB): domain Bacteria; phylum Bacteroidota; class Bacteroidia; order Sphingobacteriales; family Sphingobacteriaceae; genus Mucilaginibacter. The sequence goes on along the minus strand of NZ_LGEK01000054.1, from coordinate 32,216 downwards.
GGTCTTGCTTTATGGCCTGGCCAAAATATTCAAGCGCTCCTTTTTTATCGTTGTTATTACTTAACGCGTTTGCCAGGTACTGGTATAAGTTGGGCATTTTAGGGTTAATGGCGATGGTTTTTTTATAGTCGGCAATGGCAGCGCTATAATTTTTAAGGTTACCGTATGCGTTACCGCGATAAAACAGCGCTTCAGCATTTTTGGGGTTAAGGGCAAGCGCTGCGGTATAATCGGCAATGGCGCCTTTAAAATTACCGGTGTTACCCTTGGCATTAGCACGGTAATAGATCAGGTCAGAGTTTTTTGGGTCGAGGGCGGCGGCTTTGTCGTAATCTTCAATAGCGCCGTCATTGTCTTTCAGGTTGCTTTTGGCCACACCACGGTACTCATACAACGATGGGTCTTTAGGATCTAAAGCGATGGCTTTGGTAAAATCTTCCACCGCGCCGGCATGGTCGCCAAGGCTGCCTTTGGCATTGGCCCTGTAATGGTACATATCGGCATTGGGGGCTATGGCGATGGCTTTGGTAATATCAGTTATGGCATCGGCATATTTTTGCTGCGCGTTGTTTGCGTTACCGCGATAAAAGTAAGCGAACGGGTTTTTAGGGTCAAGCTCAATAGCGTGGTCGTAATCTTGCACAGCCATGGTGTATTCCTTCTGGTCGTTATAAGCGTTGGCGCGGTAAAAGTAAGCGCGGCCGTTCTTAGGCTCAAGCTGGATGGCTTTGGTAAAATCGGCAATGGCGGCATTGTAATTTTTTGCCCCTGCTTTTGCGTTACCGCTTTGCATAAAGGTTTCGGCCGTTTGCGCGGCACAGCAAAAAGGTAGAAGAAAAAATATGACGAATAACTTGCCCATGTATTTTTATTGAAACTATCTGAAAGGTTTAAACAGGAATGATGCCGACGCGGTGGTACCATCGCCGGTGTTACGGCCGTTAATAAAATGCCCGCCCGATAAGAATACCGAGAACCGCCTGCTAAATGTATACCCGTATGTTAACGATGCCTGGTTAAACGCAAAGTTTTTGTTGGTTGCCTGTATTGGCGAGAATTTAGTGAAACTACTGGTGGAGTAAAAACCACTGATGGATGCCGAGATCTGGTGTTTGAACTTCCTATCCAGCGTTAAGCCAAACGAGCCATTGTACCTATCCTGTAGAGGGCCTTGCGAGCCAAAGTATTGGCGCACGCCATTCTCTACCGTAAAATAATAGTTTTTGCCCAGCACCTTGCCGCTGCCTGCAAAGGCCAGTTTTACTTCGGCGCCCTGCTGTTTGTAACCCAGGCTAAGATCAGTATATAAAGGCTGTACAAATGTACCCTGTATGGTAAAATAATAAATGTAATTGATGTTGGCCAGGTAATAGCGTAAGCCCACTTCCAGGTCGGTAAAGCCCGAGCTTAGTGTTTTTGCGGTGTTATCTTCGTAGGTGTTCCTTACATAGGGCAACAAGGCTACTAAAGTTAATTTACGGCTTAAGCCATATTCGGCATATAACGAAAAGCCTAACGACTGGAACCGGCCGTTATCGGCAAACGGTGTTTTATGGCGCAACGAGTCCCACCCCTTATTGGCATAAAAATAACTGAATGACGGGGATAACAGCAACCTTTTTGGCCGCACCGGGAAACCGCCCGCGCCCCCGGCATGGCTGCTATTTGGCATCAGCATAACAAGGCCAATGGCTATCAGCAAATACTTTAAGTGAGTAGTTTTAGGTAAATTCATTTCTTCGCTATTAAAATAATGCAAATGCGTCACGCATCCACCTGCCCTCTAAATCTTTATACACCTGGCTTACTTCGTGCCCCAGATCCTTAAACACCAGCAGCCTTTTTTTACCGGGTATTACGTTATACGTACCATACTCGTTATAAGGTGGTGCATAAGGGTCTAATAAACCAATCCCCATAATGGTTGAGCATTTTAGGTTACTGGCAAAATTCTTTCCGTCGTAATAATTAAGGTTGCTCAGCACTTTATCAAACGTTAGGCTTGGCTGTGTTTTAATATACTTTTTGATGTCGTTTATTGGCCAGGTAACCTCGCCATCTAAATTATTTACATCGCAAAGGATGGGGTTTTGTGCCGAGCATAGGTTCACCCTTTTATCAAGGCTTGCTGTAGCAATGGCTAAATAGCCACCCATACTACCGCCAGATGCCAGGATATTGTCGTGCTTTAAATAGGGTTGCGAGTACACAAAATCAACCGCGCGGATACAATCCATAATCACACCGCGCATTACGTAGTTGTCCCGGTCTTCAACACGGTAAAAAATAAACTCATCACGGCGAGTATCTATCGCGCCGCGGCTGTTCCCCTGGCCCCTTACGTTAAGGGTGATGATGGCAAGGTCTTCATCTAAACCGGTTATGGGCAGCAAATTTACCTGGTACCCGGGCAAACCCAGCAATACCGAAAATTTACGGTTCTTATCTTTTGAGATGGGCACCGTCATCCAGCCTCGGATGGTATAATTATCCAACGATTGCATCTCTATCAGGAACACATTACGGTTATCGGTATTCATTTTTGGCATTGGGGTAACCTTAAAGTTTGGTTTTACCTTAGCCAGATCGTCTTTTGCTTTTTGCCAAAAGGCGTCAAAATCTGCAGGTTTTGTGTATTTAGAGCGGATCTCTTCGGGTTTTACACCATATACACGGCGGGTGGTATCATCATAATCAGATATGTTCACCATAAAATCGACCTTGTAGAAACCCGATTTCATGGCGGGTAATTCGAAGTCGTATTTCTGTGAACTTTTTTTGCCCAACTGTACATTTTGCTTGCCCGAGCCCAGCTTTTTACCGTGCTGGGTTATGAGGTACGATACCGTGCCTGTTTGCGCTGCATCTGTGGGGTTTTTTACCTCGAAAGTATATTTGGCGTTACTATCAAAAATAGCGTTTTTGTTGCCGGGGGTAAGCACGGTAGAAATACCATCCTCGTCATCCTGGGCAATAGCCGGATGATACTGCAGGCATAGCACTGCAACTGTACAGATGAGTATAAAAAATATCTTATTTGATCGGTTTACCATATTAAGCCTTAATTGCTTCTGAGTTATTCTCGGGGTTACGGGGTTTATTCTTGATCAAAAAATCTGATTTACGAATATAATGATTTAGAGGTTCCTCTATCAGCTTAAACAATAGTATAGCTACACCGTTTAAAATGATAAAAGCATATAGCACGTTCAGGTTATCGTACTGAAAAGGCGAACTCCAGTCTTTACCCCATTTATCGTAAAGCTCAAAAATATCGTCGTTCCATTTGTTAAAATACCGGTGCAGAAAATCGTACATGTACCCCAGGTGTATCAGGTAAAATATATACGAGCTTTTGCCAAGCAGTTCTACAAATTTAAAGCTGAGGATCTTTTTAAGGATAGTGGTTTCTGTTAACAAACCATAAAAGAACATGGCTATGGATGATGCCAGCAGGTAGTTATTGGTAACAATACCAAACGGGTGGTGCAGGCCCGCAACCTCGCCTTTGGGGATAGGCAGTACGCTCATGATCCACACACACACAAATATCAATAGGAAGCCACCGTAGGTGAACCAGGTTTTCGCCTGCCCATCAATTTTGGCCTGCCTTTTCTTTACGATCAGCGCCAGTTGTATCCCTGCAAAAAATTCAAAGCAACGTCCCAAGAAGGTGTAAAGAAACATAAAGGTAAAGTTGCCAAAAAAGCCATACCAGTTCACCCTACTGAATATAACCACCAGCAATGCGCCTATGCCTGTTACAACCGCCCATTGCAGCCAAAATTTATTGTATTTTTTGGCGAAGTAAAATATGAATGGCGCCGAAAAGTAAAAGCATTCTTCCACTGTCAGGCTCCAGCCCTGGGCTATGCCGGTAAACTTTAACTGGTCAAAAAATCCCCTTATGAAAGTAATGTTCATGAAAAATAACCCAACCGGGTTACCGAAGCCGTTGGTTACTTTCTCATCATGCGTAAAGTAGTAGGAAACAAAAGCGCCCGCAGTAAGCAGAAAGTACATGGGGTAGATACGCGCGACCCTGTTTTTAAGGTATTGCTTAAACCAATCGCCGGTTAATTTAAAACTATCAAAATACCTGAAAGCAATTAAAAAACCCGACAAAACGAAGAAAATGGTAACCCCAATGTGCATCTCGTTAAGAAAACGTTGCACAGCACGGGGAAAATTTTCATCAAACGCGTATGCGTAATGCGATATAAAAACCAGGTATGCAGCCAAAGCGCGCACCCCTGTTAAAGCCGGGATATAGTTTTGTAAAGGTTTTTGCGCCAAAACAGTCGTTTAAATTATTTTTTACGGATAATTGTTCGCTATAGTTATGCAAACAAGATACCAATGTATTAGAATCCGAATTTACAGAATTAAGGAATTTGCAAAATAATTGTTTAAACAGCCTTAGAGAAATTGGGAGTAGATCTTTACCACCCTGTCATTTCGAACGATAATGACAGGCTTGATGGCTTATCCCCTATAGGCCGAGCCCTGCACTACGCCACGGCTTAGTATCCGCTGGTCTATGTAGTATTGGATCTCGCTTTTCTTGAGGCCCCAGTTTGGTGCGATAAGCAGCTCGCGGTCGCTTAATCCGAATAAACGCTGGATGATGATATCGGGCCTTACCAATGGTAATAGTTCGCATAAAAAATCGGCGTACTCATCAATACTGAAAAGTTTGAACGGCTCGCGTTTGTATTTCACGCCCATAACACTACCCTCAACAATATGCAGGTGATGAAATTTTACAAACTTGATCTGCGCGTGGCGGTTTATCTCGTCGGCGTACTTCAGCATCATTTCTTTGGTTTCCCATGGGAAACCGAAAATGGTGTGTACACAAACATCAAGCTTGGTATTCTCTGTAAGGGCAAGTGCTTTGATCAGTTCTTCGTGGCTGCAGCCGCGGTTTATCTGGTTCAGGGTTTCATTGTAAATGCTTTCCATCCCCATTTCCAGGTCAACATCAAAACGATCGGTATAGCTTTCTAATAAGGCGATTTTCTCTGCGTCGATGCAATCGGGGCGGGTGCCTACGCTAAGGCCTACAATATCTTCGGTGCCGTAGCTTAAAGCCTCGTCATACATCATTTTTAAATAATGCGCCGGGGCGTAAGTATTGGTATTGGGCTGAAAATAGATGATAAATTTATCGGCCTTGTTGCCGTTACGGGCACGTTCCATGCCTTGTATAACCTGCTCGCGCACGGTTGGGGCATTACGGCTAACCGATGGGGTGAACGAGTCTACATTGCAATAGGTACAGCCGCCATAGCCTTTGCTGCCATCGCGGTTGGGGCAGGTAAAGCCACCATCCACAATAACTTTAAACACGCGGTGCCCCTTGTATTTCTCCTTAAGCCAGGGGCCATAATTGTTATAGCCCTTTTCCCACGTTGCCGGTACGGTGTCTGTTAATTGCATTGCTGCAAAGGTACGATTTTTTGAATTGCAGATGTAAATATACAGATGCTGACAATTTTTATCCTTTCTGACACTGTTACCGGCAAACTATTATTTATTATAAAATTTGTAGATGAAGTAGATGATTACCGCGATGATTACAATAATTGCAATAAAAAATACTGGTTTAGTTTTTCGTTTTTCTGTGTTTACTGTTACGTTACCGGTACGTTTTAATACGCCCCAGGTGTTAAGTTCGCCTTTAAGGGCTTTGCGGATAGATTTGAACAGGATGTAATACATTAGCTGGCGCCATATAAAACGCTGCGGGATGATGTATATCAGTTTCCGGTAATCTTCCTTTTCCATACGGAAAGCCAGCCAGCCTACCAAAAAGTCGATCATTACAAACGCTACGTAGTAGGTGAGCATTTTTTCGGGGTGACTACCGAACAGGCCCAATATCATAATAAAATCGGCCAGGGGCGAGAACAGCGGCAGTATGATCTGGAAGATGAGGATATTTGGCATCCCAACCATCCCAAAGTAGCTGAATTTTTTATTGAACAGCGCGTCGCGGTTTTTCCAGAAACTTTGCATCACCCCAAAGCTCCAGCGGAAACGTTGCTTAAGCAACGCGTTTATGGTTTCGGGCGCTTCTGTATAGGCAACAGCTTCGGCGCAGTTCTTTATTACGTAACCTTGTTTTAGTATGCGCATGGTTAAATCGCAATCTTCGGCCAGCGTATCATAAGTAAAGCCACCGGCCTTAAATATTGCCGACTTACGAAACGCGCCGATAGCACCCGGCACCACGGTGATGCTGTTGATGATATCAAAAGCGCGGCGGTCCATATTTTGGGCGGTGATGTACTCTATCGACTGCCATTTGGTGATGATATTGGTTTCGTTACCAACCTTTACCGTACCTGCAACGGCGCCAATTTCCTCATCGGTAAAATAGGCCATCAGGTGGTAAATGGCATCGGTTTTTAGCTGGGTATCGGCATCAATACAAATCACAAAATCGTGCTCGGCATGGGTAATACCAAAATTTAATGCTGATGCTTTACCGCCGTTTGGCTTAGTTAATACCTGCACCAGCGGGTGGTTGCCATACGCTTCAGAAACTACCTGGAAGGTGTTGTCTTTTGAGCCATCATCAACAAAAATGATCTTAAAATCGGGATACTCTGTTTTTAATAAACTTTGTATGGTTGTAATGGCCGTAACCTCTTCGTTATAAGCCGGTACAATAATATTTACCGGTGGTTGAGGGTGTGGCGCTGCATCTATCTTTTTATTGATATTAAACTGCCGTGTAGCTAAAATGCCTATGAGAATAATGCGGCCCATAGCCAGAAATATAGCCGATAAAAACAGGTAGAAAAGGAATTTATTGCCTACAAAGAAGCCAACAACCACAATATCATAATACTTGCCCCAAAAGCTGCTGTTCTCTTCTTTGGCAACGGGCATCAGGTCGTCTTTGGTTTTACCCAAAACATCGGCAATAGTGGTGAACTGATAACCGTGCTTTTTAAAGTAGTGGATGATCTCTGGTAGTGCCTTAACAGTTTCTTCGCGGGTATCGCCACCGGCATCATGCAGCAGTATCATACTTCCGTTGTCCTTTTGGCGGATGGTGCGGGCAATGATACTATCGGCAGTTACGCCGGGCTGCCAGTCCCATGGGTCAATAGACTCCCCTATGGTAATGTAGCGTTGTTTACGGCTTTCTGCCACGGGTATTACCTCGGCAAGCGTCTGCGGTTCGGCATCGGCATTAAACGGCGGGCGAAACAGGATGGTACTGCGACCCGTGATAGATTCGATCAGCTTACGGGTGGAGTTTAGCTCGAGTTTAACCCTGTCTAAACTAATGGTTGAGATATCCGGGTGAAAGAAGGTGTGGTTGCCTATCTCGTAACCTTCATCATAAATACGCCTTAATAAAGGGATGTTTTTTTCTACCATCGATCCTACCACGAAGAACGACGCGGGCACCTTTTCCTTTTTCAGGATATCAAGGATGCGGGGCGTATAATCAGGGTCGGGGCCATCATCAAAGGTTAAAACAATTTTACCCGGGCTGTAACCGTACCTGCGTATCACATATTTTGTTGGCAGGTCGATGTATTTTTGGTTGGTAATGGTGAAAGTTGCTTTATCAAGCGTTACATCAATTTTACCGGTATGCGGTACAGTTATCAGGTCAAGTACCTCACCACCTTCGCCGGCGTAATCTATCTTATTGTTAAGGCCAACGGTATCTAACCTTCGCAGGTCTACCCCGGTTTTTCTTAATGAATCTATCGACAGGTTCTTTTGGAAGAAAGTCCAAAGCCGTGGGTCTTCCGCGCCTAAACGCCATAATGCAACCCCGCCGGTAGCCCAATCATCAGCCATGCGGATAATGTTGAAATTGGTGGCGGCGTCGGTAAAATATACCGTATGGTTAAGGCTGTCGGGCCCCAGGTAGTTATAATGCAGGTTAGCCGATTGCGGGTCGTAAACGATGCTTTTTTTATTCTCCTTTGCGGTACTTATAGCCTGCGGGTAGCCAATTGGTTTACCAATGCTATTTTCGGGCCAGTCGAAACCACCACCCGCTATGGTCAGGATCACTTTTTCGCTCGGTATCTGTGAGCAAACCTGGTCAAGGATCTCTTCTACCCAATGCTGGTGCGATACATCGCCGGCGTTGCTTGCATCCGAGTGCTGGTCAATAGCCATCACAAACAAAAAGTCGTTTACGTGCTGTAAACGCTTCAGGTTAAACTCGTCATCGTACGGGATAACGTTTGTTGTAACCAACAGGTTTTGCGCATGGAAGATGTTGTACAGATCGTTCTGAAAGGCTATTGCATCTTTGCTATTGCGGTCGGGCAGGTCTTCTATATCAAGGTTTACACCATTAAAATTATAATGTTTAAGCTTGGCCGCCATGCTGTTGATAAAAGCCGTACGTAATTTTTTGCTTTTAAAAATGCGTAGTACATCCTTCCTGTCATATTCCCCCCTAACATTATCAATATTAACATAGTTAGATAGTGTTACCAATACCTGTTTTTTGTATTTTTTGTTCAGGTTGATAAGCCCGGTATCGATACTTAACTTAAGTGTATCTGAGTTGAGCGAGAAGCCAAAGCCCTCGGTAACTACCATATCTAAACGGGCAATATGGTCAACAAGCGAGTTGTAGGCCTGCGCTTCCCAGGCTTTGTAAAAACCAGCGTTTATGCGGTTGTCATTATTAGGGTGTTTAAGCTGATGCTGTTTACGGGCTTTTGCTAAAACCTCTATCTCGGCTTTTTCAATTTTAAAATCCTTGTATTTTTTTGATTTCTTCAGATCATCCAGCTCCTTTTTAGAAAGCTTTTTTGGGGTAGGGTTAAGATCGGGGATGTTTGGATATATGGTTGAAGTAACCGTAACAACTGCTGCTACAACACCCACCACAAAAACAATTAATAGAATACGGCTAAGCCATTTAAAACGGTTCCACCTGCCGGGGTTATCAGCCTGAAATATCTGCTTATTAGAAGACATGAAGGGGATTTAAGTATTAAGTTTAGTGATAAGGTGAAATATTAACAACGCAATTATTTAGATTGTTTGCCGGCTTCAATGCCAGAAAAATCAACCCCACATTTGCAATTGCTGCCGCAGCCTTTTTTTGTGAACAAGCTTTTATATAGTAAACGGCCAACGTAAAAAACGGCTGCTATAAATAATACAATGATAATAATTGACTGTATGTTCATAACGCAAAATTAATACTTTATTTATATACGTACAGACTATTAAAATAGTATAAAGTTTATTTATGTATAAAGTGCCGTATTAGCTAATTAGCTTTTTACCAGGCGGCTCGTATGGAGCCAGCTCAATTTTTATTTATGCATAAAGGCCACCGTGCCGCCAACCCAGTCAAAATCTTTATTATACCTAACACCTATCATTTTACCACGGCTTAGCCTGGCCAGGTTAACGGCAAGGGTTGGTTTGGCATCACCATCGGGCCACAGGTATAACAGCCGGATCTCTATTTTCACCCCACCATCCGGCGATTCAAGCACAGGCACATAATTTACCTTTTCCTGTAGTATCCAGTTCTCGGGGTCGTTTATCTTTTCAATATCTCCATCCATAATATCAATGATGACACCCTGCCCCGCAAAACTGAACAGCGGTTTTAAAACATAATTCTGCAGATCTTCAGGAATCTCCTTAACATTGTGCAAAAACTGTGTTTTGGGGATGTATTCGCCATCTAAAAAAGGCATGGTGAACTTACTGATGCGGTAAAACCAGTTGGGGTGGGTTATCCACTCCACATCAAGCGGCTTACGGATATCTACCACCTTATTAAATAGCTCCGGGTTGTTTTCTATTTCATCAAATATTAAACGGTTATAAATCCTGCGGATGCGTTTCTTTTCGCCTTTGTGCAGGTAAAATAGTTGATCACCTTCCTGTATCAGGTCGGCAAGGGAAACAACAGGCGTACCAATGTACCCTTCGGTGATGTAAAAATCTACCGCGGTTTTTTGGTTGGGGGCATCTACATCCATTAATACCACTTCATCAGGCTCATAAGGGCCAATGATGGTTTTGCGCAGCAGATCAAGGTAGCTGCTTTTGCTCAGGCCGTTAAAAAATATGGTTTGGTTGCCATGAACGTCAAAGGCATGGCGGTAATTCTCGGCCAGGTGCACCTGGAAGCCGTATAACGACGGGAAACCCTGCAGCTCTATCAGCTTGGGCACAATGTTGCCCGCATCATCCTTACATACCCCAAAATCTAAAGCGATGAAGTGGGAATGGTCATTTTCATTTGCTACCCGCCATTTTTCGGGGATAGCGCGCTCCGTTAGTTCTTTAAACCCTGGTTGTAATATGGTGGCAACTATCTCATCTCCGGCCTGGATCAGCTTATTTCTGAAATCGTCTGTTAAAAACACGGGCGTTTCTGCAATGCGAAACTCAATCGGTTTTTTCAGTCCGGCGTTCAGGTCTACCAAAAAATCAGCGTACTTTTCTTCGGTGAAGCTTAGGTTGAAGGTTGTTCTGATAGATGGGTTCATAGTGGTTATTTTTTGAAAGGCAGAGATAATTATCCTTTATAATCTTTCTGATACTTTAAATCTATGGGCGTTGCCTGCGGCCGGGCTTTCCACTCATACTACACAGGCTTTAGCCACGGGCTGGTATCCGCTGCAATCCCTAACGCAAACATCTTCTAATCTCTATTCTCCAACCACCATTCTCTGATAGCTTAAAATCGCCTCATCCAAAAAATTAGGGATGATGGTGTTTTGCGTATGCACAATTTTATCCGGGTCTTCCAGGCGTTCCAGCATTTCGCGGTATTTACCTTCGCCGTGCTCGGCTATTACTTCGTCTTTTTTATCCTCGCGCAGCAGCATGGTTTTTATGCCTGATGCATCTGCCTCGGGGTGAAACTGCGTAGCGAAAAAATACTCGTTAAAACGGATCGCCATTACGGCGCGTGGCAGGTTAACATGCGGGCGCTCCTTTTCAAGTGCCAGTATCTCCATACCCAGTTCGGCAAAGCGCTCTGTATTGGGGTTAACCACCTGCCAGCTGCGCGAATCTACAGTGTAGAACGGGTCGGCAAGGCCATCAAAAACCGGTTCGTTGCGGCCTGCTTCGGTTAAATGCACCGGCAGTATCCCAAACGATGGCGAGCGCCTCAGGTTAATATCGCCCAAACCATATCTGCGGCACATCAGCTGGAACGAATGACATACAAAAAACACATGCTTTTTCTGTGTGCCTTCTTTTTTGTTATGTGCCTCCAGTTTATCCATCAGCCGGAAGTATTTTTTCTCCCACTCGGTACCCTCGCTGTCCAGCGGACTGCCCGGCCCGCCGCTTGATATGTACACATCAAAGCTGGTATCAGGCACCTGGCCTTTAAGGCGCACATCAAAAATCTGGTAACTTAGATCAAGGCCATGCTGCGCCTTGTAACGGTCCAGTATATCCCGGAAACCACGCATCCCTTCGTTAGCCACACCCTCGTACAGGTCTAATATGGCTACTCTCACTTCCGGTTTATCTGTGCTCATTTCTCTCTTATATTCCCTTTAATGTTTGTGATGTTATGTAATCTACCACATCTGCAAAGTTATTACTTTGATTGTAAATAGCCAGCTGCCTGTCGGCACCTGTGCCGTTCTCTAATATCTTGTGCACATACTGCAAATCGTCGCGGCAGCCCAGGTCGTCAACTACATCATCAATAAAGTCTAATAGCTCCAGGATCAGCGCGCGGGTATTTACCTCAAGCTCCTTGCCAAAGTCTATCATTTTACCATCGATGCCGTAACGGGCGGCGCGCCATTTATTCTCGTTGATCAGCGCCCGGTTGTAGGTAATAAATTTCATATTGCTTTGGCGCAGCTTGTAAAGCTTAGCACAAATGCACTGAAACAAGGCCACAAAGGTCATGGTTTCATCTATCAGCATCGGGCAATCGCACACGCGGAACTCGATGGTTTCAAAGAACGGGTGCACCCGCAAATCCCACCATATCTTTTTGGCATTATCTATACAGTTGGTTTTCACAAGCACTTTAATATACCTGTCGTAATCTTCAATGCTATCAAAATAATCGGGGATGCCCGTCCTCGGGAATTTATCAAACACCTTGGTACGGAACGATTTGTAACCTGTGTTCCTGCCTTCCCAAAACGGCGAGTTGGTTGATAACGCGTAAACGTGTGGCAAAAAGTAACGCGCCTGGTTGGCAATATGGATCGCCATATCCCGCGATTGGATCCCCACGTGCACATGCAAGCCAAAAATAAGGTTGGAGCGGGCGGCTTCCTGCAATTCGTCTACTATCTCAAAATACCTGGGGTGGTCGGTTATCAGCTGGTGCTGCCAGTGCGAAAAAGGGTGCGTACCTGCCGCGCCAATACGCAGGCCAATATCGCCGGCCAGTTGGGCTACAGTTGTGCGCAGCTTGCCTACTTCTTTGCGGGCCTCTTCGGTATTGCGGCAAATGTGGGTGCCCACCTCCACAACTGCCTGGTGCATTTCGGCCTTTACCTGGTCTTCATGGATCTTCTGCGCGCTGTCGACAATTTTTTGATCGTGCGATTGCAACTCCCTGGTCACGGGGTCAATCACCATAAATTCTTCTTCAACACCTAAGGTGAACTCGTTCATAATTGGTTAGGGGTTATTGATACTTAAGTAGCTGTCATTTCGAACGAGGTACGAGGAGAAATCTTGTTCAATTGCACAGTTGGTTACCTGCACATTTGAACAAGATTTCTCACTATCGTTCGAAATGACAATTTGGTTCTATTTCTTCACTGCCTTCTTCGGTGCAGCCGGTTTCTTCTTCGGTTTTGCTTCTTCTTTTATGGCATGGTCAACTTTACCGGCGCTTACGTCAGCCTTGGCAGTTTTTGCCGCTGCTGCTATTAGTGGTTTGCCCGCCGCGCCGGTTTTTACAAACTCGCCCCAGGTTAGGTTGTCCCGGTCGTCTTTTTGTGCTTTGGCTCGTTGTATGGCGTAGCTGGCAGCGGTTTCTACCACCCATTCAAAATTATCCTGGCCAACGCTGGTTACTTCAGCATCAGGGGCAGGGTTGCAAAAATCAATGGCGTAAGGTATCCCGTCGCGTACAGCAAATTCTACCGTGTTAAAATCGTAACCCAGGTATTGGTTTAGTTGCAGTACATATTTGGTAATGGTATCCAGCATTTTTTTTGATGCCGGGGCTTTGCCGTGCTCATAACGCAGGTGGTGCGGGTTGCGTGGCTCGTACTGCATAATGCGCACATGTTTGCCGCCAATACAATAGCAGCGGAAGTAATCATCAAAGATGATCTCTTCCTGTAGCAGCATTACCAGTTGCTTGGTTTCGGCAAATTTCTCCCAAAGGTCATCCTTATCGCTAATTTTGTAAACATCGCGCCAGCCGCCGCCGTCAAACGGTTTCATGTATGCCGGGAAGCCTACGTAATCAAAAATGGCGTCCCAATTTAAAGGGAAGGCCAGGTTACGGAAAGAACGGTCGCTGGTGCTTGAAGGATGATCTTTTGATGGCAACAGTACCGTTTTTGGTACCGGTACGCCCAGCTTAACGGCCAGGGCATTGTTAAAAAACTTCTCGTCGGCGCTCCACCAGAAGGGGTTATTGATAACCGCGGTACCGGTTATGGCCGCATTTTTTAACGATGCCCGGTAAAACGGCACATCCTGAGAGATGCGGTCGACAATTACCGAGTAGCCCAGTGGCTCGCCCTGCATCATTTTATCAATGCGTACAAATTCGGCCGAGATATTTTTTTCGGCTTTCTGGTTGATCCGGTCTACAAATGCCTGCGGGAATGAATTTTCCTGCCCGAATAAGATGCCTATTTTTTTCATGGTAATGTTTTTATAGTATAGTTGGTTGTGTCTTGCTTCTATTTTATCGTGCTTAAATAATGCGGGAACATTTCCTTCCAAATCGGCCAGTCGTGGTCTGCAAAGGGGCGGATATCCAACCAATGGTTAATGTTCTTTTCCTTCAGAATGTTTGACATGCGGATATTATAATCCTTACACATATCACGTTCTGAGGTCCCCAGTATAATGTTCATCTGCCAAAGCTCGGGCTTGTTGCTGCCGGGCAAAAAGTCGGTAGGGTTGTTATAGAATATATTATCGTCGTAAAAGCCGTCAGTAAACATTTTGATATCGAAAGCGCCACCCATCGTAAACAGATGAGCCACCATTTCGGGGTGTTTAAACGCAAAGTTTGCCGCATGGTAACCGCCAAAGCTGCAACCGGCAACAGCTACTTTGCCCACACCGGTTTCGTGCATGGCCCAGGGTGCAAGCTCTTCTACCAGCATTTTATCATACCAGGCGTAGTTGCGGGCGCGGTCGGCCGGGTGGATGCCTTTATCGTACCAGCTGCGGTCGTCAATCGTATCCGGGCAGTAGATCTTCACCAGGCCTTCATCCACAAACCAGCGCACGCTGTCAATCAACCCAAAATCTTTATTCTGGTGATAGCGCCCCCTGGTGGTTGGGAAAAGGATAACCGGGTAACCCCTGTCGCCAAAAACCAGCATTTCCAGTTCCGTGTTTAAATTAGGTGAGTGCCAGCGGTGATATTGTTCAGTCAAGTTGTTGTGTTTAAGAGGGTAATATAGCAGGATTGCATGTAAATGTCAACACCGTGCCAAATAATTCTGTTTTGATTAATAAATAAAAGTATAACCCTACTTTTGCACCTTTACTAAGTTTTTAATACCATGTACTACAGTACAGACACTGAAATGAAGATCGCACAACAGGAACTCACCATAACATCGAAAGTACTTAGCCGTGAAGTTACCTGCACTTTGCTTATGCCCGAAGATGGCGCCGTAGCAGAGCCCCTTAATTTACTTTTACTGAACGACGGCCAGGAACTGGAAAACCTTAAACTGGTTGATACGCTTGAAGACCTATACGAACGCAATTGCATTAAGCACTTACTCATCGTTGCCATACACGCCGGCGAGGACCGCATACAGGAATACGGCATTGCCGGCAAGCCCGACTTTAAAAAGCGCGGCGCCAAGGCTGATCTGTACACCAAATTCATCAAAACAGAACTGTTGCCATTCATCCATGAGCATACCGGAATAGACCATTTTGAGACCACCGCATTCGCGGGATTTTCGCTTGGTGGGTTAACCGCTATGGATATTGCCTGGAACAACCCGGAACTGTTTAATAAAGTGGGGGCATTCTCCGCCTCGTTTTGGTGGAGGGGTAAGGACCTGGCTAAAGGTTATACCAACGACGACCGCCTGATGCACAGCCTCATCAAAAGCACCGCCGGCAAACCCGACCTGAAATTCTGGCTGCAAACCGGCACCAGGGATGAAACCGCCGACCGTAACAAGAACGGCATTATTGATTCTATTGACGATACCATTGATATTATCAAAGAGCTGCTTGCCAAAGGCTATCAGCGCCCTGCGGATATCCAATACCTGGAAGTTTTGGGTGGCACCCACGATACCGAAACCTGGGGCAAAGCCATGCCTAAGTTTTTGCAATGGGCGTTTGGGAAATAAGGGAACATCATACGCATAACGTTTTGGATGACCTTTACAGTAATAACGCACAGGGTTAAAATTAAAAAAGCCGTTCCTTTTCAGGTAACGGCTTTATATTAGGTGTAATATTGGATCGTATTTAGCGGGCCTTATAATTTTTGGCCCTTTTAACCGGGATATGCGGTTTACCCTGTGGATAGATCTCAGGCGCACCAACCATGGTCATGGCGCAACGGAAACCAACTTCGGCACTTGCATCGTCCTGGTCCATAAAGCGGCGTGTTGCCGGGTTTAACCAGTACGACAGATCGTTCCATGAACCGCCTTTGTAAACCTTTGAGTGGTTGTTCACCAAAGTGGTGGTACCATACAAACTGTTGTTTACCGAGTCGCCGTAGTCCCTGTAATCGTTGGTATAAGCTTTACCGGCAAGCGGGTCTTTTGCACCTGCGGTTGCTGTAACAGCACCGGCATTTGGCTGGGCGCTGTTAGGCTGGTTAGCGTTTGCAGCCTGCGCCTGCTGCTGGGCTATCATATCACTGTATTTTAATTTCTTGTCAGATTTTGCAGGGTCTTTAATAGGGCGCCCGTATTTATCCTTTGCATACTGCCCTTTTGTTGGGTCGGCAAGGCGTTTGTTGGTAAACTCGTTACCACGGAATGGGTTCAGATCGTCCATTTCTTCGAACGATGTTTGGCGATAAGTATCGGCAACCCACTCATTAACGTTACCTGCCATGTTATACAAACCAAAGTCATTTGGCTGGTATGAACGTACCGGCGCGGTAATAATGGCCTTATCATTTAAACCACCGCCAACACCGGCGTTATCACCGCTGCCGCGTTTAAAGTTTGCAAGTATTAAACCACGTGTATTCTTTTTAGGTGAACGTACGCCAAGGCCATCCCATGGGTAAACCCTGCCGTCGTTAATATTCTCGAACTGGGTGTTGCCTGCAAGCGCTAAAGCAGCATATTCCCACTCCGCTTCTGATGGTAAGCGGTAACCCTGTTTTACAATACCATCCTCTAAACGTGCCGGCCTTACTGCGCGCTTATTGTTGCCGGTGGCAGTAGCATTGGGGTTAAGGTCGGTTATCATCTTTTTACCGTCGATACCCTGGCCCTGGTATTGCCCGTTCAAATACATATCGGTATTAAATGGGGTACCTGTGCCATTTGCGGCGCCTTGCGCTGTTGCACCACCCTGGCCTTTTGCCTGGTCTTTCCAGGTAACCAAATTGCCGCGTTCGCGTAAAATATTTTCGTTGGTACGGTCGGTACGCCATGTGCAATACTCTTGCGCCTGTTGCCAGGTAACACCTACCACCGGGTAATCCTGAAACGCAGGGTGGCGCAGATAGTTATCTACATAAGGCTCATTGTATGACAAAGGCTTACGCCATACCAATGTATCGGGCAGGGCATTGTAATAAAGCTCATTATCATTAGGGAAGGTAATATTTATCCAATGCAGGTAATCCAGCCAATCCTGGTTAGATACCTCAGTCTCATCCATATAAAACGATGGAACGGTAACCCTGCGGCGTAAGTTATTGTATTCGTAAGCCACATCCTGGTCAGCGCTTCCGCCTAAAACAAATGTACCGCCCTCAATAGGTACAAGGCCCGGCCCCGGTGCAGGGTGGCTTTGCCTGTAGCGCAAATAACCACCGTTTGTTCTGTCGTTATATGCTAAACCTGTTTTTTGTGATTGTTGTTTATTACTGCAGCTGCTAAGCATAACACCTAAACCCAACATCACTAAAGCAGTATTAGTAAGTACTTTCATATTTTGCAAAATATATTTGGAGGTAAATTTAAAAAAAATCAATTATAAACCTTAAGCTTATTTAAACGTATATTTTATACACAAGTTACAATAATTTAAACTATTAACGGTTTAGCTCAAACTACTGGTTTATTAGCATTAATAATTCCGTAGGCTTATTTATTATTTTAAATAATAAACCTAAATTGCACCCAATGAAGTTTTTGAGCCCTAAAAACCTTACTGCATATTTTTTGCTTGCACTACCTGCTTTAGCAGCGGCACAAAGTACCACCACTACCAGTGGCGGTGGTGTAAATGCTATACCAACGGCGGTGCCATTTTTAAATATCTCGCCCGATTCGCGCTCGGGTGCTATGGGCGATGCGGGCGTAGCTATATCGCCGGATGTTAACGCCAATTACTGGAACCCCGCAAAACTGGCTTTTTTAGAAGATAATGATAACGTAGCCCTGTCATATAGCCCCTGGTTAAGGCACCTGGTGCCCGATGTAAGCCTGGCCTATTTAAGCTACGCGCATAAAATTGACGACCGCAACACCTTTGGCGCATCATTGCGCTATTTTAATTTAGGGTCGATACAATTGATTGATGCCAACCAAACCGATCAGGGCCTTTACAAACCCAGCGAATTTTCTATTGATGCATCATTTGCCCGCAAGTTTGGCGAAAACCTTTCCCTGGGTTTAACCATGCGTTATATCTACTCTAATTTTAGCAACGGGGCTTTCGTGTCAGGCTCGGGCCAGCAAAATAAAGCGGGCAATGCTGTATCGGCAGGTGTATCGCTGTTTTATCAAAAACCCTATGGCGATGGCTCCCTGTTTGCTTTTGGTACCAATATATCTAACATCGGTAATAAAATAAGCTATACCAGCACCGGGCCAAGCTACTTTTTGCCCGCCAATTTAAAAGTGGGCGTGGCCAACACCTGGTCGCTTGATGAGGTGAGCAAGTTTACCGTTGCTTTTGATGTGAATAAGCTTTTGGTACCAACCCCACCCATCCGCGACAATAGCGGCAACATCATACAGGGTAAAAATGATGATGTATCGGTACCCGCGAGCATCTTTCAATCTTTTGGTGATGCACCGGGCGGTTTTAGCGAAGAGCTGAAAGAACTGAGTTTTTCGCCGGGATTAGAGTACTCATACAACAACCTTTTGGCTATAAGGGCCGGTTATTTTTACGAGAACCCCAATAAAGGCGGCAGGCATTATGCTACCGCGGGCTTCGGCTTAAAATACAACATCTTTCAGTTTGATTTCTCATACCTGATGGCGAGCCAGCAAAACAGCCCGCTTGCAAATACATTGCGGTTCACCCTGTCTGCCAGTTTTGGCGGCACTACAAACGCATCTAAAAAATAATGGCTAAAATTAAAGTAGGCTTTGGGTTTGATGTACATCAGCTCAAACAAGATCATCCGTTTATATTAGGCGGCGTAAATTTAGAACATACCGCCGGTGCTTACGGCCACTCGGACGCTGATGTGCTGTTGCACGCCATTTGCGATGCCCTTTTAGGTGCTGCCAACCTGCGCGATATCGGCTTCCATTTTTCAAACACCGACGATCGCTGGAAAGGCATCAGCAGCCTGATACTGCTACAGCACGTAGTAGCCCTGCTGGCCGAAAAAAACTGGCAAATAGGCAACATAGATGCTATGATTTGCCTGGAAGCACCAAAAATAAACCCGCATATCCCCGCCATGCAGGCCAACATTGCCAAAGCCGCCGGGATAGCGATTGACGATATCTCTATCAAAGCCACCACCAACGAAACGCTGGGCTTTATAGGCCGACAGGAAGGTGTTGTAGCTTACGCGGTTTGTTTGATAGAAAAGGTGTAGCACCCTGTCATGCTGAACGATAGTGAAGCATCTATTAGCGAACTGTGCTATCGCCTACCTGCGTGTCGTCCATTAGATACTTCACTATCGTTCAGCATGACAAATCTCTTTTTTGCACCTGTATTCGCCATAGCAAGCATACCATCAGGTTAAACAAATAGTAACCGCCATGGTTATTACTGGTAAATAGCCTATGCAACAATCCGACCTCATTGACGAAATTCGGCGGCGCTCCCGTATAGCACGGGGGATTATCTTATTAATCATCACATTTTTTGTCATATTTTTTTGTGTGATGAGGAGTATCATCAATGACGTGGCTACCTATGCTCAACCCGATGCGGTTTTTTATGAAAACGATGGCCGGGTGGTAATGGCAACCGTTATCACCTATCAATCGGGTGCAACAGTGAGCTACGAAGCCGATGAAAAATATGCCGAAGGGATTGACCTGGAAAGCGGCAAAAGGCTTTGGCGCGTTGATTTGGATGCTAAAAACAGCCGCGACCAGGATGATGGCGAAGCAGCCCTGTTAGGCCAGTCGGCAAAGTACTTGTTCTTTTGGCGGAATGAACTCTATGTGATTGATAAGCAAACAGGGAAAGTGATAGCGCAAAACGATCATTTTGAAAACCTAAAAAGCAAAATGAGCAGAGAGCCGCTAAGCACCTATTACAATCACGATTCTTACATTTACAATGATTCGCTGCAAGCCGTACTGATCAAAGGTAACGATGGTCTTTTTTATAGCATAGATGGCAATACCTTAAAACCAGCCATAATCAATAATGATGCTTCGGAACAATACTTTAAAGATAGGCCCGAGCCCCGTTATAACAATTTAGTTATCCCTGCTTATCATACAGACAGGTACACGCTGGCCTTGCTGGATAACCAGTATCTGGCTGCCCTGCAAACCAACAATTTTATGGAAGGGGCATTATCTAAATTGAACAAGCCTTCGGTACGGAAGGCTTTATACAGTTACGACGGTAAATGGCGTAAAATAAATAGCGAGGTTTACATCAACGGCGGTTTTTTGGTTAACCCGCTCCGGCACTATCAGCAACCGGCCGATTCGCTTGCTGATAACCCAACTTTTAAGCAATTGGCTGGTAATAACGGGTATGCACCCATATCATTAAAAAACGGCAGCTTGCTGCTGGCGCATAAAACATCTACCGAAAACACTGCTGCCATTTTGCTTACCGCCCTGCAACCCGATGGTAAAAAGCTTTGGGAAATGAGCACCAATTTTGCTGATATTAACCTGGTATATCAGCATCCAGATAAACACCAGCTATACCTAATGGGGCAGCCCGCAGGCAAGTATGACCACCGGATGAAAAAGATGCTTTGTGTTGATCTGAGCAATGGCAGCATGACGGCTTATGAGATAAAGTAGTGTTACGCCATAGTTGGTATTGTCACCAACAATTTTTAAGACAAGTAATAAATAAGCATAGCTGCTTGTTTGATAGAAAAAACAACCCTGTCATGCAGGTAGGCGATAGCACAATTCGCTAATAGATGCTTCACTATCGTTCAGCATGACAAATCTTTTTTTGTGCAATTGTTGGTGTTGTCGCCAACAACTTTTAGGACAAGTAATATACATGCATGGCGGCTTGTTGGTGACAACACCAACAAGGGCGAAAGAAAAAATAAAACCCTCTTTCCGCTTGCGGAGAGAGGGTGGTCGAGCGTAGTGATGACCGGGTGAGTCAACGGCGCGGAAGCTATACTAACCAAAAGGTAAACGCCAACTCATCCTCCACTCATACTATGCAAAAAATGCTTACAGCTTTATTATATTGCCCCAATTAATCAAAGGGCAATCTCCATTGTTATGAATAAAAACATCTTTACCACCGAAACCATACTAAGGGCATTAGGCCTAATACTTTTGCTGCTTGTTGTATTGGTTAGGAGCACCTCTTTATTCCCTGATTTGATCCCGCAGGATAAATTACTTTATGTATCTATCGCGGCCGCTGTACTACTTGTCATAGCTTTTTATCTCAGGAATAAACGCGTAAATGCTGCCGAAGAAGAAGAGTAGTTTACCTGCTTTTTAACTCATCATATTTATGGGTTGGCAAAGGGCGGCGCATCAGGTAGTCGGGATCATCTGTATTTGATACTTTTATGCTATTTACATACAACCATCCGTTTTGGGCCATGTAGTTAAGGGCATCGGCAAGGTTGTTAAACCGCATCTCTTTACCGTTATCATCACGCAGGCGTTTGTCAACATCCGGGCCTTTTCCCCTGTCAACATCTATACATATCGTCCGCTCAAAAACACCTTTGTGGGTCCTGATAATACAGTATTCTTCGGCAGGTACTTTAAGGGTAGTTGGTGTGGCTGTGGTAGTTTCGGTTTGTGCCATTGCCAGGCAGGGAAGCAGGGCTACGGCAGCCAGCAGTATCAATTTTTTCATGGTTGTAATTTGGTTAAGTACTATGGGGGTTGGAGTGATTAAGCTCCTGGGGGTTTAATCTCCCGGGCCGGTTTTTTCGTGTTGTAATTGGCTTGTTACATTGGGGTAACCATTAGCAGCCTTACCTGTTAAGCAATTATGTTTTTTGTCTCGTCCATTTGATAAAAAAACGGAACAAAATGGAACAAGTCCAAAATCAATAAATACCTATAAATCAACAATTTAATACAAAATACCCTTTTGGCTTTCATGTGATTTTCACAGCACAAAAAGGGTGAACGGAGGTCGAAAAAAGGCAAAAAAAGTCGTTTTATATCGTTTTAGATCGGTGCCGTTTTTGTTCCATTTTTCAAAAAGTGGAACAAAACTTCAAAAAACATAAGCACTTGAAAATAAGCTTTTTAAGATAAAACGGTGAAGTAAAACTTTAAATAGAGACGTAATTTAAAAATACCAATACGCTGATTGTAAGCATGTTCCATTTGTCCCACTTGTTCCATTTCAAAGTGGAACAGAATAGGCTGCAAATGCTGTTTAATTGGGTCGCTAAAGATGTTTAAGATCCTAAAAAATCAGAGGCGCTTACCCTTCAACAAAACTATGCTTGCATAGTAATTAAAATCATTAATTTTGTTGTTTAACAATTATACGCCTGCATGGAAAGCATCGCTCCTTATAAATCCAAGTACAAGATCCGCATGGTTACGGCCGCCTCGTTATTTGACGGGCACGACGCTACCATAAACATTATGCGCCGCATCCTGCAAAGCACCGGTGCCGAGGTAATACACCTGGGCCATAACCGCAGTGTTGACGAGATTGTGAATTGCGCCATACAGGAGGATGTACAGGGCATTGCCATTACCAGCTACCAGGGCGGGCACGTAGAGTATTTTAAGTACATGTACGATTTGCTGCAGGAACGCGGTGCAGGCCACATTAAACTTTTTGGCGGCGGCGGCGGGGTTTTCCTGCCGGATGAGATAGCCCAGCTGCAGGCCTACGGCATCTGCAAGATCTACTCGCCCGATGATGGCCGCACCATGGGCTTGCAGGGCATGATCAACCACATGATGCAGGAGTGCGATTTTTTAACACCGGCAGCTTCAGACAAGGGAGGAAAGATAAAGGACAAAGGAGAGATAGCAAGGCTAATAACTGCTGCAGAACAAGGCAACCATTCACCAATCACTATTAACCAATCACTACAGGCAACGCCTGTACTTGGCATTACCGGCACAGGTGGCTCAGGTAAATCAAGCCTGGTAGACGAGATTGTCCGCCGTTATTTGATGGAGACGGATAAAACACTGGCCATTATCTCTGTAGACCCCAGCAAGCGTAAAACAGGCGGCGCTTTACTTGGCGACCGTATCCGCATGAATGCGATTAACAGTCCGCGGGTGTATATGCGCTCGTTGGCAACAAGGCAGGCCAACCTGGCCCTGAGCAAGCATGTACAGGAAGCTATTGATATTTGCAAAGCCGCAGGTTATGATATGGTTATTGTGGAAACGAGCGGCATTGGCCAATCGGATACCATGATCACCGACTATTGCGACCTTTCCCTCTACGTAATGACGCCCGAGTTTGGCGCAGCTACCCAACTGGAGAAAATTGACATGCTTGATTTTGCCGACCTGGTAGCCCTAAACAAATTTGATAAACGTGGCGCTTTAGATGCCATACGCGATGTGCGTAAGCAATACAAGCGCAACCATATGCTTTTTGATGCCAAAGACGCTGACCTGCCGGTTTACGGCACCATGGCATCGCAGTTTAACGACCCGGGCATGAACACCTTATTCACCGCCCTGATGAAAACCGTTAAGGTGAAAACTGGGGTGGATCTATTGGAGAATCAAGAGGCAAGGATCAAGAGCCAGGATGGTGAATCGGAGAAGATCTATATAATCCCGCCGGACAGGATACGCTATTTGGCAGAGATTGCCGAAAGCAGCGCCGCCTATACCGATTGGGTGAATGAGCAATGTAAGATCGCGCAGCAGATGTTTAATGTGAAAGGAACGATGGAGATTGTAGATACGCAACATCTTGCGTCTCCCGCAACGCAGGCTACGGATGCACAGGAGTTTAAGACGCGAAGTATCGCGTCTCTACAAGATATTTATACCCATCTGGAGGACCACCTGCACGCCGATTGTAAACGCCTGCTAAAAGAATGGCCCGAAACTGTTGCCAAATACAAAGCCGAAAATTTTATATATAAAGTTAGGGATAAAGAGATTAAACAACCTTTGTACTACACCTCACTATCGCAGCTTAAGGTCCCCAAGATCTCGTTACCAAAATACGAAGCATGGGGCGATATACTGCGCTGGCTGCTCACCGAAAATGTACCGGGCGAATTCCCTTATGCTGCAGGGGTATTCCCGCTGAAGCGCGAAGGTGAAGACCCAACCCGTATGTTTGCCGGTGAGGGCGGCCCCGAACGTACCAACAAGCGCTTCCATTATGTATCGCTTGGCCAGCCTGCGCACAGGCTATCAACCGCTTTTGATTCGGTTACCCTTTATGGGGAAGACCCGCACGAACGGCCGGATATTTACGGGAAGATCGGCAACTCTGGCGTAAGCATTGCTACGCTTGATGATGCTAAAAAACTGTATTCGGGTTTCGACCTTTGCCACGCTTCAACATCAGTATCCATGACCATTAACGGCCCCGCGCCTATGCTGCTGGGGTTCTTTATGAATGCGGCTATAGACCAGCAATGCGAAAAATACATCACCGAGAATAAGCTGGAACACTTGGTAGAAACTGCGTATAAAGCGGAGTATGATGATAAAGGATTAGCAAGGCCGCAATACCAGGGAGGTGCACTACCAGTAGGTAACAACGGCCTCGGTTTAATGCTTTTAGGCCTTACCGGCGACCAAGTTTTGCCTGCGGATGTTTATGAAAAGATCCGCGCTTACGCCATTGCCACTGTACGTGGTACCGTTCAGGCCGATATCCTGAAAGAGGACCAGGCACAAAACACCTGCATTTTCAGCACAGAGTTTGCCCTGCGGATGATGGGCGATATCCAGCAGTATTTTATACAGCAAAAAGTGCGGAATTTTTATTCGGTATCTATATCGGGCTACCACATTGCCGAGGCTGGCGCCAATCCTATTACACAACTGGCATTTACGCTGAGCAATGGTTTTACCTATGTGGAATATTACCTGAGCCGGGGGATGAACATCGACGATTTCGCGCCAAATTTATCCTTCTTCTTCAGCAATGGTATCGACCCTGAATATTCGGTGATCGGTCGCGTTGCAAGGCGCATCTGGGCAAAGGCTATCAAAAACAAATATAAGGGGAACGACAGGTCGCAAAAGCTGAAATACCATATCCAAACCAGCGGCCGTTCACTGCATGCTCAGGAGATAGATTTTAACGATATTCGCACTACGCTGCAAGCCCTGTATGCTATTTACGATAATTGTAATTCATTACACACTAATGCATACGACGAAGCCATCACTACCCCTACCGAAGAATCGGTGCGCAGGGCGATGGCTATTCAGTTAATCATCAACCGCGAGCTTGGTTTAGCCAAAAATGAGAACCCGATACAGGGTGCGTTTATTATTGAAGAGCTAACCGACCTTGTGGAGCAAGCTGTATTAACAGAATTTAAAGCCATAAATGACCGTGGCGGTGTGTTGGGAGCTATGGAAACCATGTACCAGCGCAGCAAGATCCAGGAAGAATCGCTTTATTACGAAACCCTTAAACATAACGGAGAGTACCCCATTATCGGGGTAAATACCTTCCTGAACAAAAAGGGCTCTCCTACTATTGTCCCATCAGAAGTGATTAGGGCAACCGAGGAAGAAAAGCAATTCCAGATAGCGGCCCTGCAGCTTTTCCAGGAGCGTAACGTGGAACACGCGCCGGCTTTGTTAAAGGAATTACAGCATAAAGCTATAGCAGGCGATAATATTTTTGAGAGCCTGATGCAGGCTTGTAAATATTGTAGCCTTGGCCAAATAAGCAATGCCTTGTATGCCGTTGGCGGCCAGTACAGGCGCAATATGTAACATTATTAAATTAAAAGAGCCGCTTAATCAAGCGGCTCTTTTAATTTAATAACTCACTAACGCGTTTTTCTTTTGCAGGGCTGCGGCCACACTGTCAATCAGGTTTTGTTCTGAAAATGGTTTCAATATTACACCGTTCATCCCTACAGAAAAATATTTATCACTGTCTTCTTTCAGCACATTGGCGGTAAGGGCCAATACAGGCACATCGCCCTTTGATTGTTCGCCGTTTGAACGGATAACCTGGGTAAGTTCAATCCCACCCATTTCGGGCATTTCAATATCGGTAAGCACAATATCATACCTATTATCTTCAAAAAGCTGTAGTGCTTCGCGGCCATCATAAGCAACATCAAAACTTATCTCCCATTTTTTTAGAATAGTACTCACCAGCAGCACATTCAGCTTATTATCCTCGGCTATTAACACATGTTTACCGGCAACAATTTGCTGCGGATCGTACGCGGGTGCTACCTCTTCCTGTTTTGCACAAGCATTTTCGGCAGCTACATCAAGCGGTAATTTAAAGCTGAATATAGAGCCATTGCCCACCTTACTTGTTACCCTTATACTGCCACCCTGCAGCTCAATTATTTTTTTACAGATGGCCAGCCCTAAACCCGTACCACCATAGTTAGCCGTTTTTTGTGCCGATGCCACTTGCGAAAACTCATCGAATATTAGCGGCAGATGGTCTTTATCAATACCCAAGCCGGTATCCCTTACATGTACATTCAATATTTGGTGTCCGGCCTTCCCTTCGGTTAAAAAGGCGGTAACAGCCACTTCGCCATGTGCAGTAAACTTAATGGCATTTCCCACAAGGTTCATTACCACCTGCTTAAGGCGAAAACAATCACCGTTGAAACACTGATCCTTACTAAAATCGAGCTGGTAGCTCAATTTTATATTCTTTTTACCTGCCTGCACCTGCATGCTGTCCACTATTTCGCCAATAGCATTATAAGGGCTAAATGGAGATTTTTCGAAACTCATTTTACCGGTTTCATATTTAGAGAAATCCAGTATCTCGTTCACAACATCCAGCAACATTTTTGATGAGCTGCGAATAGCGCTGGTTTGCTCGGTTTGTGTATTGGTTAATTGGCTTTGCGTAAGCTGTTCAGAAAAGCCTATAATAGAGTTTAACGGCGTGCGGATCTCGTGGCTCATACTGGCCAGGAAACGACTTTTTTGCTGGGCATACTTTTCGGCCATCTCGGTATAAATAACCATTTCCTCCTCGTTCCTGAAAATCTTCCAGATGTTGTACAGGATGATGACCACAAACGCGGTAAGCAGTAAAAACATCAACCCCGATAACCTTTTAAACTCGTATAAAATAGTGCTCAGGTTATTATTAACTACCTCTTTACTGCCATTAATATATTGCTGCTCGGCAATTTTATACTTTTTAAGGCTGCCGATGATCTGGCTGATCAATCGGTTGTTTATCTCCAGCATTTCGCGCTCGTTTATGCGCAATTTGTTGTTGGCATCGTATATTTTAGTGTAGTATTTATTATAAGCTTGTGCCACTTTAGGGCTGGCCGTCATGGTGGTAATAGTAGTATCTGTGCGTCGTTTTATGAGCACGGGGGCCGCTTGCGGCTTTTTATCCTTTTTACTGAATACAGAAAACAGGCGGCCAAAAAATTTCTTTTTCGGCTCAGGCGCTTTAGCAACGGCCTTAACAGTATCAATATGGGTTTCGGTTTTTATGCGCCTCACCACTGGTTGCATAATTATCTTATTATTCTGATCTTTTAAGGCGGCATTAATTTTCCTGGCTGATTTCATCAAACTGTCTGACAAGGTCATCAGCCTGATATAAGTATCCGTTTTAACGGTTTTTTGACTTACCAGATCGCTAAGTGTGTTATTATCAGATGCGCCCGCTGTACTTTTGTTATTGGTGTTGATGGTGGTTATAACGCCACGTACATTTTTAATCTGCCTGGTAAATTCATTAAAGTACCATTTGCGGCCTGTTAAAGCATACATACGGCTGCTGTTATCGGCGCTGTACAACTCAATTATGCAACTATCTATTAATGCCGAGTTAGCCCGTGCATTAACCATCTGCTGAAAATTGCTCCTTAATTTTTCGGCTTTATTGTACTGTAGGTAAAGGTAAAATGCGCTGCCAAACAACACTACTATGAGTAATACAATTAAAGCATAACGTAAAATGGGTATCTTTTTAACACCGGCTATCATAGAAAGGCTGGGTTGTGTATTTATAAATTAAGCACCTAACCGCGCATGTGTACAACTGTCAGATTTAATATTTATACTACTGAATGCAAGGCTGATGCCAGTAAGACACAATATTCTTTATAGGAATATATTTATGAAGAATTATGCGTAAACTTTATAAAACGCATATTACAGAGCTGTGCTGCCCTGTTGTAAATTGTAGGCAATTACAAAAAAATATGCACTAATAATAGCAGGGCAACTGTTAAGTTGAATGGTTAGTGCGCAGCGAATGTGCCATCTTTTGCAGCTACGCTACCTTTGATATTTTTGCGGCCGGCTATCAGCACCAGTAATGCTATAGATGATGCCGCAAGCATAATTACCGACATAGGTATGGACGACTGGCTCTTGAACAAACTTACCCCAACTGATACTACCGAACCAATACACATCTGGAAAGCGCCCAATAGGGATGATGCAGTACCCGCGTTTTTCTCAAACGGGGCCAGTGCCAGGGCAGATGTATTGGGGCTGATAATACCCACGCAGCAAAGCACTAAAAATATCATAACAATAGTGCCCACCAGGCCAAGTATGTTTTGCATCGAGCCTACAACAAACACCGCCGAAATGAGAACCATGGCAATAAGCGCGACATTCACAATTTGCTGGCTTTTGTATTTTTTGATCAAAAGACTGTTTACCTGGCTGGCACCGATAAACCCGACCGATAACAGGGCGAAGATCCAGCCATATGTTTTGCTGCTTACTTTAAAAACCTCCATAAATACCAGTGGCGATGACGAAATATAAGCAAACAAACCCGAAAAGGCTATACCTCCGCTCAGGGCATAGGTATAAAATTGTGGCGTTTTTATAACACTTAAAAACCCGTTGATAATAGGTTTGGGTTTTAGGGAATAAGATGGATCGGCTTTGTAGCTCTCGGGCAGGAAAAAGAAAACAGCCAGCGTTATCAAAACAGCTATAACAGCCAGGATAAGGAATATCAGTTGCCAACCAAAAGCAGTAGTAACATAACCACCCACTGTTGGGGCTATCATAGGCGATGCACCCAAAACCAAAATAAGCAGGGCAAAAACCTTAGCGTTATCTTTAACGGGGAAAATATCACGTACCATGGCTATCGATGCCACCCCTGCCGCGCAACTGCCAACGGCTTGTATAAAACGCATAGCAATGAGCATTTCAATACTAGTTGATAAGTAACATCCTACCGATGCCACGATATATAAGGCCAGCCCGGCGTATAAAGGGGGTTTGCGCCCGTATTTATCAAGCAAGGGGCCGTAAAGCAACTGCCCGGCCGAGATGCCTATAAAAAAGCTGGATAGCGACAACGCCACATTCTCGGGACTTGTATGCAATGACCTGGCAATATCCGGAAAACCCGGCAGGTACATATCAATAGAAAAGGGGCCCAAAGCGGTAAGTGAGCCCAATATCAATATTAAAAGGAAATAGCGTTTGCTTGTCATCCTCACAAAGAAACAAAGTTTAATCGGGGGAATGTGGTAAGAGGAATGTAAAATAGTTTAGGCTTTGATTATTTTAACCACAGAGGACACTGAGAAAAAATCACACAGAGTTGCACTGAGAAATCCTCTGCGTTCTCTATGGTTAAATCGATAACCTATTTCAACCTTTTAAACACTAAACCCTGCTATACTTTGTTCATAACATGATTGATATAATTGGTTAAATTTTAGTTGGATACACACTTTTGATATAATGTTATTACTTTAGTTGCACCGGCCTCCCGGTAGTAATACAATTATAAACCTCTTCAAAGTAAAAGTAATGCTGGTTATACTGTTCTGTATAGTACTGCTCATATTGTTGGTTAGCTGGGCTAAGGTTAACCCATTCCTGGCTTTTTTACTGGTTTCTATTGCCGCCGGGTTAATGCTTGGCATCCCCGTTAATAAAGTAACCGGGGCTGTACAAAAAGGCATGGGCGATATTTTAGGCGGGCTGCTTATTATTATTTGCCTTGGTGCTATGCTGGGCAAATTGGTTGCTGCCAGTGGCGCTGCCCAAAAAATTGCCGAAGTGCTGGTAAACGCTGTTGGTCAAAAATATATCCAGTGGGCTTTGGTTGCCGCGGGGTTTATTATAGGTATCCCCCTGTTTTATGGGATAGGCTTTGTATTGATGGTGCCATTGATATTTTCGGTTGTGTACAAGTACAAGTTACCGGCAGTATTTATCGGCCTGCCCATGATAGCTTCCTTATCGGTAACCCATGGTTTTTTACCGCCGCACCCATCGCCTTCGGCATTGGTAGTGCTGTTTCATGCCAATATGGCTACCACGTTTATTTATGGCTTGATGATAGCCATCCCGGCCATTATACTCGCCGGGCCGGTATTCGCGCAGTTTTTAAAAAAGATCCCATCAGAACCACTTGCCACCTTCCGTGCCGAAGAGATGCCGGCCGATAAACTGCCAAGCGGCTTTATTAGTTTTTTTACTGCTTTATTACCCGTGCTGCTTTTAATGTTAACCGCGTTTTTCCCATACCTGGGTATCAAAAATGCAACCGCCTTAAAAGTAATGGCCTTTTTGGGCGATCCGTCTATCGTAATGCTGATAGCCCTTATAGTAGCTACCTATACCCTCGGTATAAAACAAGGCCGCAGCATGAGCACCATAGCCGTTAATTTTACCGATGCGGTTAAAGATATTTCCCTGATACTGCTTATCATAGCCGGATCGGGTGCGTTTAAAGAGGTACTTACCATTAGCGGCGTAAGTAATGAGATTGCCGATAGTTTAAAAGCATTTAATATGCCACCGCTTGTTTTGGGATGGGTAATTGCTGCTATTATACGCATCAGCTTAGGTTCGGCAACGGTTGCAGGTTTAACGGCGGCAGGTATTGTATCGTCATTAGTGGTATCAGCACATGTAAACCCAAACCTGATGGTATTATCAATTGGTGCGGGCAGCCTGGCTTTCTCGCATGTAAACGACTCCGGTTTCTGGTTATTTAAAGAATACTTTAACCTGAGCATTAAAGACACATTTAAATCGTGGTCTATGATGGAGAGCCTGGTATCTGTTATTGGCCTTGCAGGTGTATTGATCATTAACTTATTTGTATAGGGTATGAAAAAGATACTATCAGCATTTATCATAACACTATTTTACGCCACCTGCTTTGCGCAGGATACCGGTAATTTCTTTACATCTTTTGATGGTACAAAGATCTACTACGAGGTAAAAGGAGAGGGCTCGCCCGTGATACTGGTACACGGTTTTACCGGCACCAGCCAGGGATGGAAACATGGCAGCTTATACCCTGCCCTGCTTACCGCAGGTTATAAAGTTGTTATACTGGATCTGCGCGGCAACGGGCAGTCAGACAAGCCACATACCGATGCCGGCTATGCCAACGATGCCGAGGCTAAGGATATTATGGGACTGGCAGGTAGCCTGGGCTTTAAAAAATATACAGTGGTAGGTTACTCACGTGGCTCTATTATTACTTCGCGTTTAATGTTGCTTGATAAACGCATCACCAAAGCCGTAATGGGCGGCATGGGCGCCGATTATACCAACCCCGAATGGCCAAGACGCATTCACGCCTACAAAGCCCTGATGGGCGACACCACCATACACGATGTAGACGATATGATGGTTTGGATCCGTAAAAACAACTTTGACAACTTGGCGCTGGCTTACCAGCAAAAACACCAGCCAAGCACCAGCAAACAGGAGCTTGCCAAGGTTAAAATACCCGTTTTGTTAATAGACGGCACAGAAGATTTCACCAACGGCGATGTGCATGATCTGCAGAAACTTATACCCACTTCAACCATGGTTAGTGTGCCCGGCAACCATAATACTGCAGGGAATACTATACAGTTTGCTACCGCTATCCTCAATTTTATAAAATAAAATATTAAACCATTGGCGTTTTAAGTGCTCCATTACTATGTAAGCACTATGGCTTGCTATTTGCATTGGTTTAATTATTATTTAGATACACACACTATGAAAAAGATACTCGTGTTAGGCAGCCTGATATTGGCATTAACGTCTACCGTTAGCATAAATGCCCAGGCTCAGGAAAAAAAAGGAATAAGTAAACAAGGTAAAGGTGCCATAATTGGCGGTGCCGGTGGTGCTGTTGCAGGCGCGCTGATAGGTCACAATGTTGGCGGGGCCGTAATTGGTGGTGCTATTGGTGCAGGTGGTGGTTACATTATTGGTAACGAAGCCCGCAAGCGCGAACAAAAGAAAAAGCATGCCGCCTGGCTGGAACGCCGCCGCGCATGGAAACGCGCACATCCCGGTAAAGCTTACCCATATTAATTAATCTGTCTCTTATACACATCT
>NZ_LGEK01000047.1 GCF_001636615.1 Mucilaginibacter sp. L294 | reverse complement strand
AGATGTGTATAAGAGACAGCCATGAGCTTACGTATTGGCGACGACGCCCCAAACTTTAAGGCACAAACATCAAACGGAGAAATTGATTTTTACGATTACCTGGGCGATAGCTGGGGCGTACTATTCTCTCACCCGGCCGATTATACCCCCGTTTGTACTACCGAACTGGGCAAAACCGCATCCCTGAAAGATGAGTTTGAAAAACGTAACGTAAAGGTGATAGCCCTGAGTACCGACAATGTAGAATCGCACAAAGGATGGATAAAAGATATCAACGAAACGCAGGGTGTTGAAGTAACCTTCCCTATTATTGGTGATGAGAGCCGCGAGATCTCTCAGGCTTATGATATGATCCACCCCAATGCATCATTAACCGCAACCGTTCGCTCACTTTTTGTGATAGGGCCCGATAAAAAAATAAAATTGATCATCAGTTACCCGGCATCAACCGGCCGTAATTTCCAGGAGATACTAAGGGTGATTGACAGTTTGCAGCTAACAGCTTACCACAGTGTAGCAACCCCTGCCGATTGGAAGAATGGCGAAGACGTAGTAGTGCTGCCATCAATCAAAACAGAAGATATCCCGGCTAAATTCCCTAAAGGGTTTAAAGAGGTGAAACCGTATTTACGTACAACACCACAACCCAACAAATAATAAGGGGCCGGAAAGGCATAAAGTCGCGTGGCCGAGAGGATAGGTGTGGGTCTGCAAAACCTTTAACGGTAGTTCGAATCTACCCGCGACGTCTAACTATACTAACTAATAATTGTGATGGCGGTGGGCTGAAAAGCTCATCGCTTTTTTTGATTTAAAGCGGTTTGGTGGCGATTTAACCACAGAGTACACAAAGGATTGCAATTTTATTAACACAGAGAGCACGGAGATTTGAAATTCGGCTTTGTGCCCTCTATGGTTAATTATCGGGCTTCAACCCCAAACCAGCCTTGTCATCGAACGGGCAGTGGTGAGGAGAAATGACAATGCTGTTTACAACAAACACCCCCATTTGCTTGTATATTTACATATGAGCAACGCAACCCACACCTGGCCCAAACTGGATTATCATGACCTGAAAGATACCATTACCACCGTACACATGTGGACACAGATGATAGGTAAGGTACGCCTCAAAAAAATGCCCTGGATAAACCACTCCTGGCAGGTTACGCTGTATGTAAGCGCTACAGGTTTAACTACAGGCAGTGTCCCTTATGAGGGAGGTGTTTTCCAGGTAGACCTTGATTTTATAGAGCACCAGTTACATATCACCACCAGTGCGGGTGTAAAACATTCATCAGCCCTGGGCGCAGAAACCATTGCCGATTTTTATAATGAACTAACAGGTAACCTGAGCGCAGCCGGTGTAGCAGTTGAAATTTATGCCGTACCCAATGAGGTTGACCCCGCTGTGCCCTTTGCCCAAAATACTACACCCTGCACGTACAATGCCGGTGCTATGCAAACTATCTGGCAGGCGCTTATCCGTATCCATAACGTGTTTACCGATTTTAGGGCAGGCTTTTTAGGCAAATGCAGCCCGGTGCATTTCTTTTGGGGGGCTTTTGATCTGGCGGTTACCCGCTTTAGCGGTCGCACTGCACCAAAACATCCCGGAGGCGCGCCAAACATGCCCGACGATGTAATGCAGGAAGCTTACTCACACGAGGTAAGTTCGTGCGGTTTTTGGTTGGGCGGCGAGCAGTTTCCGCATCCGGCCTTTTACAGTTATTGCTACCCAACACCTGCCGAATTCAGCCAGCAGCAGGTTAGCCCGCCCGAGGCCTTTTACAGCGGCGAAATGGGCGAGTTTTTACTGACTTATGAGGTTGTACAGCAATCGGCCAATCCCGAAGAAACCTTACGCCAGTTTTTGCAAACTACTTATAATGCAGCAGCCATTACCGGTAACTGGGATAAAGCGCTGGAATGTGATCTGCAAGGGTTAAAGGAATAACGTTATTTTAAAAGAATGCCTTTTTCTGCCCAACCGTAGATGATAATTGATCCGTTTTTCTGAAAGGGCACATTTTCAATGAAATAATAATTTAGAACGCAATAAACCATGGCGATCAGGGAGGTGTCAAACAATGACATAAACCAAACCACGGACATGAAAATTGTGAACCTATCAATAAAAAAGCTGTTGCTTACAGCATCATTAATATTTGCCGCCTACTTAGGGCACAGCCAGAACACTACCTACGCAACAGATTTCTCCGGCAATATAATTCAAGAGGGCGACCACGGATTGAAGAGGATTTATAAAAAGGATGCTTCCGGTAATATGGTTGTAGAAGATGAACGGGGCAGATATATCGCCACCCTTATGAAAGATTTTTTTGGGAACGATGTAGAAGAATACGGCGATGGAAGAAAACGGGTCTATGAAAAAGACATATTTGGCGATACGAATATAAAGGATGAACGTGGTGCAACTATCGCCACCATTAAGAAAGATATTTTTGGGGACTATACCGTAACAGATGGCAGAGGGGAAAAAAGGGTCTATAAAAAAAACATCTTCGGCGATAGGGTTGTAGAGGACGGAACGGGAAGGATGATCGTCACCTATAAAAAAGACATTTTCGGAAACTATGTTGAAGAATACGGCGACGGAAAAAAAAGGGTTTATAAAAAAAATATCTTCGGTGATAGGGTTATAGAAGACGAATCAGGGAAAACTATTGCCACATACAAAAAAGACATTTTCGGAAACGATGTTGAAGAGTACGACAACGGTAAAAAAAGGATTTATACAACCGATATCTTTGGCAATAAGGTTGTAAAGGATGAAACAGGGGCAACTATCGCCACCTACAAAAAAGACATTTTTGGCAATGATATTGAAGAATACGGCAATGGTAAAAAAAGAGTTTACAAAAAAGACATCTTCGGCAATACTACCGTAGAAGATGAATCAGGAAAGACCATTGGCACCTACAAGAAAGATATTTTTGGTAATACTACTTTTGAAGCTCAATGATCTTGGATGCCTCCCCAATAATAGTTAAAAACTTCGTGATTGCACCTTCTCCTTTGGAGAGGGTGGTGTGAGGCCTTTTTGTACACACCAGGTGGTCATACACCTTAAATTTTGCACGTTGGTAGTTTTTATAGGCTCTACCAGTTGGCCCCCCAGTTCGGTTGTATATTCTATCAGGATCTGCTCGTTAACCAAAAAACGTTCCGAACCATCGGGCAGGGCGTAACGGCTGTTGCCTAAAGGTAAAACCAGTTTTTCAATACCAATATCTGATGCCAGGCGTGCAAAAAAGTATCCGCCGGGTTTCAGCGTGTTCCACATCGAGCGCAGCATGGCATCAAAATGGTTGCTGTCATTAGCAAAATGCAGTACCGCGCTGCATATCACCAGGTCGAATGTTTCGGCCTTAAAAGGCAGGGCCTCGGCTTTGGCTACGGCAAAGTTTTTAGCAGAGATGTTTGGCGCTAATTCCTTCGCCAGCATTTGCACTTGTGCAACAGCTTCCGGGTTTGGGTCAATGCCGTAAACCTCATGGCCATTCTGCATAAAGTAAACCAGATTGCGCCCGCCGCCGCAACCGGCATCAAGCACTTTGGCGCAGGCCTCAAACCGCCCTTTCAAAAGCTGGTCGAACAGGTAGATATCAATATTGCCGTATAGTTGTTGCAGGTTGTTTGCCATGTGTTTGAATAGACTTACCACATGCAAGGTAACAATATTACATACTCTTTTAAAAATGAGTTGCTCCATGTGCCATCGGTTAGCGTTTTTAATTTAATATTTATATTATTGTGTACCGTTAACACAATAACGGTGGTATTATCTCACAACCTAAGTACCATACCAAATTGTTAAAACCAAAGTTTACCTTATTGCTGTTATGCTGCTGCATGTTTGGCAGTGTTGTGTTCGCGCAAAAAAAGAACGCCAATTATAAGTACCACATCAGGAGGGCAGCATCGCCCATAAAAATTGATGGTTTGCTTGACGAAGCCGATTGGCTCAGCGCCGATACCGCAACAAACTTCTTTATGGTTTTGCCCATGGATACCAGCTTTGCCAAAGTGCGTACGGTGGTACGGATGGCTTATGATAACGACAATTTTTATATTTCGGCGGTTTGTTATACCCCAACACCAGGTTATATGGTGGAGTCGCTTAAGCGCGATTTTAACTTTGGGAAAAACGATAACTTTATCTTTTTTATGGACCCCTTTGATGCCCGTACCGATGGCTTTAGCTTTGGCGCAAACGCGGCCGGTGCGCAATGGGATGGCACCATGTACGAGGGCGGCAAGGTAGATCTGAGCTGGGACAACAAGTGGTTCTCGTCCGTAAAAAACTATTCAGATAAATGGGTTTTTGAAGCGGCTATCCCATTCAAAAGCATCCGTTATAAAAAAGGTATCAAAGAATGGGGCATTAATTTTAGCCGCAACGATCTGGTCACCACCGAAAAATCGAGCTGGGCGCCTGTGCCAAGGCAGTTCCCTACGGCATCGCTGGCTTACACCGGTACCATCATCTGGGATGAGGCACCGCCCGTGGCCACGCATAATATTTCAATTATCCCTTACGCGTTGGGGGGCATTACCAAAGATTTTGAAAATAAAAAAGACGCGGTTTACCGCAAGGAGATAGGGGGCGATGTAAAGGTAGGGCTCACCTCATCCCTAAACCTGGATATGACCGTTAACCCCGATTTTTCACAGGTGGATGTTGACCAGCAGGTGATCAACCTGAATCGGTACGAACTTTTCTTCCCCGAGAAACGACAATTCTTTTTAGAGAACGGCGACCTGTTTGCCAATTTTGGCTATGCCGATATCCGGCCGTTCTTTTCGCGCAGGGTGGGGCTTAACGCACCTATCCGCGCGGGTGCAAGGCTCACCGGTAAAATTGATAAGAACTGGCGCATCGGGGTGATGGATATACAAACCGGGCAATCGTCTTCAGATAATTTGCCGGGGCAAAACTTTGGTATCGTAACCCTGCAAAGGCGGGTGTTCTCGCGCTCAAACATAGGTTTTATGTTTGTTAACCGCGATGGTACCGGCAGCGCGCCCGCACCGGGCAGCAATGCCGCGGCTTATAACCGCAACGTTGGGGCCGAATTTAACCTGGCATCATCCAATAACCTGTTAACGGGGAAATTCCTGACGTTAAAGTCGTTCAGCCCGGGTGTACAGGGGCATGATTTTGTGGAAGCCGCCAACCTGCAATACCTCAGCAAATACTGGACATTCAGCATGCAGCAGCAGTACGTGGGCGCAAACTACAAAGCCGAAGCGGGTTATGTTCCGCGTACCGGCTATAACAAATTAAATCCGCTGATACAGCATAACTTTTTCCCGAAAAGCGGTTCCATATTATCGCATGGGATCCAAGCCTCGGGAATTTACTTTTTTGACGAGGGGTTCCGCTCAACCGATAACGAAACTATCCTGAGTTACCTCATTACTTTCCGCAGCCGGGCTACCTTAACCGTATCCGGACTGGATGATTACGTAAAGCTGTTAAAACCTTTCGACCCCACAAACACCAATAAGCCCATGTTGCCAACTGGGTTTACAAACCACTGGAATACTATTGATGTGCAATATGCCTCCAAACCGCAAAGTATATTTACTTACCTGGTTGAAGCTGCCCGAGGCGGCTATTATGACGATGGCACCAAAACCACGCTGATAGGGCAGGTGGGTTACCGTTTTCAGCCATATGTGAACCTGATACTGAACGCATCATTTAACGACCTGCACCTGCCCGCGCCTTATGGCCGCAATAAATTTTGGCTGATAGGCCCGCGTGCCGATGTTACCTTTACCAACACGCTGTATTTCACCACGTATGTGCAATACAACGAACAGGCCCGCAACATGAACATTAACAGTCGCCTGCAATGGCGTTATAAGCCCGCCTCCGACTTCTTTATCGTTTACGGCGACAACTCCATCCCTTCGCCGTTTACGGTTAAGAACAGGCAGCTAACAATCAAATGGACGTACTGGTGGAACATATAAGGTAGATGTGCAAATATGAAGATATGCGGATGTGCAGATGAATGAAGAATCCAGGTTCATCATGCAATTTACCCCGCGCGTGATTGCGATTGCGAAGCAATCTCTTTAGGATAATTGTACAATTTTAAATCTTCCGAATACTTGTGGGATGGAGCCGGGCGACTGCCCCGGTAAGTACGAATTAAAACGTCCTGAAACGCTTTAAAACGCTTTAAAACGACCTCGTAATCCCTAAAGTGTTCACGTTCACTGCCGTGAACGCATGTGAACGCCCGTATCTATCTTATAACCAGGTATTTGTGTTTTTTGTATATTTATAAATTGTTGTATATTATTGATAATAAGCACTTTAACATCTATTTCAAAACAAACCGTAATTTAATTACGTCATGGGTAGCAATCTCTTTGGGACAATTGTACACCTTGCATCAACGAATGGCTTAAAGAGATTGCTTTGTCGCTACGCTCCGCGCAATGACGCGTGGAGATATTTTCATTTTTTACACCTTTATGTTGCAAACATCTGTCAATTTTTTACTTTTGCAACTTAAGCAATACCGTATTTTCTCGTAGTGTAACGGTAGCACACCAGACTCTGACTCTGTTAGTAGTGGTTCGAATCCATTCGGGAAAACATTTTAACGCAAAGCCGGAACCGGCGAAGAAAAATCTTTCTTCGCCGGTTTTCTTTTATGTTACGGCTACAAATCATTCTGTTTCAAGCTTCAGTATAGCGTTTCTATCTCCATCATCATAATAAGTTATTTTGACATATAGATTTTGACGTATTATGCCTCCATACCAATAAGTCTTATTATACCCTGACCGACCCTCTTCAAAATGAGAATAGTGAAATAACACACCTTTTACTGTAAACTCTTCATTGCCATGGCCATCTTTTGCTTCAGTATTATAATCTTTAACAGTTCCTTCTACAATCTTAAGCTCTTTACTATTACTATTTAATAGAGTTTTATCATGCTCATAAACGTCGATCTTAAGTTTAACCGTGTTTAAATAAAACAAAGAGAAAATTACTACCGGTGGTATTACGACCAAAAAAGAATTAACCCTTTGTCCACCTCTAAGTGTCACTTTCCAGGTCTTTCCTATTCCCAAATACATTGTGATACAAAAAATAACAAACAGCACCAAGAAAATATAACCTATAATCAAAGCCGATGTGCTGGGTGGGTTATTTAAAGTACTATATACGGTATGTAAATGGTGCATAATAATATGGCTTAGTAATTCAAATATACAAAGCAGTGCTGGTAAGCCGTTTTAAATCATTAGAAGAATAATCAAAATTACAGTTCACATTTTAAAACATTAGGGTTCATCAAACTTCTTTAACCAAAAGCCGAATGCCATGTAAAAATGGTGTGTAAGTTGTATGTTCTCAGAAATTAAAAAACCGATACTACCTCGCAGTAAAATCATTTAGCGCCATACGCCAGTTCAAATAATTATGATTGTGTATGGCCTGGCGGATCACCTTGTTATACCCCTTATCAAAATAGGCTGCTAATGAAAATGTATAAACCCCGTTCTTCGGCTCGAACAGTGTACCCGGTGCATAACCCTTTTCGCCGTTTTCGGCGCGTTTTTTATCAAACGGGACGGTGCTTTTTACAAATTCGGGGTGTGTTTTTTCGCCTGTCATAAAGGGTGTCATATAATCCACGCAGTTTTTAATGGTTGACCCGTTGGCGGTTTTCCAGGTGAAGTAGTTTTTGCCGGTTGCCCGGTAAATGGCTATGCAAGCCGATATCAGTGGCTCAATATCATAAGTTTGGTAATGGAAGGCGTCGCGCTCTACCAGGTCATGCGTAGTACCGTCAGGGTTTAGGTTGATGTTAAGCTGTTTCTCAAGTTCGGTAGTGATGGTATTATCGTACTTACTGTCATGCAGGGTATAAGCGATCAGCGCGATCATTTTGATACGGTGCGAGTTCCAGTTGTTGATGGCGGTACCGCGGTTGCCCTTGGCATATTTACTATCAACCAGCGCATCGGCAATGTTGCGCAGCCAATCGTCTGTCAAAATTCTATCCGCCTGTTTAATATCATCTCTTAGCAGATCATAAGCGGTAACCACATCCTCCAGTTTGGTTTGGTTGATGGGGTCATCAGTAGCTTTGTTTGCTTTAGCCCAGGCGGTGAGAAAATCTGTCGCTTTGCTCAGGTACTCCTTTTTGCCCGATATTTTGTAGGCGAATGCCAGCGCATAAATCTTGTTGGCATCTTCTAAAGCTTTCAGGCTGGCAGTCTTCCTCGGGTCGCCGGCCAGTATGCCTTGCGATAAGATAGTTGCTATCGGGTTAGGTGTTTCGCTCAGCGATTGCTCAGCAGTTTTTTGATACTCTTCAAATGCTTTTTGATATTTTTTGTCCTTGGCGATAGTTTTGCGCATCAGGGCTACTTCCTTTTTATCAAGGCTTGCTATCTGCGCGTTAGCATAAACAGCTATAGCCGTAAAGGCCAAAAAGCAAATGAATTTTCTCATAAGTATATTATTTCTCTAATGATCTTTTGATGCCCAGCTCCAGTCCGCGCAGTTCGGCAAGCCCACGCAGGCGGCCGATAGCCGAGTAGCCCGGGTTGGTTTTTTTATGCAGGTCATCCAGCATTTTATGCCCATGATCTGGCCGGAAGGGCATGCTTGTATCCTTACGCCCGGTAGCAGCCCTTTTTTGTTGTTCTTCCAGTAATACCTTCATTACTGCATACATATCTACGTCGCCGGCAAGGTGG
This sequence comes from Mucilaginibacter sp. L294, assembly GCF_001636615.1. Taxonomy (GTDB): domain Bacteria; phylum Bacteroidota; class Bacteroidia; order Sphingobacteriales; family Sphingobacteriaceae; genus Mucilaginibacter. Next base: position 29,301 of record NZ_LGEK01000047.1, on the reverse strand, counting down.
TCGGCTTCATGAAAATTGCCATCCTCGTCGCGTTTGGTACTGCGCAGGTGGATAAAATGGATGCGGTCGCCCAGGCGCTGCACCATGCCGGGCAGGTCGTTACTTGCAATCACCCCGAAAGAGCCTGTGCAAAAGGTAAGGCCGTTGTTCGGGCTATCTATCGCGTTATAGATATCATTAATATCCTGTTCATTACTTACCACACGTGGCAGGCCCAAAATAGGGTAGGGTGGGTCGTCCGGGTGGATGCACATCAGTACCCCGGCTTGTTCTGCGGCGGGTATTACCTGTTGCAGAAAGTAAGCCAGGTTGGCTTTTAACGTTTGCGCATTGGTATCACCGTAGGAGGCCAGCATCTGCAGGAATTGTGCTGTCGTATAACCTTCTTCGGCGCCCGGTAAACCTGCAATGATATTTTTTACAAGATGCTGCTGATCAGCCTCTGTTAAAGTATCGTAATAAGCTTTTGCCTTGGTTTTAACCTGTTGTGTATAGTCCTTTTCGGCGCCGGGGCGGTTTAGGATATACAAATCAAAAGCGGCGAAGGCGGCGGTATCAAACCTCAACGCGGTAGAGCCATCCGGCAGGGGGTAGTCCAGGTCGGTGCGGGTCCAGTCGAGGATAGGCATAAAGTTATAACACACAATACCAATACCACACTGGCCAATATTGAGCAGGCTTTGGCGGTAATTGGCAATGTATTGCTCATAATTACCGCTGCGTTTTTTGATATCCTCGTGCACCGGCACACTCTCTATTACCGACCATTTAAGGCCGGCATCTTCAATGATCTTTTTTCTTTTCAAGATCTCCTCTACCGGCCAAACCTGGCCGTTGGGGATATGGTGCAGGGCGGTAACAATACCCGTTGCGCCTGCCTGCCTGGCATCGGCTAAACTAACAGGATCATTAGGGCCGTACCAGCGCCATGTTTGTTCTAAACTCATGTAATAATAATTTTATCGACTAAGTTACAAAGTATATTGTTCGCTGTCGGCAGGTAAAAAATCCCACCGGGCGGGGCTAAAACCATCCACCAGCATGCCGTCTTCCAAACACACGCAGCCATGTATAGTAAAGGGGGGCACATAGTAGCCATCGCCCTTACGGATGATCTTAACCGTTTCGCCCAGTGTCATTTCAAAAACGCCGCTTTCTACATAGCTCACTTGCGAATGCGCGTGGCTGTGCAGGGTGCCGCAAGCGCCTTTGGCAAATTTCACCTTCACCATCATTAGCTTATCATCATAACCAAAAACCTGCCTTTGCACCCCCTCGCCAACGGTTTGCCACTCGGTGCTATCCTCATGCTGAAATAAATTGCTTTGTATCATCGCACTAATTTTTCAAGATACCGGCCGCGTTGATAACCGGCTTTTTATCGGCCAGGCGTTTTTGGCGCAGCAGGGCTTCCAGGTAATAATAATCAGCATAAATAATAGGCACATCAATTTCGCTGTTAGCAGGTTTGTGGCCGGTACTATGCAGCAATAAAAAGCCGCGTGCGCTATCGGGTTGTGGCTGGTAGTGATTGGCCAGGCTGTTCAATATTTTATCGGCAGTGGTTTTATAGGTTTTTGCATTTTTGCTGTAAATGCTCAGTTCATACAATGCCGATGCAGCAATAGCGGCGGCGGATGCATCGCGGGGCTGGTTGCCCAGTTTAGCGGCGTCAAAATCCCAGTAGGGCACCAGGTCGGCAGGCATTTGCGGGTTGCTAAAAATGTATTTGGCTATTTTCTCGGCCTGGTCAAGGTACACCCTATTATGTGTTTCGCGGTAGCACACGGTATAACCGTAAAGGCCCCATGCCTGGCCGCGTGCCCAGGCCGAACTATCCGCAAAACCCTGGGCGGTTTTTTTATCCAAAACTTGCCCGGTTTCCGGGTCGTAGTTTATTACGTGATATGAACTATTATCGGCCCTGAAATGGTTTTTAAGCGTAGTATTGGCATGCGTTACCGCTACCCTGTAAAAGCTGGAGTCGCCGGTTAGTTTGGTTGCCTCAAACAATAGCTCCAGGTTCATCATGTTATCAATAATAACCGGGAATTTCCATTGCTTTTGATGGTCCCACGATTTGATACAACCAATAGTAGGGTTAAAGCGTGTTACCAGCGTTTTAGCCGCCTGGATAATATCATCCTTATATTTTTGCTCGTGCGTTAGGCGGTAAGCGTTGCCCACACTGTTATAAACCATAAAACCTAAATCGTGCGTGCCCCCGTTTGTTTTTTCCAGTTCCATTACGGCGGTATAAGGCTCAGATTGTTCCTTCCAGAATTTGTCGCCGGTGTATTCGTATAAAAACCACAGGTTGCCGGCAAAAAAGCCGCTGCACCAGTCCTTTGGCGATACAATTAGCAGTTCGCCTTTTGTACCCAAAGTACGCGGCGATAACAGGTTGGGTTTATTAACCTCTTTTTTGGTTTTCTCTGTTTCGGTAAGTAATAATTTGGTTTGGCGCTCGGCAAATTTGAAAGTTTTTGGAGCGATGTTTTGCGCGCAGGCACTTAGCGTAACCGCGTTCAGCAATAAAGCCGGCAATATGTGTTTAGTATTCATAGGTACGTTTTTAAGGGCGGGGCTTAGTTAGCCACTTTAATTTTGATCACCAGTTTTTTTACCACATCGTAACCCGCAACTTTAATATTGGGGCGGTGTACATCCTGCGGGAAGAATAAAAAGAAGGTGCCCGGTTCGGCGGTGTAAGAAGTGCCTTCGGCTGTGTAAGCCGCGCCATCTTTAGCTTCATCGTAAGGCTTGGTAACGGTTGCTTTATCTATATTAATGGCATCAATGCGTTCCTTGCCTTTTATTACATATTGCAGGTCGATGTATTTACGGTGCGATTCCCAGCCCGCTTTGTCTAGCTCTTTTGATGGCCCTTCGGTTACACTGGCGTAGGCATTATCGCCGTCAATGGGGTGTTTGCCGGGGCTTAGGGTATCCAGGTTGGTTTGTTTTAAAAACAGGAATACTTTGTCCCAAACCGCTTTGTTAGCATAATATTGTTTGTAAAATTCGGCCGTGTTTACTGAGGGGGATACCTCCAGTTTTAAACCGTCTTTCCATTTGCTGCTTTTTAGCCAGTTCTCTGCAGTTTTTTGGCTCACGCTGCCATCTGTTTTTTGTTGTGCAATTGCGCTATTCTCCATAGTGATAAAACTAATAACAGCTATAAGTAGCCGGTATGCGGGTTTAACTTTCATAATTTTAAAAACTTGGTTTATAAAATGTAAGGTACGTAACCGGGCGTTACCGTTACCAATACCCGTCAATATTACGATGTATATGTTTAAGTTTTATGCCTCGCAGGGCAAATTTCTACGCAAACGTTATAGTTATAGCGGCTTATTATAACAAGGTTGCAGCATCAAAAATTCTTCGATAACGTTTGCGTAGAAATAACCCGCGGTTTGTTTCAAATTGATGCGCCATAGTTGTACAATTGCTGAACAATTATAAGTTAAACCATAAACATTTCTTGTTTTGAAAGTACTACACAATGTTCACCCTGATGATTTTAAGAGTTATCAGACAGGACAGATACGCGACCGCTTTTTAATTGACGACCTGGTAAAGGCCGATGAGTTAAACTGCGCATATACCCATTGCGACCGTATGATAGCAGGTGTTGCACACCCTGTTGCAAAAACGCTGACGCTGCCAAATTACGATAACCTTAAAGCTAATTACTTTTTAGAAAGACGGGAGTTAGGCATCATCAACGTAGCCGGCAATGGCCGCGTTACAGCCGATGGTAAAAGCTACGATTTAAAGAAAATGGATTGCCTGTACCTGGGCAAAGGTGTAGAAGAAGTGAGCTTTAGCGCGGCAGATGATGCTAATCCACCTGTTTTTTATTTACTTTCGGCACCGGCGCATCAAACTTACCCAACCGTGCTGATGCCCATTGAAGATGCGGAAAAAGTGCATACAGGTGATAACAGCACCGCTAATAAACGCACTATCAATAAATATATCCATACCAACGGCATACAAAGCTGCCAACTGGTAATGGGCCTTACTATTTTGCATGAGGGCAGCGTTTGGAATACCATGCCCCCTCATGTGCACGACAGAAGGATGGAAGCTTATTTTTATTTCGATATCCCGACAGGGCAAAGGGTTTTTCATTTAATGGGTGAAGAAGCCGAAACAAGGCATATAATAATTGATAACTATGGTGCGGTAGTATCACCGCCATGGAGCATGCACTCCGGCGCGGGTACCAGCAACTACAGTTTTATATGGGGCATGGGTGGCGAAAATTTGGATTATACCGATATGGACGCCATCAGGATTGAAGACATCAGATAAAGGAGCAGGCAGATCATGGAGAATAATTACTCATTAAAAGGAAAAGTTATAGTAGTAACCGGCGGCACCGGCATACTGGGCAATTCGTTTATTAACGGTATTGTAGCAGCAGGTGGCGCGGTAGGTATTTTAGGCCGTAATAAAGAAGTTGCCGAACAACGCGCGGATGCTATTAACAAAAACGGCGGGCAAGCTATTGCTTTGGTTGCCGATGTGCTTGATGAAGCATCGTTAAAGGCCGCAAAGGAAATCTTGTTAGCTCGTTTTGGCCGTGTTGACGGCCTGGTGAACGGCGCCGGAGGCAATATGCCCGAAGGTGTGCTGCAACCCGATGAAGATATATTCAGCATGAACCTGGATGGGATGAAAAAGGTGTTAGACCTTAACCTTTGGGGTACGCTTTTACCTACCCAGGTATTTGGCGAGGCCATTGCCAAAACGGGCAGGGGCAGCATCGTTAATATCTCGTCCATGAACTCTAAACGGGCCATCACCAAGGTGCTGGGTTATAATATGGGTAAGGCCGCGGTTGATTGTTATAACCAATGGTTCGCGGTTGAGCTGGCTAACCGATATGGCGATGCCATACGGATGAATGCACTGGCCCCGGGCTTTTTCCTGACCGAACAAAACCGTAACCTGCTTACCAAACCCGAAGGCGGCTACACCCCGCGCGGCGAACTTGTTATTAAACAAACGCCCTTTAAACGTTTCGGCAACCCGGATGAATTGATAGGTGCGCTGGTTTGGCTGCTGAGCGATGCATCGGCATTTGTAACCGGTTCAATGATATGTGTTGATGGTGGTTTCTCTATATTCGGTGGGGTATAAATGGGTTTAGGCACATCAAATACCGGCACCGTTTTAACCTTTGGCGAATTATTGCTAAGGCTTAGCCCGGATGCGGACGGTAATTGGCTCCATAAAAATCAACTATCGGTGCACGTTGGTGGCGCCGAGCTAAATGTTGCCACGGCGCTTGCCTTGTGGGGCATCGATACAAAATATTTTACGGCCTTGCCGGATAACAACCTTGCAGTACAATTTGATGGTTATATAAGTGGCCGGGGTATTAATACCTCGGCCATATTTAAGTGCGGCCAAAGGCTGGGCCTTTTTTATTTAACCACCGGTGCCGATATGAAGCATGATGCTGTAATTTATGACCGGGCCGGCTCTGCTTTTGCCGAACTAAAAACCGGCATGGTTAACTGGGACGAGGTTTTAAAGGGGGTAAGCTGGTTTCACTTCAGCGCTATTTGCCCGGCGGTAAGCGGGCAGGCTGCCGAGTTATGCGAGGAGGTTTTAAAAGCAGCATCGCAGCGCGGTATCACTATCTCTATCGACCTGAATTACCGGGCAAAACTATGGCAGTATGGTAAGCATCCGCATAGTATAATGCCCAATTTAGTAAAATATTGCAACCTGATTATGGGCAACGTTTGGGCTGCCGAAAGCCTGCTGGATATACCGGTCAGTAAAAAACTGCAAAATATAGATACAAAAGAAGCATATTTGGATGAGGCACAAAAAAGCGCCAGCCGGATAATGGAGCTGTACCCCAATTGTAAAGCGGTTGCCAATACCTTTAGGTTTAGCCGGGGCAGCGGCATAAAATATTACACCACATTGCATGAGGGCGGTAAGATGTATACATCGGGCGAGTATAATGCTGATGAAGTAACGGATAAAGTAGGCAGCGGCGATTGTTTTATGGCCGGGCTTATATACGGTTATTACAAAGGGCTGGGGCCCGCAGAAACGGTGAACTTTGCAGCGGCTGCCGCGTTCGAAAAATTATTTATTGAGGGTGATGCTACAAAAAGCACGGTTGAGCAGGTAATAAATGCTATTAAGTATGATAACTAAAAGTGATATTAAGGACAGTATTATTGCACAAGGCATGCTGCCATTGTTTTATAATAGCAGTGCAGATGTTAGCCTGGATACCACAAGGGCGCTTTATAAAGCGGGAATCCGTGTAATAGAGTACACCAACCGGGGCGAAGCGGCATTGGCGAATTTTAAAGCGTTGAAACAGCTGCAACAGGAATTACCCGGTTTACTTTTGGGCATCGGTACCATAAAAAACGCCGAGCAGGCTGAGCAATTTGTGGCTGCCGGGGCAGACTTCCTGATCTCCCCGCTGGTAAACCCGGAGGTTGCCGCTGTTGCTGATAAGCATAACTTATTATGGATCCCCGGGTGTATGACACCGACGGAGATCTATAACGCGCAGCAGCTTGGGGCGGCTTTTGTAAAACTTTTCCCGGCAAACGTGTTGGGGCCGGGGTTTGTATCGGCAGTAAAAGACCTTTTCCCGGGTGTGCAGATGATGCCGACGGGTGGGGTGGATATGGACCAGGATAACATCAGCTCGTGGTTTAAAGCGGGCGTATCAGCTGTTGGGATGGGCAGCAAGCTGATCACGAAAAACGTACTCGAAAATAAAGCATACGACCAATTATATACAGATACCTTGCGCGCGTTACAAATGGTAAACGCCGCCAGGTAACTTTAATAAAACCAATTATGATCGATACTAAAAAAACAAACTACCGATGGGTGGTAGTTGGCCTGTTGTTTTTTGCAACCACCATTAATTACCTGGACAGGCAGGTGATCGGCTTGTTGAAACCCACGCTCGAAAAACAATTTAGCTGGACGGAAGAAGATTACAGCCATATAGTGATGGCTTTTCAAACAGCGTATGCGATTGGCTTACTGGCCTTTGGCGGTTTTATTGACAGGCTGGGCACAAAACTGGGTTATACGGTATCCCTCATCGTTTGGAGCTTGGCTGCCATGCTGCATGCAGTTGTAAAAAGTACGCTTGGTTTTGGCGCGGTAAGGGCTGCATTGGGCCTTGGCGAATCGGGTAATTTCCCGGCTGCCATAAAGGTTGTGGCCGAGTGGTTCCCTAAAAAAGAACGTGCTTTAGCTACGGGGGTATTTAATTCTGGCGCTAATATAGGCGCGGTAGTTGCCCCCGTTATGGTGCCCTGGATATTGGGTGTTTACGGTTGGCAAATGGCCTTTATTATAACCGGTGCCATTGGCTTTGTATGGCTTATATTTTGGTGGTTTTTATACGAGATACCCACCCGCCACAAAAAGATCAACGCTGCCGAGTTTGAACACATCCACAGCGATATTGAAGAACCCGCAGTGGAGAACGCGCCCGAAGAAAAAATAAAATGGGTGCGGCTTTTCGGCATCAGGCAAACCTGGGCATTTGTGGTTGGTAAGTTCCTTACAGATCCTATATGGTATTTCTTTTTGTTTTGGCTGCCATCCTATTTCTCCAGCACCTTTCACCTCGATCTTTCAAAACCAAGCCTGCCACTGGTATTAATTTATACGGCCACCACGGTGGGCAGTATAGGCGGCGGATACTTATCATCGTGGTTTATTAAAAGCGGCATGCCTATTTTCCGTGCCCGTAAAACGGCTATGTTTATTTTCGCGCTTTGCGTAGTGCCCATATTTGCGGCGCGTTATGCTGCCAATATTTGGCAGGCTGTAGGTTTAATAAGTTTAGCCGCGGCAGCCCACCAGGCCTGGAGCGCCAATATTTTCACAACCGCATCAGATGTTTTCCCTAAGCGGGCGGTAAGCTCTGTAGTGGGTATTGGCGGTATGGCCGGCTCAATAGGGGGTATAGCATTCCCGTTTTTTATTGGCTGGATATTGGAAACATACAAGGAGGCCGGCAACATAACCGGCGGATATAACATCATTTTTACAGTATGCGCCAGCGCTTACTTAGTTGCCTGGTTAATAATGCACTTGTTAACCCCGCGTGTGAAAATTGTTAAGTTATAGCCAGATAATTAGCGCGTAGCCCGTATTTTTTATTTATATTGGTACAATGTTAAGTGTAATGCCATTGCACGCAACTGCAAACCTGATATGAATTTTAATACTATTACAATAAAGGATATAGCTGCAGCGCTAAACCTGTCCATATCAACGGTATCAAAGGCGCTGCGGGATAGTTACGAGATCAGCGAAGCTACCAAAAAGCTTGTAAACGCTTATGCGCAGGAACATAATTATCGCCCTAACCCCATTGCCCAAAGCTTAAAACAAGGGCATAGCAAATCAATAGGTATTGTAGTATCTACCATCGATAACCAGTTTTTTTCGCAGGTAATAAACGGCATAGAGTCGGTTGCGTACGAGGCCGGTTTTAACGTGATCATGACCCAAACCCATGAATCGTACGACCTGGAAGTAAAGAACGTTGGCCACTTAACCCACCGGTCTATTGATGGGTTGCTCATCTCTTTATCAACCGAAACCCACGACCTGGAACACTTACAACGCTTACATCGCCAGGGGCTGCCCATCGTTTTTTTTGATAGGATAACCGATGAGATTGAGACACATAAGGTAATTTCGGATAATTTTAAAGGTGGTTATGATGCCACGCGGCATTTACTTGACGCCGGTTATACCCGTATTGCGCACATCACCAGTCCGCCAAATATCTCCATCACCCGCGAGCGTTTTGCCGGGTACAGCAAGGCACTTGATGAAGCCGGCATTGCCATCCCGGATGAATACATTAAACATTGCCCCCATGGCGGCCGCGATATTGGCGAAATAGAGAAAGCCCTCAACGAGTTGCTTTCACTGGATAATAAACCCGATGCCATCCTCACTACATCCGACAGGATCACTACCACCACCCTGTACCTGCTTAATAAATTGGGCATCAAAATTCCCGAAGAAATTGCCCTGATCGGTTTTACCAATACCCAGCTGGCAGATGTACTGAACCCTTCATTAAGCTCGGTTTATCAGCCCGGGTTTGAGATGGGCCAAAAGGCAACAGAAATGCTTTTGAACCTTATTTTAAGCAAAAGGCCGGTGCACGAATTTGAGACGCTGGTGTTACCAACCCAGCTCATCACCCGCAGATCTACTGCGCCAAAAAGCCAATAATCTTTCGGCTAACCACTCATATACTTAGTGTTTTAAGTGATTTATGTTTTAAGCGCCACTTAAACAGCGTTTTTTTGTGTCAACTATACACGAGCGAAAACGATATCGTAAATAAATATCCCAAAAACCTGCCGACCGAAAGCTAATCAAGGTATTTTTGGTAGTGCAGTTATACGTATGCCAATTATAAACGCTGCCACGCCTAATAAAATTTTTTAAGAAAAATGAGACGCAAGCTGTTCATCGTTGTACTCTTCGTGTATTCAATTATTACCACAGGGGTAATGGCGCAAACCGTTACGCTCGATTATTACTTTAATCGCGAGGTGCATACAACCAAAGATGGCCAAAGCAAAAGGTTCCATTACATGTGGGAGGATACGGCTAATTCGGGCTTTTCGCTATGGGGCGAGGTCTTCAAATCGCAGGGTGCCCAACTAAGCAGTCTGGACGTAGCACCAACCCCTCAACATTTGAAAGGTACAGGCGTTTACATCATTGTTGACCCCGATACAAAAAAGGAAAATCCCTCTCCAAATTATATCCAACAAACCGATGCCGATAACATTGCCCAATGGGTAAAAACAGGCGGTGTGCTGGTGCTAATGGCTAATGATAGCGCCAATGTGGAGCTAACACACTTTAACCTGCTTGCCGGCAAATTCGGGATGCATTTTAATAACGATATGCAAAACCATGTTATTGACGACGCGCATTTTGAAGATGGCGCGGTATTGATAAACAACAATCCGGTTTTTAAAACAGCGCAAAAGGCCTTTATGAAAGATGTGTGCAGTATTACCCTAACCGGAAAGGCCTGGCCGGTGTTAAAAGCGGCAAACGGTGCTGTTATTGCCGCCATTGCAAAATATGGCAAAGGGACAGTTTTTGCCGTTACCGACCCCTGGTTGTATAACGAATATGTTAACGGCCGCCTGCCCGCCGGTTTTGATAATGATAAAGCCGCGGCCGATTTGGCAAAATACCTGCTATTGCAAACCCAATTCAAACATTAACCAATATAAACCAACCCTAACTAAACCAAATTATGAAACAAGAAACAAAACAGTGATATAGAATACCGCTGATGCCAGTTCCCGGCAGTATTTAAAAAAAAATCCGATTCTCTTACCGAAACAAAAAAAACGCGATCAACAATCGCCAGGGAATCCTTTTGTCAAAAAAATTGAAAACTTAATTCTTAACATATAAATATGAAGAATAGACTTCTACAAAAACCACTTAAAAAGTGTGCTGTTTTCTCTGCCCTGTCGCTGTTTGCGGTGGTTGGCAGCGCTTATGCACATAACAATAAAGTGCATTCACCATGGGCAACTATGCCTGGTAATGCCGGTGTAAGCGCTCACGCATCAGCCGAGGTTAAAGTAACAGGTATTGTTACTGATGAAACAAACCTGCCGCTGCCTGGTGTAAGTGTAAAAATTAAAGGCACAACCATAGGGGTAACAACAGATGTAAACGGTAAATACACCTTAAATGCTGATGATAATGCTACGCTGGTGTTCTCGTTTGTAGGTTATGCCAGCAAAGAAGTTACCCTAACCGGGGGCCGTACTACTTACAACCTGCAATTGTTGCCTAACTCAAGAGACCTTAACGAAGTGGTGGTTGTAGGTTACGGCACACAGAAAAAGGCAAACTTAACAGGCGCGGTAGCCACCATTAGCGGTGCCGAATTGCAAAACAGGCCGGTACCAAATGCATTGGCGGCATTACAAGGTGTGTCGCCGGGTGTTACCGTTACCCGTAGCAGCGGCCAGCCTGGTAGTGAAGGTTACGGCATCCGTATCCGTGGGTTTTCATCAGCAAATACGTCAAACGCATTAGTGCTTGTTGATGGTATTGAGCAGGATCTGGGCCTGATCAGTCCGGATGATATTGAATCTATTTCGGTATTGAAAGACGCGGCTGCATCAGCTATATATGGCGCGCGTGCAGCTTCTGGTGTTGTACTGGTAACTACTAAAAAAGGTAAAGCTGGCAAAACTGTCATTAACGTAAACGGATACTATGGCTTAAACATTACCGCCAGGCAGCCGGAGCGTTTAAACTCATGGGATGAGCAAACGCTGATTGACGAAGCGCGTTTCAACGCAACTGGTGCCAAAGAGTTCACCGACGAACAAAAGCAATGGCTGCAAAACCCCAATTTCGATTATCGCCCAAACATAGCCGGACAAGACCGCTGGGATTATTATACCAATACCAACTGGATAAAAGAAGGCATGAACAAGGTTAATAGTATGAAAAGCTATAACATGTCTGCAAGTGGCGGTACCGATACGCAAAACTTTCTTTTATCAGCCGGTTATTACAAACGCGATGGTGTACTTAGATACGGGCCTGATGATAACTCGCGTTACAATTTCAGGTTCAATTTTAACAATAAATTCAGCAAATATGTTGATCTGAATACGATTATAGGTTACATCGGCACGGTTACCAATTCAAACTCATACGGAACAAGTGGTATTATCAATGCATTATACAGGATCCGTACCCGCCAGGCCCTTTATACCCCGGCAGAGGATGTTACCGGCCAGCCCTATAATGGCGATTTACAGGTTAACCCAATAGATATTGAGAAAAACGCCGGCTTTCAGCAACAACAGTATGATACGTTCACCGGTAAATTCGACCTGGGGATCCATGATATTGTTAAAGGATTAAGGCTAAACTTGATTGGTACCCGTAACCAGGATTATTACGCCAGCGAAACAGATAAACGCAGTTTATACTGGTATGGCCGTTCAACCAATACGGTGAGGTTTAATGCAAACGTACCCAACTCACTGGCCTTAACAAAAAACAAGGGGCATCATGATAATTTACAGGCATTATTAAACTACGATCTCTCTATAAACAAGGATCATAATTTCCACTTTTTAGGGGGATGGTCTTTCGAGCAGTATCGCAAAGATGAAGTAACCGCTGGTGCTGTAAGCATGGTTACCAATGATTTCTTTAGCTTAAACTACGGCGACCCGGCAACAAAAACCAATGGGGATTTAGTAGAAACATGGGCATTAGGCTCATACTTTGGCCGTATGACCTACAATTACAAAGAAAAATACCTGTTTGAAGCCAATGCCCGTTATGATGGCAGCTCGCGTTTAGCACCGGGCCACCGTTGGCAAATGTTCCCGTCATTTTCTGCAGGGTGGCGTATCAATGAAGAGTCATTCCTAAAAGACCATACACCGTGGTTGGATAACTTAAAACTTCGCGCTTCATGGGGCCAGTTAGGAAATAGCTCACCACTGGGTTTGTATGATTATATGGCTACCCTAACCAGTGGTTTAGTACCACAAGATCCCGCTATCCCTAACCTGGTATATAATGATATAAAAGCACAGTATTTGTATCAAGGTAAACTGCCTTCAAATTCATTAACCTGGGAAACCATACAAACAGAGAATGCCGGTATTGATTTAAGTGTATTAAACAACAGGTTAACATTTACCGGCGATTATTATATTAAGTATAATAAAAACATGCTTGCGCAACTGCAATTACCGGATATTATTGGTATTAAACCAAGTTTTCGCAATGTTGGCGAACTAAAAAGCTGGGGTTGGGAGTTTGAAGTGAAATGGCAGGATAACTTTAAAAATGGTGGTTATAACATAGGCTTCAATATGGCTAATAACCAAAATAAAGTAACCAGGTACGATGGTAAAAGTACTGTTGGTACCGGCGGTGTAGTTGATATCATTGAAGGCTATCCTTTAAATACTGTTTGGGGCTATAAAACAGATGGTTATTTCCAAACACAGGAAGAAGCCGATGCTTATAAAGCGCATACATCCTACTCATTCTCTTCTATCAAATCAGCACCGGGCGATGTTAAATATCTCGACCTTAACGGCGATGGTGTAGTAAATGCCGGCGACGGGACCCCGCAAAAATCGGGCGACCTTGTTAACCTGGGCAGCACCAACGCGCAGTATACGTACGGTATTAACTTTGGTGTAAACTACAAAGGCTTTGATATCTCAGGGTTTTTCCAGGGCGTATTTAAACGTGCGTTCCTGATCAATAATGATACTCTTGACCCGCTGGTGCAAACTGCAAACTTACCATGGACCATCCACATGGACCGCTGGACACCAGACAACCCGGATGCTTTTTGGCCACGTATGTACCAAACCGGCACCCAAAATTATCAGCCTTCTGATAAATGGACACAGGATGGTAGCTATATCCGTTTAAAGAACGCGCAGATAGGTTATACCATCCCCTTCAACAAAAAATATGTGAAAAGCATGAGGGTTTACGTATCCGGCCAGGACCTGTGGGAAAGCACCAAGGTGTTAAACGTGTTTGACCCGGAAGTACCTAATGATGTTAGCGCTGGTTCGTATCCGTTCTTCCGCACGGTATCATTTGGTTTAAATGTTACATTATAAATTGATCAACAATGAAAAAATATATTTCAATAATATCCATCTTAACAATTACACTGGTTTACAGCAGTTGTAAAGTAGACAGGATACCGGAGACAAGCCTTCCTGATGTGAAATTCTGGAACACTGAAACCGATTTGCAGAACGCGGCAAACAGGTTGTATGAGCAATTGGCCGGTTACACTATAGATACCCGCAGCGACGAATACGTGGGCACTGTAGCAAGTAATATTAGTAACAGTACCCGTGGCCTTGTTGCTACCAGCGACGATTGGAACGTACCTTACCGACAAATATTCACTGCAAACAACATACTCGAAAAAGGTGTGAAAGCAGCTGTAAGCGATGCTATAAAGAATCGTTACTTTGGCGAAGCACGCTTTTTTAGGGCATATTATCATTTTATGCTGGTTCAAAAGTATGGCGATGTGCCGTTGGTTTTAAAAACGCTGGCCATTGATGATCCTGATCTGAATATGCCCCGCACAGATCGTGAGGCTGTTATCAAAGCAGTTTATGATGATTTGGATTTTGCCGCCACCTGGTTGCCCACAAGGGCAGCATTACCCACAGCCCAATATGGCCGTGTTACAAAAAGTTCAGCATTAGCACTAAAAGCAAGAATTGCCTTGTATGAAGGTACCTGGCTAAAATTCAGGAACAAAACAGGCTGGGAAGACCATTTGCAAAAAGCTGTGGATGCGGCTACAGCGGTTATGGGCCAGGGGCATTCACTCTATAAAAATTATCCCGGCGTATTTCTGCACGAAGGAGAAGGGCCAACCAACACCGAGAATATCTTTGTAAAGATATATGGTGTAAGTACTTCAAATCTTATCCTTGCACACAACACATCCCGTGACCTGGAGAACGGAAGAATAGCGCCAACCCGCAACCTGTTAAGGATATTTAATTATAGCGATGGCCTGCCTGCATTTAATACGGATGGAACCGTATCAGCAACAAAATCGCCGCTATTTGTCCCTGAGAATGCCGAAACAAGCTATAATATGGTAATGGATAACCGCGACCCACGCTTAGCTACATTGGTTTGGCGTGCCGGCGAGGTAAACTGGAAAGGCCCGTGGGTACCTATCGTATCATTAGGTGTAAGATCGGGTCTGGCAGGCAAAAAGGGATGGAACGCCGAAGACTGGGCCATAAATAGTGGTGCAACCGTTGATAAACCGTTAATACGTTATGGCGAGGTACTACTAACATTAGCCGAAGCCAAATATGAACTTGCCGGGGCTATTAGCGATGCTGACCTGAATATTACAATAAACGCGCTTAGAACCCGCGCCGGTATGCCGGTTAAATTAAGCAATGCATTTGTTGCTGCCAATAATCTTAACATGCGCGAAGAGATCCGCAGGGAAAGAACTATGGAGTTATGCCTGGAAGGGTTCCGTTATGATGACCTGATCCGCTGGAAAACAGCCGAAACCGTACTGCCAAAATCTTTACTTGGCGCTAAATACACCGTTGCCGAATGGATAGGTACAAACGCATCCTCTTTAAAACTCAACTCAGATAACATAATTATAATTGAAGATGCCGGTAATCGAAACACATTTGATGCCAACCGCGATTATTTATACCCTATCCCGTTGAACGAAATTTCGCTTACTGGTGGTATTGTAAAACAAAACCCGGGTTGGAATTAAGATTAACGTTTAAAAATACAGATATGAAAAAAATACATATAGTAGCATTAATAGCATTGTTGAGCGGGTTTTTTATTACATCCTGCAAAAACGATCACTCGTACCCGGACGGTACCCCTGAGTTTGAGAACTATTATTATTTGGGCTTTCTGCCGTGGAATAATACAAAGGTTTCTGCAAACAGAACAGCCGGTACGCTAAAATTCCCGGTTGAGTTTCACTCGGCATTTGTACGTACTTACGATGCAGAAGCAAAATACACCATTGTAACAACAGGTATTGCCGCCCCTGCTGTACTTGGCCAGGATTATGACATTGTAGATAAAGATGGTAATACCATACAACCTGTTGACGGAAAATATACCATTACGTTCCCACAGGCTAAGTATAAAGTTGATACCATTTATGTTAAACTGCTAAACAACGCAACCCCGGGGACACGTTCAACAGAAATTGACATTGTTTCTAATGTAACTGATAAGTACACCGTGGGTAATTTCTCAGACGCGTTTAAACGCCCGTTAGAGATAAAATAGGCCGAAGCTTTAGAGATTGAGATTCATAGCTTAACCCTAACCATATTACCGGCCTGCTTATGCGGGCTGGTAATATGGTTTTTATAGTATAATTTAAACAGTAACCCTTAATGTCTGCATTCAAAAAGGCCGGTTTATTCTTATTCGCTTTTATTGCCTGTCAACAGGTAGTCATCGCGCAGCAAACAACCCGTTTAACCAATAACTGGCAGTTTATAAAGCAGGACCTGGGCGGCGTTTGGGAAGCCATAAGGCCGGTAGGCGCGGGCAAGCCCGAGGCATACCCTATATGGAGCAAAGTTACCCTGCCGCATTGTTTTAACGACCGCGATGCCGTTGACCCTGATGTAAATTATTACCAGGGCCCCGGATGGTACCGTACGCAGTTAAATATCAATAACCCATACATAAACGGGCGCACCTTGCTGCACTTTGAAGGTGCCGGGCAAAAAACAAACGTTTATATCTACGATAAATTGGTGGGCTCGCACCTTGGCGGCTATGATGAATGGACGGTGGATATTACCGAAGCCGTTGCCGCTTTTAAAAAGACAAGCGTATTTAATAAACAATTTAAAGGGAAGATACCGCTGGAGATCCGCTGTGATAACGCCCGCGACCTGGAATCCATCCCCTCGCAATTATCAGATTTTAATGTTTACGGCGGCTTGTACCGCAACGTAAACCTGGTTTACCAACCCGCCATCAGTATTGATAAACTGTACGCTAATGCCCAACTGGATAAAGGCCTAACCAAGGGCTGGATAAACCCTAAAATAACTTTTTATAACCCAACAGGTGCAAAAGCGGTAAGTGGCGAAGTGCTTGTTAAAGATGCAGCTGGCAAAGTTGTAGCAAAGCAAACTTATAACACGCAAAACCTTGCGGATAGCGGCATCTTATTAGGTAAGATCAACATTGCCAAACCCCGCTTATGGACAACCGACGAGCCATATTTATACACCATTGAGGTAACCTGTAACGCCGAAGGGCAAACCACTAAGAACGTCCAAAAGATAGGCTTCCGCAGCTTTTTGTTTGCCGATAAAGGGCCGTTTTATCTGAACGGTAAACGCTTGCTTTTAAAAGGCACCCACCGCCATGAAGACCACGCGGGTGTGGCCGCCGCCATGACAGATAGCATGACGCGTGCAGAAATGCAGCTGATCAAAGACATGGGCGCGAACTTTATCCGTTTGGGGCATTACCAGCAGTCGGCCGCGGTATTAAATTTATGCGATAGCCTGGGTATTTTGGTTTGGGAAGAAGAGCCCTGGTGCCGCGGCGGTTTAGGTGGCGATGTTTACCAGGCGCAGGCAAAAAGCATGCTCACCAATATGATCCGGCAGCATTATAACCATCCGTCCATCATATTATGGGGACTGGGGAATGAGAACGACTGGCCCGGAGATTTCCCTGAGTTTGATAAGCAAAAAATAAGGGATTTTATGAGCAGCCAGAATGCTTTGGCCCATCAGCTCGACCCATCCCGCAAAACTACCATACGCCGCTGCGATTTTTGCAGGGATATCCCTGATGTGTATTCGCCAACCATTTGGGCGGGCTGGTATCGTGGCTTTTATACCGATTACGCTAAGTTTACCGAAGAAGAATTTAAAAAAGTGCCGCACTTTTTCCATGCGGAATGGGGCGGTGACAGCCACGCAGGCCGCCACTCCGAAGAACCGGACAAGGCGCTTGCCAAACTGGTGAACGACAAAAATTATAAGGGCGTAATAGATTCAACCCTGTTTACCGGCATGAAACATATTGCCGATAGCAGCGACTGGAGTGAAACTTACATCTGTAACCTGTTCGACTGGCATTTAAAGGAGCAGGAGAAAATGCCCTGGCTAACCGGCACCGCGTTCTGGACGTTCAAAGATTTTTCAACCCCCATCCGCCCGGATAACCCCGTACCATACGTAAACCAAAAAGGCGTTGTAGAACGCGATTTTACTAAAAAGGAATCGTACTATGTGGTGCAGTCGTACTGGGCGGTAGCCCCAATGGCGCATATTTACGGGCATAGCTGGCCGGTAAGATGGGGCGATGCTGGCGAGCCAAAAATGGTAAAAGTATACTCAAATGCCGATAAGGCCGAGCTGTTTGTAAACGGCAAAAGCCAGGGCGTAAAAGCCCGCGAAGCGCAAAACTTCCCGGCGGCAGGCTTGCGGTGGATGATAGTTTACAAGCCCGGCAAAAACAATATCAAAGTAATTGCCTGGAAAGGTAAAGCGGTGGTTACTGATACTATCAGCCAGATTTACCAAACCGAAAAATGGGGCAAGCCCGCGAAGGTGATACTCACTAAAATAACTGAGAACAATGGTATAGTAACCTTACAGGCAACCCTGTACGATAAAAACGGTATCCCTTGCCTTGATGCCGCCAACTGGGTAAACTTTTCGTTATCCGGCGATGGTATATTGCTGGACGATTTGGGTACGGCAAAAGGCTCGCGTAAGGTACAGGCCTATAATGGCCGGGCTATCATCAGTATAAAAACAAATGGTGGCAGTTCCGTGATCGGGGTACGGTCGCCGGGATTACCTGTTAACTTTTTAAAATTATAGTGATGAAGAATAGCAGGCTTTATGTTTTATGCTTTGTACTGTTTATGCTTTGCAGCTTTACGGCGGGCAACGATATTAAAAAAGAGGTACAGGATACCTTACGGACTTATATTTTAAAGGAGGCAGCCTGGGCGTTAACGCAGCAGCCGGTAACCATAACAGCGGAAACAAGTCCGCGAAGCGCAGGCGGTAAGCACGATTTTTATTCGGAAGGTGATTATTGGTGGCCTGACCCCAACAAACCTGATGGCCCCTACATTCAAAAAGACGGGCTGACCAATCCGCAGAATTTTACCGCGCATCGGCTGGCCATGATCAGGTTTAGCCGCATCATCGGTGCGCTGGCATCGGCCTATAAAATTACACACGATGATAAGTATGTAAAGCAAGCGGCAAAGCATATCAAAGCATGGTTTACAGACACGGCAACTTTAATGAACCCCGATCTGCAATACGCGCAAGCCATTAAGGGTGTAGCAACAGGCCGGGGGATAGGTATTATCGATACCATTCAGTTAATGGAAGTAGTGCAGGGGATCCTGGCTATGGAAGGCTCTGCAGCAATGGATAAACAAACCGTTTTGGGCACCAAAGCATGGTTTAGCCAGTACCTGCAATGGCTAACAACACACCCCTATGGTAAGGATGAAATGAACGCCAAGAACAATCATGGTACCTGTTGGGTAATGCAGGTGGCCTGTTTCGCAAGGTTCATACATGACCAAAAGTTGCTTGCCTTTTGCAGTGACAGATACAAACAAATATTATTACCCACCCAAATGGCTGCCGATGGTAGTTTCCCTTTAGAGTTGAAACGCACCAAGCCGTATGGTTACTCCATTTTTAACCTGGATGCCATGGCAACTATCTGTAACATACTCAGCACCGCCAATGATAATTTATGGGATTACCAAACTACCGATGGCCGGTCGATAAAAAAAGGGATAGAATTTTTGTACCCTTACTTAAAGGATAAAGATAAATGGCCATACCCGCACGATGTAATGCATTGGGAAAGCTGGCCGGTTGCAGGCCCCGCGTTGGTGTTCGGCGCATCGGCTTATCAAAATAACGAATGGCTGGCCACCTGGGAAAAACTCGATCATGATCCGCAGGAAGCAGAGATTATCAGGAACCTGCCTGTAAGGCACCCTTTAATTTGGTTGAACTAAATTTATAGATCTATTATGAAATATCAATCGTTAACAATTATATGCCTGTTTGCTATTCAATTAAGCTTTGGCAAAACCTATCAAGTAAAAACCGCCCAAGAGTTTAACAAAGCCGCTGCCAGCGTTACCCCCGGCGATGAAATTGTAATTGCCAACGGCAGCTACACCGGTTGGGCTGTAGCGATAAACAACAACGGCACCGCCGCGAAACCCATTGTCATCAGGGCCGAAAATTTGGGCAGGGCTATTTTTACCGGAGAGGTTCATCAAACAATTATTCAGGTTAGCGGGAGTTACATCCAGCTAAAAGGTTTAAAATTTGAGGGTTGCCAGTTATTCAAAGAAAAGGGCGCAGATGTTGTTTTGGTCGAAATATCAGCTGCCAAATATTGCCGGATGACGGATTGCACCTTCAATAAAAACTCCGTTAACGCGCAGTTTATGCCCATTGTAGTGGTAGCCGGTAATAGCGAACACACCCGTGTAGATAATTGCAGGTTCACCAATAATGTAAACAACCAGGATGTGCAGGTAAGGGTTGGGGCCGATGATGTATCTGTTTATACATTGATAGACCATAACACCTTTATGAATAAAGACAGCGTAACCTGGAAAGGCAACAATGGTGGCGAATGTGTGCAGATAGGGCAGGACCCCATACTGCTGGGGAACAAATATGCGTACGCTACGGTGCGCAATAATAGGTTTGTTAGCTGTAATGGCGAGCCGGAAGTGATCAGCAATAAAGCATCTGGCAACAAATACATTAATAACACCTTTGAGGATTGCCACGGCGAACTGGTAATGCGCGGCGGGCACGAATGCCTGGTAGATAGTAACAAATTTACCGGCGGTACGGGCGGCATCCGTGTAAACGGCACCGGGCATGTCATCACCAATAACCAGTTTAAAGGCCTGCCTATTGCCATCAGGCTGATGTATGGCATGGCAAAAGGAAAAATAGATACCGGCTTTTATATAGCGGCAAGCGATTGCACCATTAAAAATAACCAGATAACAAATTGCGATACCGGCATCCTGATAGGCGGCAGCAAAAACGCCGACTGGACGGGAAAATTCGATACCAAACGGTACCCATCGCGCACCATGCAGGATGTGGCCCCCTTTAATAATACCTTAACGCATAACACTATCACAAACACTAAAACACCGGTAATGCAATAAATGCCGCTACTGCAATAAAACTATCGCGGGTGTTTTATGTTAGCGATATAAATAAACACTATGAATAATTTTTTCAGAGGGCTGATTGCAGCATGGGGCGCTAAAAAACTGGGTGGCGGTTGTTTTTCAACCATTATAATATTTATTGTTATTTATGTGCTGCTGGGTAAATGCAACAATCAACCGGCGCATGCCGCAGTGCTGCAACCGCATGCAAAAGTGCAGGCTATAAAATAATTACCATCGCAACAAAAAAGGCAAACGATGGTTCGTTTGCCTTTGTATAATTAAAGCTGATGGAGCTTAGTTAGCGCCGTCAAGCGCCTGTTTAAAATCTTCCATCAGGTCTTCGCGGTCTTCAATACCAACCGATAGGCGGATCATCCCTTCGGGGATGCCCATTTCGGCGCGTTTTTCGGCACCCAGTTCAAAAAATATGGTTTGCGCAACAGGTATAGCCAGTGTGCGGGTATCACCCAGGTTACTACTTTTAATAACTACCTGCAGCCTGTTTAAAAAGGCAAATACATCAACCCCATCTTTTAAGGCAAAGCTCATCAATCCGCCATTATAACGGAATAGTTTTTTTGAGAGCTCATGCTGTGGGTGGTCCTTTAACCCCGGGTAATAAACTTTGCTGATAAGCGGGTGCGATTGCAGGTATTCGGCCAGTGCAGTCGCGTTAGCGCAAGAGCGGTCAAGCCTTAAGGCCAGCGTTTCGGCACCCACCGATATCACATGCGCAGCTTCGGGCGCTAATGTACCGCCGCCATCGCGCAAGCCGCGCTTGCGGATCTGGGTGATGCCAAGCAGTTCGGGTTTTATTTGTTCGCGTAGTATATCTGCAATTCCGGGGTAATTTGCCCAGTCGTACAAACCGGTATCAGTTACACTACCGCCAAGCGCGTTGCCATGGCCGCCAATGTATTTTGTTAACGAGTTTATGACGAGCGATGCCTTAACCGTTACCGGTTTAAACAGGTAGGGCGAGGTCATGGTATTATCAACCACGTATATCAAACCTTTTTCCTGGGCAAAGTTGCCTATGTTTTCAAGGTCGGCAATTTGGGTTGCGGGGTTGGCAATGGTTTCTACCATCACCATACAGGTGTTTGGCTGGTAAGCGGCCTTTATATTTTCAACAGAGGTGGCGTCTACAAAAGAGATATCCAGTCCAATTTCGGTAAAGGTTTGTAATATACTGCGGGTGTTACCAAACAGGTAAGAGCTGGCAATAATGTGGCTGCCTTCTTTCACCAATGCAAAAATAGTTGCCATAATAGCGGCCATGCCTGTAGAAAAACTTACAGAAGCCAACCCGTTTTCCATCATGGTAACTTTACTTTCTAAGGCTGCCGTAGTAGGGTTGCCCTGCCTTGAATAGGCAAAACCCTTTGCCTTATTCTGGAATACGTTTACCAGGTCCTGCACATCATCAAAACCCCAGGTTACAGCGGTATGTATTGGCTGATGCAAAGCGCCAAACTCCGGTTTGCGAAGGCGATCGGCATGTAACAGGGTAGTTGTGAATCCTTTTTGTTTAGTCATGATGGATAGAAAAAAGAAATATTTCGCAATGATAGGTATCTGAGCCTTAAAAACCAAAGCGAATGGTTATATCAATACAAAAGTTTAGGTTTGTATTACAAACGGTATGCACTTAAGCTTTTCAACCATTATTGAAATACTGGGCACTATTGCCTTCACCATATCGGGTGCTTTTTCGGCCATGCAAAAGCGGTTGGATCTGTTTGGCGTACTCATCCTCGGTTTTGTAACTGCTATTGGCGGCGGTACCCTGCGCGATGTTTTGATAGGCAACACCCCCGTATCATGGATGCGCGATGTAACCACCCCGCTTGTTATCCTGGCTACGGCTATCCTCACCATCAGTTTTAAACGGCTGGTTAAAAACCTGAAGGTTACCCTGTTTTTGTTTGATGCGCTTGGCCTGGGTTTGTTCACTGTAATTGGTGTGCAGAAAGGCCTGGCAGCTAACCTTAACCCGGGCGTTTGCATTGCATTGGGTACCATTACCGGTTGCTTTGGCGGCGTGCTGCGCGATATGCTGCTAAACCATATCCCGGTGCTGTTTCATAAAGAGATCTATGCTACTGCCTGTATTGCAGGAGGCATCTGTTATATATTATTGCTGCCCATAGTAGAGCATCAGGTGGCCGAGGCTATCTCCGTAGTGCTTATCTGCACCATCCGCATATTGGCGGTACGCAATAACTGGCGCCTGCCTACGGTTTAAGAATAGCCTCGGTATCCCGGTAAAAAACTATAAAACGGACAATAATTTATAACTATTTTCGCATAATAAAGTGATGGAAATAGTTAACCTGATAAAAAAGTACAATGACCTTCGAATAGCTGAGGTGATCGATCATGATCGGTTTAACCTGATCGCTATCGATCATCATTCTACCAGGATCGAGGGGTCGACATTGACCGAGGTGGAAACACAGGTTTTGATCAATGAGGGGCGAACTCCTAACGGGAAACCATTAGAAGAAAGCTTAATGGTTACTGATCATCATGCAGCCTTGGTTTTTTCTATTGAAAACGCAAAAGCAAGAAGAGTATTAAGCATATCTCTTTTACAAGAGATCAACGCTTTAGTGATGAAAAATACCGGCAAGGTGTATAACACTATGTTAGGAACTGTGGATTCCCGAACCGGAGCATTTAGAAAAGGCAATGTTACTGCAGGTGTTTCATATTTTCCAAATTTTGACAAAGTAGAGCGTTTGACCAGGGATCTGGTAAAAAAGCTTAATGAGGCTATTAATTCTCCATTATCTATAGCTGAACAACTAAATCTTTCTTTTGACGCGCATTTCAGCCTTGTCAGCATTCATCCGTATTATGATGGTAACGGCAGAACATCCCGACTGCTAATGAATTATATTCAAGCCTGGTTTAACCTTCCTTTGGCAATAGTACAGAGCGAAAATAAAGCGGCTTATATCCAGGCGCTGATTGATACGCGTCAACAAGAAAACATAGAGATATTCCGTGAATTTATGGCTGGTGAATATGCGTTTTTACTTAACCAGGAAATTGAAAAATTTGAGGAAATGAAAAAGCCATCAAAAGGACAGGGCTTTACTTTCTTGTTTTAGTTTATTCAATTTTTGTAGGTGAAATTTTGTCGTAGCTGGCTTACATCGTGGATTCTGCGTTGCTTTGCATGCGGGCGCATGGTACTTTGATCGAAAAATAGCTTTAGCCTGGCTTAATTGAAAGAATGCCTGAACTCCATTGGCGAGAGCTTGGTTTTGGTCTTGAATAGTTTACTGAAGGATTGCAAATGTTCAAAGCCCAGCTCATAGGCAATCTCACTAACGGATAGGCTGGTGGTCGAAAGTTTTTCCTTAGCCAGTTCAATCAGCTTATTGTGCAAATGCTGCTGGGTATTTTGCCCGGTAAGGGATTTAAGCAAACCGCTGAGATAACCGGGTGAAATATTTAAGGCTTCGGCAATATAAGTAACGCTGGGCAGGCCTTTTTTGGCAAGCTCACCGCTGTTAAAATAAGCGGTAAGCAGGTCTTCCAACCGGGTAAGTATTTCGTGGCTGGCTATCTTACGGGTGATGAACTGGCGCTGGTAAAATCTCTCCGAATAGGTCAGCAAAAGTTCCAGTTGGGCAATGATCACACTTTGGCTGAAACGATCGATATTGGCATGGTACTCCTGCTCGATATTTTGCGCGATGGTGGTAAGCATCGTTTCTTCCTTGTCTGATAAATACAGCGCCTCATAAACCGAATAATTAAAGAACTCGTATTGTTTGATGGTTTTAGCCAGCGTGGTATTCCACAAAAAATCCGGATGGATCAGAATTATCCAGCCTTCCGGCCGGTGCACTACGCTGCCCTTTTCAATATCCATACCAAATACCTGGCCGGGCGACATAAAGAAAAGCACACCTTCATCAAAATCGCTGGCCTGCTGGCCATATTTGAATTTGGCGTTCTTCATCCTTTTCAGCGAGATGGAATAAAAATCATAGGTTAAACTGAATGGGCCTTCTGCCAGTGGCCTGTTCAATTCTTCCATATGCACCAGGCTGATCAGCGGGTGGGCGGGCTTAGGTAAGCCCGCCGCGCGGTGATATTCAGTGATCGTATGAAAACGAAAAAGCTGGTGGTTATTCATAACACAAGATACTTATTTTTGGTGGTACACTGCTGCAAACTCCTTAGCGAAATCAGCCAGTTTTACCTTGCCCATTTTGGGCTTGTTTTGATGAAAGTTTTCCAGCGTTTTGCCACTGTGCATAGCCGCCTGCATTTCTACTAAGGTCTCCGCCAGTTTTTCCGGCAATTTGGCCATTTTTAATCCCTGCAGCATTTCCTTATCAGAAAGCAACATCCATTTTAACCAGGGTTTGCCTATTGCGGTACCAATGATCCGGGCAGCTTCATTACAGGTCATTTCTTCGCTGCCAACGTAACGAATGGTTTTCTCCTGGGGCAGTAATAAGAGTTCCTCTGCCACGGCATCCGCGATATCCCTGGGCGATACGAAAACGATCCGGTCGTCGCCACCATAGTTCCCCATCAGCAGGCCGGTCTTGCCGGTTAGCAAAGCCCAAAGCCCGGAATAGCGCAGCGTCAGGAATTTACCGATAAAACCCTTGCCTTTGATCAGGTCTATGGATTGATAGAAGTTGGTGTAAAACGAACCCGGCCGCATAATGGTGATGGAGGCATCCAAACCGTTAAATATATGTTCTATATTTTCACCCTTAACCAGGTCTGCCGCCCAGCCGCTCATAACAACTATCCGTTTGGTACCGGCTGCTTTCAGCGCCTCTGCATAGTTCTGCGCCATCCGGCGCATATATGCTCCCAGGTCAGGCTCGGTAAAACTCAGCGGGATCATGGTGTAAACCGCGTCTGCACCTTTAAAAGTATCGGTCAGGAAAGCGACATCAGCGATCGAGCCAATGGCAGGTATGGCGCCTAAGGTTTCGATAGCGGCTTGTTTTTTAGGATCGCTGCTCACCACGGTTACGGTATGGCCCTGTTTAACTAATGTTTCTGTCAGCGGCAGGCTAATGTTCCCTAAGGAACCGGTTACAATAATGTTCATGGCTTTATTTGGTATAAACACCGTTTTCGATATCAGTCAATAAGGTAGCGTGTGTTGGCTGCCAGTTCAAATGTGCTTGTGTCCACTTGCTTGATGAAGGGCAGTCGATTGCCGCCATGTGGGCAAACCATCCAAAATGTTCCGCCGCTGCTTCGGGCGTAATTGATTTTACCGGGAGATCAAGTTGTTTACCAATAGCTTCGGCAATAGACTTAACTGTGATCGCCTCTTCGGCAGAAGCATGATAACGGGTACCGGGTTCAGCATTTTCTAAAGCCAAACGAAACAGATGCGCGGCATCCAAACGATGTACGGCATTCCACCTGTTCAGCCCTTCGCCGATATATGCGGAAAAGCCTTTTTCTTTAGCGATATTAACCAGTATGGGTATAAACCCGTGTTTATCCTCGTCGCCATGCACAGACGGCGACAAACGCACTGACGCTGCACCTGCCAAATCGCCCGTCTGTTCCGAAGCACGCGGCCATCCCGGGTTAACAGGTGGTTTAATATCTTCGGTAGCGAGTTGCCCCGGGCTAACCAGGGCTGTGCCCGAGGTAACAATAAAGGGGCGATCAGTACCTGCCAATACCTCGCCAATGGTTTCGATGGCGATTTTATCTACCCCGCAAACTTCCGCGAAGCGGGTAAAGTCATGTATAAAACCGGCGTGGATCACACCGTCAGTTTGAGCGGCACCGCTCCTCAAACTGTCCAGATCTTCGAGGTCGCCCCGGTGAACTTCTGCACCGGCCGCGATCAGCTTTTGGGCTGATGCATCTGAGCGGGCCAGTCCCAGCACCTGGTGACCTGCATTTATTAATTCCTGCACAATGGCAGTACCAATGAAGCCTGTGGCTCCGGTAACAAATACGCGCATAATTGAGTTTCTTTTTGTTACTACAAAGATGGGCTGCTTTGGCTGTCGGGATTTATCCAAATCTGCGTTTGGTTTAGCCAAAATCACAAAAATATAGTAACCCGCTGAACCCGTTTTGGTAATTGACGCTTTTTTTTAAATTGTGTCGTAGCGGGGGCTCTTTAAGAAGAGCCTGCGAGGAGGGAACACCAAACGTTCCTACGGAACGTAAATAGGCGTTCTTATATTGTTTCTACCAACGATGCGTACCTATGGCACGCTAAGGTGGTTCTTTTTTCGTTCCATCGGAACGCCTGGTTGGTAGAAATAGCATATGGGGTGGTTTCGTTCCATCGGAACGATTAATGAGCTTGAGATTCGCAGGCCCCTATATTTATGGGTTAAGTTTAAAGTGCCGGCATTACGATTCCCTCCCAACGGGTAATAGCCTATGATATGACAGCGGGGCTATTGTGTAGCTTCAATTCCCTCCCATGGCTACCGTGTACCCACATCTTTTATTAAACCCCATTGGTTTAAGGTCGGTAGAAAAATGCCCGACAGGGAGGGGTTTATGCGTGATAGCTATCGCTTAAACCCCTCCCTCCACCCTCCCGTTGGGAGGGAATCGCATAGGCCAGCGCTTTAAAAATTTAATCCTGTCTTTTGATGGGCTATTACCCTCAAGAGAGGACCTTGTCAGAACGGTTTAAGAATCGCCTTTATATTTTAAAGGGGTTAGTTTATTAGGCTTAAGGTAAATATTATCCTTTTCAAAATCCAGGATCATATTAAATCGTTTCATCAGGTCGTTACCCAAATAATTGATTTCGAACCCCATGGGGTTTTTGCCGGCTAATAGCAGGGTAGGGATATTGCTTAAAGCAAAACCATTTAAACGGTAAAGCGGCGCCTGCACTATCTTAATTTCATATTGATTGCCACGCGGATCGCGCAGTATTGATGATTTGATCAGTTTCAGATCTTTAGGGAAATGCTGATTGCTTACCCAGGCGCTGTCCAGAATAAGGGCCTGACCAGAACCTGTATCCATTGTAAAATTGCCGGTATATTTTTTACCGTCAATTTCAAACGTGCCGTTTATATAAGGAAAGGAACGTGCAAATCCTATTTTCGATTTAACGTAACCTTTTAAAGCCTTTGGTAAGCGTGAGTGAACGATCATGATGTTTTTATCATAATCCAGTTCCACTTGTTTGCCCTCAAAAAGGTTCCAGCCAAAGCGGCCGTCCATACCATCCGCAGTTATTTTGGTAGGTAATACCTCTACATTATGCCAAACCAGGCTACCCATTTGTAATTTTGCTGCCTTATTTAACTTATTGTAATTAGGTGTTGCTTTACCGGCCAAAGCATCGGCATGGTTAGCCAGCAGCCTGGTTTTTTTGAGGATAGCATTCTGCGTAAAATGAAAATCGAAAGAGCTGGCATCAAAGTGCAGCAGTAGGGTATCGGTATCGTTAAGGATCGTTTTTATGCTGATGGCGTTATCGGCTGTAAGGATAAAAGGGACGGTATCGTGCGTAGCAACGTTGTTTTTCACCATGCTTGCCGGTGATATAGCACTTGCAATTTGGGTAAAACACGAATCTTTACCGTTTAACACCACCACAAAATTGAACGTGCTGCCGGGTGTAACTTTTACCCGTATCGAATCTATATCGGTATAAAAGGTAACCCATTTGGGTTGGCGGCTCCTATCAGCAGTGTAAACATCAGGCCTGATGCCCGGCGAAAGCGACCATGCGTTTTTATCAAGAAAGCCGCCATCGTTAATAGAAACACTTTTTGAGGTAGCTTTAATAACCGGCAGTTTTGATTGCGCGAAAGATGCTTGTACGCCTAATAAGGATACAAAGAACAGGATGTATTTGATGTGAGCTGGCATGTAATAGGTGTTGTGCCCCAAATGTACATAAACGGCATAATTAATAGCCGTGTTTAATCGGCCTGAAATATTTAATTTTCAGCTTTCTGCCGTTGTTTCCCACCGTTGTTGGTGTTGAAGATTGTACTAATGAAACAGGGTGTCACCCTGAGCTTGTCGAAGGGCGTGCGGTGGGCATAGTAGCAAGTGTTTCCACAGGCTCAACATGACATATCTAATCTTCCGAATGTATGTGGCGTTGTTAACAACAAGAGCGAAAAGGTTGTTCAAAACGGAACAAAATGGAACAAGGTGTAAATCATCAAAGTGTTATAAATCAAATACTTAATTAAAATCATCAAAGGTGTGATTCCGTTTTTCGGCATCCCAAAAAGGGCGAACCAGGGCCGGAAAAGGGCGAACCAAGGCCGGAAAAGGGCTAAATAAAGTCGCCTATTATCGGTGATTTCTTGTTCCATTTCTAAAAAAGTGGAACAAAAACGGTATTTTTATAAATGGCTGTGTATGAGGCTTTAACTTACATGTTGCGAAGTGTTTGTTTAATTATTGACAAGATCTTGTCAGTAGTAATAATCCTGTCTCTTATACACATC
>NZ_LGEK01000046.1 GCF_001636615.1 Mucilaginibacter sp. L294 | reverse complement strand
GCTCGGAGATGTGTATAAGAGACAGTTCCATTTCCCAGTGGAACAAAACGGGATGTTTATAGCTGTTCCCGGTTATGCAGCATCGCCTAAAATCCGTAAATTCGTGCCATGAATTTTTCATCAAAGCTGCTGGAGGATGCCGTTGCCGAATTTGCAAAACTACCGGGTGTGGGCCAGAAAACCGCGCTGCGTTTAGTACTGCATTTGCTGAACCGCGATAAGGAAGAGGTGCAAAAATTCAGCAATGCCGTTAGCAAGCTGCGTAACGAGATACAGTTTTGCCAAACCTGCCATAATATCTCCGACCTGAAGGTTTGCGAGATCTGCGCATCCCACAAACGCGATCATAGCATTATCTGCGTGGTAGAGGATACCCGCGATGTAATGGCTATCGAGAATACCAACCAATACAACGGTGTTTACCATGTTTTAGGCGGCTTAATATCGCCAATGGATGGTATTGGCCCCGGCGACCTGCAAGTGGATACCTTAGTGGAAAGGTTAAAGGATAACGAGGTTAAAGAGATCATTTTTGCCCTAAGCGCAACAATGGAAGGTGATACCACCATCTTTTACCTGCACAAACGTTTAAAACAATTTGCAATAAATATCTCAACTATTGCCCGTGGCATAGCTTTTGGGGGTGAATTAGAGTACGTGGACGAGATTACGTTAGGACGATCTATCGTAACCCGTGTACCGTACGAAAATTCATTATCCTGATAGCTTATGAAAATCTCTGTCATCGTAGTCAATCATAACATGTGTATGTTTTTAAAGCAAACACTGCTTACTTTAATCAGATCGTGTAAAGATATTGATTATGAGCTTATTGTGATTGATGATGCATCCACCGATAAGTCGCAAAAAATGCTGCAGGAGGAGTTCTCAGAGGCTAAATTGATCTTTAATAAAACCACCGTTGGGATGGCTAAAGCCCGCAACCAAGGTATTGAGCAGGCCAGCGGGGAGTATGTTTTACTGGTCAATGCGGATACAATTAGCGGCAAAAAAACAATAGCGCATGTACTTGAATTTATGGATGCGCATAACGATGCCGGCGGTGTTGGTGTACGTGCGCTTAGTCCGCGTGGCAACTTCCTGCCCGAGTCAAGAATGGGCTTTACACGTGCCTGGGGTGCTTTATTAAAGTTTACCGGGCTGGCCAAATACTTCCCAAAATCGCGCCTTTATAAACACGACGATAACTGGATAGAAGAAGAAGAATTTGCTACTACCGAGGTAGATGTAATAAACGGCGCGTTTATGCTGTTGCGCAGATCGGTTTTAACCAAAATTGGCCCGTTAGATCAGCGCCTAGCCACATTTGGGCACGATATTGACTTGTCGTTCCGTATCCGCCTTGCGGGTTACAAAAACTATTATTTCCCCAAAACTTATATACTGAATTTCAAGAACCAGTTAAATTCTAAATTAAGCTGGAGTTACATCAGGCACTTTTATGGTGCTATGATTATATTCGCTGCGAAATATTTACTGCATATGCCCGAAATAAAAATACCGGGTATCCCGCAGATCTTCGCCCCGAAATATGAAATTGAAAGATAAGGTAGTTATCATCACCGGTGCATCATCCGGTATAGGCAAAGCCCTTGCTATTGAACTGGCCCAACGTGGCGTGAATTTGGTATTGGCCGCCCGCCAGTATGTTACCCTTTGCGAAATAGCCCAGGATCTTCAAAATCAACACAACATAAAAGCAATTGCTGTACAATGCGATGTAGCTATTGAAGAAGATTGCGTTGCCCTCATCAAACAAACCGTATTAACTTTCGGCAGGGTAGATGTATTGGTAAACAACGCCGGTATCTCTATGCGTGCTCTTTTTAAAGACCTCGACCTGAAAGTAATGAAAAACCTCATGGACGTTAACTTTTGGGGCACCGTTTATTGTACCAAATACGCCCTGCCTGAGATTATTAAAACCAAAGGCAGTATTGTTGCAATCTCATCCATTGCCGGTTATAAAGGTTTGCCAGGCCGCTCGGGCTACTCGGCCTCCAAATTTGCTATAAATGGGTTTATGGATGCTTTACGGGTAGAAAACCTGAAGACAGGCGTTCATGTAATGGTGGCCAGTCCGGGGTTTACGGCATCTAATATTCGCAATACCGCGCTCGATAAAAACGGCGTGCAGCAGGGCGAAAGCACTCTGGAAGAAGCTCAAATGATGACTGCCGAAGAGGTAGCCGTTATTATAGCCGATGGCATAGAAAACCGCGAGCGTACATTAGTCATGACCTCGCAAGGGAAGCTTACTGTATTTTTAAGTAAGTTTTTACCAGCGTTTTTGGATAAGCAGGTGTTTAAGGTTTTTGCAAGGGAGAAAAACTCGCTACTCAAATAACGAAATGTCATTTCGAAACGATAGTGAGAAATCTTTTACACCATGAATTCGAACTATCCAACCATCTCATACTCACTTATCTTACTCATATCCAACTCTATCCTGCCATCCTCATCCCTGTTAAACATGGGGATGAACTTTGCATTCCAAACCATATCCTGCGCGGTGTAGGACGTACGGGAATGCACCGTTTGTGAAAAAGTATCGTCGAAAGCTTTTAATAAGACCGAAAAACTTACCTGGTAGGTTTCCAGGTCCTCGTATATCATGTCAATAAGCGGGCTGTTGGCATCCAGCGGGTGTACAATTGTCCAGTTAAGGGTAAGCAGGCTTACGTATTTACGTTCAAGATCTAATGTGAAAAAACGCCGGGTGGGTTTGCCGTCTACAAATTCGTTGTAGGAGAAAATGACCTCTATATCCAGGTCTATTAATACATTCTTGCGGATATTAGCCAGCCTGAACATCAACCCACGGCCATTCTCTTTATAGGGTGCAACCAAAATATTCTCACTGTAAACAATTTTTGCCGATGGTTTCGAGAATCGGCCATAAAGTAAACCCGTAGCTAATGCAAAGGCCAGCAAGCCTATCATCGATTCAAATGCTGCCACGCTATTGGCTACCACACCCCGCGGACTAATGTGCCCGTAACCCACCGTAGATATAGTCTGTGCCGAAAAGAAGAAGGCATCTAAAAAATGGCTGCCTGTAGTATCACCAGATGCGCCGTCAAGGCTATCCATGCCTATCAATACGTATATTGATGCAAATATGAGGTTGGCAATAAGGTAACCACTTAACACTACTACCCAAAACTTACCCCAACCCATTTTAATTAGAGTATGGTAATTATCGGCCGTATTAAAGCGGGAGAGGCCACGGCGCTTTATATTCACAGAGCCATCTTTATTAATAAGCGGCTGGTTTTTAATAACCGGCTGTGGGCCAAAGCCAAGGTCTTTTTCGGGGTTGGTTTGCTGCTTATGTATGGCCATGATGATTGTTACTGTGTAAAAATATCATAATGCTTGCTTTTAGTGAAAACAATTTCCATATTTGCCTAACAAAAAATGAAAGTGCAAATATTAAACAACAATTGGTGGTGGCTTAACGAGAATTCGTAAGGCAGCCTCATTTTTTGTTTTTATAAAATATACAGAAGGGTTGCCACATGGTAACCCTTTTTTTATGCCCTGTTATGAAAAAAATACTTAACCACCTTTTTGAACATAAAACCTTTACCCGCGAGCAATCAAAAGAGATTTTGAAAGATATTGCCCTGGGTAAATTCAACAATTCGCAAATGGCCGCTTTTATGACGGCTTACTGTATGCGCAGTATTACCGTCAACGAGTTAGAAGGCTTCCGCGATGCCATGCTGGAGCTTTGCCTGCCTGTAGATTTGCAGAATGGTGAACTGATAGACCTTTGTGGTACAGGCGGCGATGGTAAAGACACATTCAATATATCAACCCTTGCATCATTTGTAGTAGCAGGGGCAGGGTATAAGGTAGCTAAACATGGTAACTACGGCGTATCATCGGGCTGCGGTTCATCAAATGTAATGGAGCATTTGGGTTATGTGTTTACCAACAATACCGACGCGCTAAAACGCAGTATAGATAAAGCTAACATTTGCTTTTTGCACGCGCCGTTGTTTCATCCGGCTATGAAAACCGTTGCGCCTATCCGCCGCGAGTTAGGAGTGAAGACTTTCTTTAATATGCTTGGCCCATTGGTAAACCCGGCCAAACCGCAAAACCAAATGGTAGGTGTGTTTAACTTGGAGCTGGCAAGGATCTATGCCTACCTGTATCAAAAATCGGGTATTAAATATACCATCCTTAACGCGCTTGACGGTTATGACGAGGTTTCGCTTACCTGCGATTTTAAAACTTTCTCTGCCGAAGGCGAAAAGATAAACAGCATTGAAAGCCTTGGGTTTAACAAGCTGAATGAAGACCAGATAACCGGCGGGCATACCGTAAGCGATTCGGCAGATATATTTATGAAAGTACTGAATAATGAGGCCACCGTTGCCCAAGCCAGTGTAGTATTAAGTAACGCGGCTATAGCTATTAAAACCATTCACCCCGAAAAAAGCTTTGCCGATTGCTTTTACAAAGCGGAAGAATCGCTCACCACCAAAAAAGCATTAAATAGTTTTAAAACCTTGTTAGCCAATTAACATGAAAAT
Organism: Mucilaginibacter sp. L294; assembly: GCF_001636615.1. GTDB lineage: Bacteria > Bacteroidota > Bacteroidia > Sphingobacteriales > Sphingobacteriaceae > Mucilaginibacter. The sequence goes on along the minus strand of NZ_LGEK01000046.1, from coordinate 33,475 downwards.
TAAGGTTTGTGGCTTACGGGACCCGAATAATATTAAAGCTGTTGAGGCTTTAGCGCCGGATTATATGGGGTTTATCTGCTATGACGGATCACCACGTTTTATTGGCGCTATGGAAGATGATGAACTGGTGAACATCAGCACAAATATAACCAAAGTTGGCGTTTTTGTTAATGAAGATGCCGACAGTATCAGCAAACTGATCTACAAGTATAAGTTTGATGCGATACAGTTGCATGGCAACGAAAGCCCGGCTTTTTGCGATATGTTTAAGCACGAGGTACAGGTTATAAAAGCCTTCGGCGTAGATGAAAACTTTGATTTTGCAATACTGGATGCCTACAAGAACAATGTAAATTATTTCCTGTTTGATACTAAAACACCCGTACATGGTGGCTCGGGGCAAACGTTTGACTGGGGCATTTTGGATAAGTACAAATTAAAAGTCCCCTTCTTTTTATCGGGCGGGTTAAGTTTGGATAATTTGGAAGAGGTAAAGAAGATAAAACACCCGGCGTTTTATGGGGTAGACCTGAATAGTAAATTTGAACTATCGCCGGGATTAAAAGATATAGATAAACTAACACAAGCATTTACTACAATAAACACATTTAACAGCAATGAAGTACGGAGTTAACGAACAAGGCTATTACGGAGATTTTGGCGGTGCATATATACCGGAAATGCTGTACCCAAATGTGGAAGAGTTAAGGCAGGAGTATATTAAAATACTAAGCGACCCGGAGTTTAAAGCCGAATTTGACCAACTTTTAAAAGATTACGTGGGCAGGCCTTCGCCATTGTACCACGCAAAACGCTATTCAGAAAAATATGGCGCCAACATTTTTTTTAAACGCGAAGACCTGAACCACACCGGCTCGCATAAAATAAACAATGCCATAGGGCAGATACTTTTAGCAAAGCGTCTTGGTAAGAAACGCATTATTGCCGAAACTGGTGCCGGCCAACACGGCGTAGCTACCGCTACTGTTTGCGCTTTAATGGGCATTGAATGTATTGTGTACATGGGCGAGATAGATATGGAGCGCCAAGCGCCAAACGTGGCCCGTATGAAGATGCTGGGCGCAAAGGTAGTACCGGCAATATCAGGCAGTAAAACGCTTAAGGATGCTACCAATGAGGCCCTGCGCGACTGGATAGGCAACCCTGTTGATACCCATTACATCATCGGATCGGTTGTGGGGCCGTATCCATACCCTGATATGGTGGCGAGGTTCCAATCGATAATATCCGAAGAAACAAAAAAACAGCTTTTAGAGCAAACCGGCAGCGAATTACCACAATATGTAATGGCCTGTGTTGGCGGCGGCAGCAACGCCATGGGTATGTTCTATCATTTTTTAGATAACGAGGGTGTAAAACTGATAGCTGTTGAAGCAGCAGGTAAAGGAGTTGATAGCGGCCACTCGGCAGCTACCACATTTTTAGGTAGGGAAGGTGTACTGCACGGCAGTCGTACCATACTCATGCAAAGCGATGATGGCCAGGTCATTGAACCCTATTCCATTTCTGCCGGGTTGGATTATCCCGGTATCGGCCCGCAGCATGCGCATTTGTTCAAGGTAAACCGTGCGCAATACGTAAGCATTACTGACGATGAATCATTAAACGCGGGCTTGCTTTGTTCGCAGATGGAAGGCATTATCCCGGCCATTGAAACGGCACATGCCTTGGCTTACCTGGAAAAAATGACTTTTGAAAAAACGGATAATGTGGTGATATGCCTATCGGGCAGAGGAGATAAGGATTTGAGTACCTATATCAAGCACTTTGGGTTTTAACCCACCTATCATCGAAACGAGCAATAGCGAGAAGAAATGACATTTTTCCTAATATCAAACAACTACTGTATCATAATCGAACACACACTGTTACACTTACGTACATATCGTACACTTATTCATCTATTTAAGTAGTTCATTATTAGAAACTTAACACTTTGGTATATGTTTTAGCCTTTATAAAACATAATACCATAGCTATGTTTAAAAACTACTTTAAAATTGCCTGGAGGAATATCATCCGTCATAAGGCTTATTCTATTATCAATATATCTGGCTTAAGTGTGGGTATCGCAGCATGCCTGCTCATATTTGTTGTATTACAGTTTGAACTGAGCTACAATACATTCAATAAGAGTTTTAAAAACATATATCACATTGTTACCCAGCAAAATCAAGAAGATGGCACGACGTATAATCCCGGCGTATCTGTGCCCGCAATTGATGCCCTTCGTATTGATTTCCAGCAGTATAAGTTTGCTGCCATAAACTCCAGCTATGGCAGCCAGATCACTGTTCCGGGCGCTAATTCTACTACCAGTACCGACAGCAAAAAATTCACTGAAAGTATCGGTGTGTTATTTATCGAACCGCAATTCTTCGATATTTTCGATTCGGAGTGGCTGGAAGGCAGCAAACAGGCGCTTGCCGAACCAAACATGGTGGTTATCGATCAAAAAACAGCCACCAAGTACTTTGGCGACTGGAAAACCGCTATGGGTAAAACCCTAAAAATGGATAACCTGCTTGATCTGAAAGTAGCAGGTGTGATAGCTAATTCGCCTGAGAATAGCGACATCCCATTACGCGTTTTGGTATCATACATCACCGCTAAACAACACCGTAACGAATATGGTATGGTTAGTGAATGGCACTCAATAAGCAGCAATCACCAAATATTTACACAATTACCCGCTAATGTAAGCGCCGATAATTTCACCAAACAACTTGCGGCCTTTACCAATAAAAATACCGATTTAAATAAAAAGAAAATATCACGTATACACCTGCTGCAACCACTTGGCGACATGCACTTTGATACCCGCGTAGGTAATACCCTGGGCGATCATATAACCAGCCGTGCTACATTAAATACTTTAACCTTTATAGCCATCCTGATCATCATTATGGCATCTATCAACTTCATCAACCTTTCTACCGCGCAATCAGTAGGGCGTTCAAAAGAAGTTGGCATCCGTAAAGTGTTAGGCAGTAGCCGCAAACAATTGATAGCACAGGTTATAGGCGAAACGTCACTGATCATCGTCGGCGCTGTAATCCTGGCTATAGTAATGGCCAAAATTGCTTTACCCTATCTTAAAAATATAGCCAGCGTGCCGGATGATATTGCTTTATTAAGCGTGGGTTCGGTATTATTCCTAATAGTTACCATGGTAGTGGTGATACTGTTATCTGGCGTTTACCCGGCAATGGTGGTATCGGGCTTTAAACCGGTACTGGCACTTAAAAACAAGATCACAGCTGCATCAATAGGTGGTATACCCTTGCGCAGGGCTTTGGTTGTAGCGCAATTTGCCATTGCTCAATTGCTTATCATCGGTACTATAGTAGCCGTAAACCAAATGAATTTTGTGAACGAGGCGGATCTGGGCTTCAACAAAAGCGCCGTATTAGTTATACCGGGCTCGTCAGATAGCATCACCCTCAGTAAAATGCAGTCGTTTAAACAACAACTGTTGCAAAACCCGCAGGTTAAGTCGGTTAGTTTTGGATCAGACGCGCCATCGTCGGAGAATAATTGGGGGACAAATTTTTATTTCGACCACTCCGAAAAAGACCCAACTTTTAACACCTTCCTAAAATATGGCGATGCTGATTACTTTAAAACCTATGGTTTACAGTTTGCAGCAGGCAAGGGCTATGATGTAAGTGATACCACAAGGCAGGTAGTAGTTAATGAAACATTTATTCATAAACTGGGCATACAAAAAGCTGAGAACGCCATCGGCAAAACCGTACGTTTAGGCGGACGAGGTACTTGGGCTGCTATAACGGGTGTTGTAAAAGATTTTAAAACCAATTCATTGCGCGATGCCGTTAAACCGATCGTAATATCGCCCAACAAAAAATTCGAGAGCCAGATAGCGCTTAAGATAGAAACCAAAAACCTGACCGCAACGGTCGCCACCTTGCAAAAAATGTGGGAAAACACCTATCCGGAATATGCCTATAACGGTTTCTTTTTAGACGAGAACATCGCCCAGTTCTATCGCCAGGAAAACCAGTTAGCCTTAGTATATAAGATCTTCGCTTTCATAGCCATTTTCATATCATGCCTTGGTTTATATGGGCTGGTATCGTATATGGCAGTTCAGCGCACCAAAGAGGTAGGCGTACGTAAAGTATTAGGCGCATCGGTATTCAGCATAGTGTTGCTGTTCTCAAAAGAGTTTATGATCCTTATAGCCATATCTTTTGTGATAGCGATGCCGGTATCGTGGTACATGATGAGTAACTGGCTGCAAAATTTCGCATACCGCATACCATTAACTGCCGGTGTATTTGTGCTGGCCATAGCATCATCAATAGTAATAGCATGGGTAACCGTTGGTTATAAGGCCATCAGGGCTGCATTGGTAAACCCGGTTAAAAGCTTACGTAGCGAATAACAATTAGTGATTAGGCCTAATAGTTTAGGATTTAGAGCTTAGAGTTTAATTTTTAGAATTTCACATATATGATCAGAAATTATTTAAAAACAGCATGGCGAAGCCTGTTGCGCAATAAAAGTTATACAGCTATTAACATTATCGGCCTGGCTATTGGTATTGCTGCATGCATGCTTATATTTTTGGTGATAAATTTTGAAACCAGTTTTGACAACTATCACAGCAATAAAGAAAACATTTACCGTGTTATTACGCGCCGTTCAACGCCTGATGGTATAAAATATCGCCAGGGGGTACCGTTCCCAACATCGCAAGCTTTACGTTTAGATTACCCTGAACTGAAAGGGGTAACTGCCATATTTAATGATAATGATAAACAGTTGAGTATTGGCGATAATAACAGTTCTGACTTTAAAAAATTTAAGGAAAAAGACCTTTATTTCGCTGAGCCACAGTTCTTCATTATTTTCAATTTCTCCTGGCTGGCAGGAAACAAAGAAAACGCCTTAACCCAGCCAAATACTGTTGTAATTACCCAGCAAATTGCTGAAAAATACTTTGGCAAATGGGACAACGCCATGGGTAAAACCATCAGGTATGATAACAAACTGGACCTTAAGGTTACCGGCATTTTAAAAAATCTCCCTCTAAATACTGATTTGCCTGTAAACATTGCAATATCATATAGTACATTAAAACACACCGACTATTCAGAAAATTTGAAGGAGTGGCAAAGTATTATCGGTTCGCACGCCTGTTTCCTGGTACTGCCATCTAATGTACCTGCCGCAAGCTTCAATAAAAATCTTAATGCTTTTATTAAAAAATACAAGCCCGAAAAAGACAATAAGGACGCAATGGAACTGCAACCTTTAAAAACTGTACATACTGATGCCAGAGTAGGTGTGTTTAGTGGGCAGGTTTTCAGTACAGATCTTATTAATGCTTTAAGCCTGATTGGCTTATTCCTGCTCATCATTGCCTGCGTTAACTTTATTAACCTGGCCACAGCACAGGCTGTAAATCGTTCAAAAGAAGTAGGCATCCGTAAAGTATTGGGCAGCAAGCGTAAACAGCTTATCATCCAGTTTTTAAGCGAAACTTTTATTATAACCCTGTTTGCAGTAATATTAGCCACCGCACTCAGTGAGGTTGCTTTACCATATTTAAATAGCCTGTTAGATCTCAAACTGAGTTCGGCATTTATCAGTCAGACAGCTATATTACTGTTTTTAGCTGCCGTACTTATTGGGGTTACCTTACTATCGGGCTTCTACCCGGCGCTGGTATTATCTGGCTTTAACCCAATTGCAGCTTTAAGGAACAGGGTTAAGGTAGCGCGCTCAAACGGCATTACTTTAAGGCGCAGTTTGGTTGTATTACAATTTGGTATAGCACAAGTGCTGGTTATAGGCACCATTGTAATTATTAGCCAGTTAAACCACTTTAAAAACACCCCGCTGGGCTTTAATAAGGATGCCGTAATTACAGTACGCCTGCCAAACGATAGCCTGAGCAGGTTAAACATGACTGCGTTGCGCAACCAACTGCTGCAACAACCAGGCGTAAAAAACTTTAGTTACAGTTATGGTAGCCCATCAGATAATATGAACTGGGGCACCACCTTTAAATATGACAACTCGCCCGAGAATGCCGATTTCAGGGTTACATTGAAATGGGCTGATGCCGATTATTTTAAGCTTTATGATCTGGATTTTGTGGCCGGTAAACCGTACGAAAAAAGTGATACTGTAAAAGGTTTTGTAGTTAACCAGGCTGCATTAAGAAGCTTGGGTGTAACCAACCCGAAGCAGGCAATTGGTAAAAACATCAATATATGGGACGAGAAAACAGGCGTAATAGTGGGGGTTGTAAAAGACTTTAATACCACATCCCTTCGTGAACAGATTCCGCCGGTGCTAATGGCTTCATGGAACGACCAGTACCAAACAGCCAATATTAAATTAGGTACCGGTAACGTAAAAGAAACCCTGGCCAGTGTAGAAAAAACCTGGAATAAAACCTTCCCGCAAAGCGTGTACGAGTACAAATTCCTGGATGAAAAAATAGCCAACTTTTACAGGAAAGAAGATCAGCTATCGCAGTTGTATAAAATATTTGCAGGCATTGCCATTTTTATATCCTGCCTTGGTTTATATGGCATGGTATCGTTTATGGCGGTGCAACGCACCAAGGAGGTGGGTATCCGCAAAACTTTGGGTGCATCGGTAGCTAACATTGTCTACCTGTTCTCGAAGGAATTTACCCTGCTCATTGTCATCGCGTTTGTTATTGCGGCACCTATTGCATGGTATTTTACCCATCAATGGCTACAGGATTTTACCTATAAAATAACACCGGGGGCCGGCATATTCGTAATTTCTATCGCATCGTCAGTAATTATAGCCTGGATAACGGTAGGGTACAAGGCCATAAGGGCCGCATTGGTTAACCCGGTTAAAAGTTTAAGGAGTGAATAAACTTGTTTATAAATAGAACTTGATCAGGCACCCGGGTTTTAACACCCGGGGTTTGGTGTTTTAAAAGGTTTGTATTCAGTTTTTAAAAAAACGCATCATGATAAAAAATTACTTTAAGATCGCATGGCGCAATCTTTGGAAAAACAAGGTATCATCAGTAATAAACATTGTGGGCCTTGCCATAGGTATGGCGGCTTGTATAGTTATCCTGCTGTTTGTATCGTACGAGAAAAGCTTTGACAGTTTTCATGGCGATAATATTGTAAGGCTTAACGAAGTGCAGAAATTTCCGGGGATGGCAGCTTCTCAAAAGGTGGGGTTATCCATGTATCCGATGGCGCCTTCACTTAAGGCTGAATTTCCGGAGGTAAAAAGCTATACCCGTATAAAATGGGATCGTAAGTACCAAATGACCTATAATGAAAAACGGGTGTTCCTGCCACAGGTGTTCGCTGTCGACTCGACTTTCTTAGACATCTTTAACTTTAAAGTGATAAAAGGTAACGCAAAAGATGCTATTGAAAAGCCAAACAACATCGCCATCACCCAGGAAACCGCAGAAAAGCTTTTTGGTAACGAAGACCCCATCGGGAAAGTAATAAACCATTACGGCGGCGACACTTTAAAATTTACGGTAACCGCGGTTATGGCAAACAGCCCCAAGAACTCGCAGCTACAGTTTGATGCTTTATATTCGTTGCCGGGCATCCACCAAAAATGGATGGACGGATGGGGAGGTAACTGGCTTAACACCTACCTTAAAGTGGCTCCGGGCACAAATTTGAGAACCTTTGAAGCAAAGATGCCCGGCTTTCTTAAAAAGCACATGAATGGCGACGGTTGGAAATACTACGAACTATTTTATCTGCCGCTTAAAGATATACACGCCAACGCTGCCGATATCGGGCTTGATTATCTGAATTCCCAAAAATTCGATCAAAAGTCAACCAATCTGTTCGCTATCATAGCATTTATTGTGCTGATCATCGCATGCGTTAATTTCATGAACCTTTCTACAGCGCGTTCGGCAGACAGGGCCAAAGAAGTAGGGATCCGTAAATCGATTGGGGCAAACAGGCCGCAACTGGCAATGCAATTTTTAGGCGAGACTATTCTACTATCCTTACTGGCATTAGTACTTGCCATTATTTTGGTAGAACTGGCATTACCTTACGTAAATAACCTGAGCCTGCGCGATATCTCGCTGCCGGTATTCAGCCAACCTTCATTCTTGCTTATTATTTTATTAGGTACAATAGCGGTAGGTATTATATCAGGTATTTACCCGGCTTTATTCCTGTCATCTTTTCAGCCGGTAAAGGTTTTAAAAGGGTCAGTTGATACCGGTAAAAACAAAGGCACATTGCGTAACGTATTGGTTGTTGCCCAATTTACCAGCGCTGTTTTCTTGATGATAGCAACGGTATTTGTAGTAAAACAGCTAAAGTTTATGCAGGAGAAAGACCCCGGCTTTACCCGCGAACAAGTAGTTACCATACCGCTCGACAGAATCTCCGGTAAAAAATATCAGTTATTTAAACAGGAGTTATTGGGCAATACCCTTGTTGCAGGCGTTACTGCTTCGCAAGACCAATTGGGCAGCCATTTAGATCAATCAGGCGTTAGCTTTAAATATAACAACGAGCCGAAAAGGGATATGGCCGCCACACAACTTATAGTTGACGATGATTACCTAACCGTTTACAACATTAAAATGGCGCAGGGCAAGAATTTCTCCCCGGAAAAATCAGCAAATGGCCGCGAGTATATTATTAATGAGTCGATGGCTAAAGAGTTATTGAAAGATTATCCTAAGGCTACGCAAGCCTCATTAATTGGCCAGCGTTTTGGGTACGATTCGCTTGGCGTTATTACAGGCATTGCCAAAAATTTCAATTTCAATTCGCTGCATTATAAAGTAGAGAATTTATTTATTGTAAACCAGGACGAATGGGGCTTTAGCACTGTTTCGGTAAAAATAAAACCAGGCAAATCAAAAGAAGCTGTGGGATTTATAAAAGCAACCTGGGAAAGAATAAACCCCGATTATCCTTTCGAGTACCAGTTTTTGGATGACCATTTCGCAGAGGTTTATCGTGCAGATAACCAGGTGAGTAAAATAGTGGGGATACTTGCCGGTTTAGCCATTTTCATTTCTTGTTTAGGTTTATTTGGCCTGGCATCCTTCTCTGCCGAAAAGCGTTTCAAAGAAATAGGGGTACGCAAAGTATTAGGCGCATCAGTACAAAACATAGTGCTGCTATTATCAGGGCATTTTATAAAACTGGTATTAATATCAAACCTTATTGCCTGGCCACTTGCGTGGTATGTAATGAATCACTGGCTGCAGGATTTTGCTTATCGTATTAATGTAACCTGGGGCACATTTGTATTTGTAGCCCTGGTGTCGATATTTATTGCATTGATAACCATTAGTTTCCAATCTATAAAGGCAGCTATTGCCAACCCTGTTAAGAGTTTAAGAAGCGAATAATAATTTATTATTAAAAAGATACAGACCAAAACCATCATGTTAAAAAATCACTTTAAAATAGCCTTACGTAATCTTTGGAGGCACCGCGTATTTTCGTTCATTAATATTACTGGCCTTTCGGTAGGTATTACGGCCTGCTTCTTCATATTTATGTACGTAACTTTTGAGTTGAGTTACGATAAGTTCCATACCAAGGCCGATCGTATTTATCGCGTGGTTACCGACATTAAAACCCCATCAGAAACCATCAATACTGATGTTACCTCGTGGGCATTTGCACCAAACTTAAAGACTGATTTTCCGGAAATAGAAGCCTTTACGCGCGTAAGCGGCGGCAGTTTTTTGGTAAGAAAAGGGAACGTTAAATTCCAGGAGGAGAGGACACTTTTTGCTGATTCAACCTTTTTTAAAGTGTTTGATTTTAAACTGTTAAAAGGCAACCCACAAACAGCATTAACAGCACAGGCAAGCATCATATTTTCTCAAACTGCCGCTAAAAAATATTTTGGTGATACCGACCCCGTTGGCCAAACTGTACTATTAACAGGTGATGCTATCCCTGCCCTGGTAACAGGTGTAATGAAGGACATGCCTGAAAACTCACAGATAAAAGCAGATATGCTTATTTCTATGGTAACGCTTACACAAAGGTTTAATAAAGGCGTAGAGGAGCAATGGGGCAATTATGGCGCAACAAGCTATCTGTTATTAAAACCGGGTGTAAATGCAAAAGCCCTGCAATCAAAATTCCCGGCGTTTATGGAAAAACGCAACGGCGAACAAAGCCGCAAATCGCAAATGTTTGCTACCTTATTTTTGGAACCTTTAAAAGATGTTTACCTGCACAGTAAAAGAGGGGGCCAGGAAGTTGGCAGCATCAGCAATGTTTATATTTTTAGTATCGTAGCCGTATTTATATTGGTAATAGCCTGTATAAACTTTATAAATTTAACTACAGCCCGTTCTGTAGAGCGCGCTAAAGAAGTAGGCATACGTAAAGTGGTAGGCGCTTTAAAAGGCGAACTGGCCAGCCAGTTCATTGGCGAATCGGTAATACTGTGTTTAATAGCATTTGTGGTTACCATTATACTATCTGTATTGTTATTACCGCTGTTTAACCAGTTGTCGGGTAAAATCGTTAGTCCGGGTATCTTCTCAAACATCTCCAATGTGCTTATCCTGTTTGGTATATCTGTAGCTATTGGCTTTTTGGCAGGTATATACCCGGCTATGGTATTATCATCTTTTAAACCGGTTATGGTTTTAAAGGGTAGGTTCTCTACAGGTACTAAGGGTAATTTATTACGCAAAAGCCTTGTGGTAGCACAATTTAGTATCTCTATCGCTCTTATAATCGGTACCATTATCGTATACAACCAGATGGACTTTATGCGTAACCGCGATCTTGGTTTCTCAAAAGACCAAATGGTAGTGATAAATACCAATAGCGATGCAGGTAAAGATGCATTCCAGCAATCTGTCAGGTCAATACCGGGCGTTAAATCTGTAGCCCTGTCATCAAGCGTTCCGGGTGGTGGTAACAGCGGTGCCTACTCAGAGATAGAGAACAAAAAAGGCGACCTGCAGATAGCTAACCTCGACCTGTATTTTGTTGATTTTGACTACCTGAACCAGTTTAAAATTAAAATAGTAGCTGGCAGGCCGTTCTCGCGCGATTTTATGTTGACCGATACCTCGCAGGCCATGATATTAAACGAAGAGGCGGTAAAACTATTTGGTTACAGTTCGCCGCAGGAAGCCATCGGCAGGCGCTTTAAACAATGGGGCCGCGAGGGTAAGATTATAGGTGTAATGAAAGATTTTCACTTCCGATCATTACAGGAAAAAATAAAACCTTTAAGTATGCGTGTTGAAATGCGCGCCCTTGACCTGGTATCAATAAAAGTTGATGCTAAAAACCTACCCGCAACACTCGCAGCTATTGAAACTAAATGGAAAGAAGTTATCCCAAACAGGCCGTTTAGCTATTACTTTTTAGATGAATTTTTCGACAGGCAATACCGTGCCGAGCAGCGTTTTGGGAAGCTATTCTTCAACTTTGCTATACTGGCTATAGCTATATCATGCCTTGGTTTGTTAGGCCTGGCATCATATAGCACTTATCAGCGCACCCGCGAGATCGGGATCCGCAAGGTATTAGGTGCTTCTACACCGGGCATTGTAAACATGCTTTCAATTGATTTTATGAAACTGGTAGGGATCTCTTTTTTGATTGCGACGCCTGTAGCCTGGTATTTTATGCACAAGTGGCTGCTTGATTTTGCGTACCGTATTGATATACAATGGTGGGTTTTCGCAGTATCTGGTATACTGGCTATGGTTGTAGCGCTTGGAACCATCAGTTTCCAGGCAATAAAAGCGGCTATAGCCAACCCGGTAAAAAGCCTTAGAAGTGAGTAGTAGTTTATTGAGTTACTGATTAGTGATTCAATTTAGATTTTAAGATTAAGCTTTTAGAAATTTTAATACCATGTTAAAAAACAACTTTAAAATTGCCTGGCGCAACCTTACCAATAACAAGGTTTACAGCGCTATAAATATTATGGGGCTTGCAGCCGGTATGGCGGTAGCATTATTGATAGGATTGTGGGTTAATTACCAATATTCTTTCGATAAGTATTTACCAAATTACGGGCAATCGTACCAGGTAAGGCGTAATTTTAACAGCAATGGCGATACACTTACCTTTAGCAGTACATCGCTTAAACTGGCCGACGCTCTTCGCAACAATTACCCCGAAATAGAATACGTTGCCGAAACCGATGGAGGCCGTGAGCATGGTTTAATGGTTGGCAATACCAAATTGCTGTTAACCGGTAAACAAGCGGGAGCTGATTTTTTTAAGATCTTTAGCTTCCCATTTATTGAAGGCAATGCCGATGGATTAAAAGATCCATATTCAATTGTATTAACAGAATCGACCGCTAAAGCTTTGTTTGGCAGCAAAAACGCCATGAACCAAATGGTGAAGGTGGATAATAAGAACAATTTAAAAGTTACCGGTATTATTAAAGACCTGCCGGCTAACTCATCACTGGCATTAAATTACATTATCCCGTTCAGCTACTTTGAAATTGTTGACCCGGGTGTAAAGGCGGCACGTAAGCAAAGTTTCGGCAACAACGGCTTTGAACTTTTTGCAAAACTTAAGGATGGTATCAAATACAGCCAACTTGCTCCCAAAATTAAAAACATGGAGCAATATGAGGATAACCTTAATGCTAAAAACTCCGACGTTATTATGCAGCCAATACAGGATTGGCACCTTTACAACACCTACACTAACGGCAAAGCCTCTGGCGGTTTTATAGAATATGTACGCATTTTCAGTATTATTGGCATACTGGTATTGATGATAGCCTGTATCAACTTCATCAACCTAACCACCGCCCGGTCAGAGAAACGTGCCCGCGAGGTGGGCATCCGTAAGGCCATAGGTTCGCAACGTAAGCAACTGATATTGCAATTCTTAACAGAATCGGTGCTGGTTACTTTTGTGGCTTTTTTGTTTGCCATAGTAATTGTTTTATTGGCGTTATCATCATTTAACACGCTTGCCGGTACCAGTATCTTCCTGCCTTATACAAGCGGTTGGTTTTGGCTTATTACACTGGGTTGTACCTTTAGCACAGCTATTATAGCCGGTAGCCGCCCTGCGTTTTATCTTTCATCATTTAACCCGGTACAGGTTTTAAAAGGCACTATACAAACAGCAAGGGGGGCAGCTTTATCGCGCAAGGCTTTGGTTATTGTGCAGTTTAGCTGTTCAATTGTTTTGATTATCAGTACTGTAATTATTTATCAGCAAATACAGCATGCTAAAAACAGGCCTACCGGTTACGCAACAAACCGCCTGGTTACCAGTACCACTAATGATGATATCAACGCGAATGCCGTGGCTATAAAACACGCCCTTTTGCAAAGCGGCGCGGTAGCCTCTATCACCACATCATCAAGTACTGCAACGGGTATTAACTGGCATAGCGATGTAGATAATTTTCCTGGCAAAAACCCGGGCGAAACAGTAGAGATGGGGATGATAGCAGTATCTGAAGATTATTTTAAAACCCTTGGCATGCAATTAAAAGAAGGGCATGATTTTATTGGGAACGCAAAAGCCGACAGTTCAAATGTAATATTAAACGAGGCTGGGGTTAAGCGTCTGAGATTAACCAACCCGGTAGGACAAACCCTTACTAAATTTGGCCGGAAAATGAACATTATAGGTGTGGTAAAAGATGCCCTGATGGATTCTCCTTTCCAGGCGGCAGATCCGAGCCTTTTCTTCTTTGATGGCGGTGGCAATATTATTTACCGCTTATCGCCGGGTATGAATACCCACGAGGCTATTGAAAAGGTTAGTGCAATATTCAATAGCTATAGCCCTGCAAGCCCCTTTGCTTATCGTTTTGTTGATGACGACTATAACCAAAAGTTTAATCTTGAATTATTGGTAGGTAAGCTGGCTGGTATATTTGCAGGCCTTGCCATATTTATATCGTGCCTTGGTTTATTTGGCCTGGCAGCTTACGTTGCAGAACAACGTACAAAAGAGATTGGGGTACGTAAAGTACTGGGCGCAACTGTAGCACAGGTTTGGTTGCTTCTATCAAAAGATTTTGTGTTACTGGTAGTGATTAGTTGTGTTATAGCATCGCCCATAGCATTGTATTTTTTACAAAACTGGCTTAATAAATACACCTACCGCATAACAATTGGCCCGGGGGTATTTATCATATCGGCCGTAGCGGCAATTACCATAACGCTTTTAACCATCAGCTACCAGGCTATAAAAGCAGCCATAGCCAACCCGGTTAAAAGTTTAAGGAGCGAATGATGATAATGAAACTGTAACGTATGTTCCGGTTTCATCGTCTACAAAATAAAGGTGGTACGTTTTAAGGATTAAGATTTAGTGTTATGATCAAAAATTATTTCAAAATAGGATGGCGTAACATGATGAAGAACAAGTTCTTCTCATTCATCAATATATTTGGTTTATCGGTAGGGCTGGCGTGCTGTATGCTGATAGCATTGTACCTGAATTATGAAACCAGTTTCGATAGTCAGCACAAAAATGCGCCAAATGTTTACCAGGTAATAACTGCTTTTGTGCAAAATGGCAGTAAACGCATGAAAATGCCAAACACGCCAGCACCAATGGCCGGTGCTTTAAAGCAGGAGTATCCTGAAGTGGTAGAGACCGCCCGGCTGCTAAAGCTTTTTATTGACGATAAAACCATTATACAATATAACCCTGCAAACGGCGAGCGCAAATCACTGCTTGAGCAAAACGGTTTCCTGGCCGACCAGTCCTTCTTTAAAATATTCACTTATAACTTTACCGAGGGTAATGTCGCAAACGCGTTAACCAATCCGCGTACCATCGTTGTATCAAAAAAATTAGCCGAAAAGCTTTTTGGCAACCAGCCTGCATTAAGCAAGGTCATCCATGTTAATAGCAATACCAACGGCGAGCAGGATTATACCATAACCGGAGTATTTGATGATGGAAAAGTACCATCACACATCAGTGCAAATTTTTTCCTTTCGGTAGCAGGTGGCTCTATGGAAGGTTTTATAAAAAGGCAGGGTAATGATTACGCCAGCAACAACATGTTTTATACCTACCTGTTGCTTAAACCGGGCACAAGCCCGGCAACGTTACAGGCCAAGCTGCCTACATTTATTGATAAGTACGCCGGTAAGGACCTTAAGAACATGGGCTTTCAGAAAGAACAATCCTTACTTGCCCTGCGCGATATTCACCTGAGCAGCGAGGTAGAAAGTAATGTAACCGCGCCTGCAAGCAAAACCTATTTATACGTACTATTCTCCATTGCAGCTTTTACCCTGATCATCGCCTGCATTAATTTCATGAACCTGTCTACCGCCCGTTCATCAAAACGCTCGTCAGAGGTTGGCGTGCGTAAGGTGTTGGGGGCCGAGAAATCAACCCTGATCAGGCAGTTTCTGGGCGAATCTGTTTTGATGACATTGATAGCGTTTGTATTTGCTATAGTGATCACCTTAATATTACTGCCTTTATTTAACCAGTTAGCCGATAAGAATATCACCCTGTCTGCCGATAAGGATACAGTGCTATTTTTCGAATTCTTGCTAATGGCGCTTATCACAGGTGTGCTTGCGGGCAGTTATCCCGCATTCTATCTTTCATCCTTTAACCCTGTAAAAGTGTTAAAGGGCAAATTAACAAACTCGCTGGCTGTTGTGGCCGTGCGTAAGGGTTTGGTTGTTTTCCAGTTTATTATTTCGGTAGTGCTTATCGTGGCATCAGTTGTTATAGCAAGGCAAATGAATTTTATGCGCACCGCCGATCTGGGTTTTGCAAAAGACCAGCAGATAGTATTGCCTTTGCGCACTGCTAATGCCAAAGCAGCTTATGCGGCCATGAAAGCTGATCTGCAACAAAACAGCCAGGTAGCCTCGATTGGCGCATCGGCGTATTACCCGGGTGTATTTAACCCAAGCGATAACCTGTTATACCGCGAAGGGCAAACAACAGCAGAGGGCCGTCGTACGCGCTTAAACTATGTAGACAATAACTTTTTACAAACACTGGATATCAAACCAGTTGCTGGTCGTTTGTTTTCACCTGCATTTGGAGCGGACACCAATGTCAATATCATTATAAACGAAAAAGCGGCTAAAGAATATGGTTTTGGAAGCGCCCAAAACGCCATTAACAAAAAGATACAGAATAATTACCAGGGAAATACAACCGCATATACTATTGTTGGTGTGGTAAAAGATTTTCATTACGAAGACCTGCACTTGCCGGTAACGCCATACGGTTTTTTGCTAAATACCGGAGGCTATAATTACATGGTGATACACGCCAAGCAAGGTAACATGGCTTCCATGTTAAAAACAATTGAAGCCAGCTGGAAAAAGTATGACCCGAACGATCCATTTGATTACACCTTTATGGATGATGATTTTCAGAAGAATTACCAGGCCGATACCCGCCTTGCCGGTATAGTAAGTTATTTTACAGTTGTAGCTATCTTAATATCGTGCCTTGGCTTGTTTGGCCTGGCCGCCTTTAGCGCAGAACAGCGCACCAAAGAAATTGGTGTACGCAAAGTGTTAGGCGCAAGTGTAAAAACCATCGTATCGTTACTATCGGTCGATTTTTTAAAGCTCATCATCGCCTCTGTTATTATTGCATCGCCAATTGCATGGTGGCTGATGAATAAATGGCTGCAGGCATTTGCCTACCGTAAGGATATCGACTGGACAATATTTGCCTACACGGCAACTATCGCCATATTTATAGGTCTTATAACCATTGGTTCGCAGGCGTTAAAAGCCGCGCTGGCAAACCCGGTGAAGAGTTTGCGCTCGGAGTAATGTTAGTTAATCGGAGGCTTTAGAATTTAGAGTTTAGCATTTAGAATTTCCATAATTATGATACGTAACTATTTAAAAACAGCGTGGCGCAATCTGCTGCAAAACAAAACAACATCATTAATAAGCATGGCCGGCCTGGCTGTAGGGATCTGCTGTTTCCTGCTTCTGACAACCTATCTGATAAACGAATTACGTTACGATAGGTTTAATGTAAATGCCGACAGGATAAGCAGGTTAACATTCAGCTACAAATCTGCTGATGATAATGAGGCCAAAACCGCAGCTTTAACACCAACCGCCCCCGTGCCTGTTTTTAAAAAGGAGCTTTCTGATATTGAAGATGGTGTGCGTATTGTAAATTATTCTGGCATGCGGGCTGCTGTAGTACAGTTTGGTGATAAGCTTTTTAAAGAGAAAAAAATGTTAGCAGCCGATGCTTCATTCTTTGATATTTTCACATTTAAGTTTATCCATGGTAACCCGGCATCTGCTTTAGCAAATTCATCATCAATTGTAATTACGGCATCAACAGCCAAAAAATATTTTGGTGATGATAACCCTATGGGGAAAATATTGAAGGTTGACCAAAAGAACAACATGATGGTTACCGGTGTAATTGAAGATGTACCCGAGTACTCTCAAATAAAATTTGATTTGATGGCAAGCTATGCTATGATGCCACGCTCGTTAACCCGCGCCTGGGATTCATCAAACGATTACTCATACATCCTGTTAAAACCCGGCGCCGATAGGGAAGCCGTGGCTAAGCAGATGACCAATTACGTTATTAAAGATAGGCCAAAGTCAGGTGATAAGATGTGGTTTAATTTAGAGCCCCTTACTAAAGTGCATTTGTATACCACCGCAACTTACGGGTTAGAACCATCCGGCAATATTAAATACGTTTACATTTTAGGCCTTGTTGCCGTAATATTGCTCATATTGGCTTGCGTTAACTTCCTTAATTTGGTTACAGCCCGCTCTGCAGAACGTGCCAAAGAAATTGGTGTACGCAAGGTAATGGGGGCAATGCGCGGGCAATTGTTCGGTCAGTTTATTATTGAAGCCGGTATCATCACTTTGTTTTCTATAGCAATAGGTATTGCGTTGCTGGCGGTGTTACTACCGTCATTCAGCACGTTTACAGGTCAGGCGTTAAGCTTCCAAACCTGGAACCTATCGTGGCTGTTAATTGCATTGGCAGCATTATTTGTACTGGTCACCTTATTAGCCGGTACATATCCATCATTATACTTATCTGCGTTTAAACCTATCATTACACTTAAGGGCAGTGCGTCATCACAAGCGGGTGGGGTAATGCTGCGCAAATCGCTGGTGGTTTTTCAGTTTGTGGTATCAGTTTTCTTTATCATCAGCACCATCATTGCCGGCAATCAGTTACACTATATACAAAGCCTTAATACAGGCATAAACCGCGACCAGGTTTTAGTGCTTGACATTGGCGGGATGCCTTACAGCCAAATAGAATCATTTAAAGCCGAAATAAGCCAGCAAACGGGCGTTTTAGGATCTACTGCCAGCTATGATTCGCCTGTTAATGTGGGCGGTGGTTACTCCATTAATGTTGCCGAAGGCAAGAACTCCGATTATAACTTATCTGTTACTGCCATCCCGGTTGAAAAGAGTTTTACCAAAACGTTGGGTATTAAATTAGTTGCCGGTACCGATCTTGATCTCGGCGATGAGCAACAGGTGCAGGATACCGCTTCGGCCAAAAGGCGTTACAGCTTTATTTTGAATGAAACAGCAGTTGCCGCAATGGGATGGAAGCCTGAGCAGGCCATTGGTAAAAAAATAGGTTTAAATGGCCGTATGGGAACTATTAAAGCCGTAGCTAAAGATTTTAACTTTGCATCGCTGCATGAAAAAATTACGCCTATTGTGATGTTCCCAGAGTATGATTGGTTTGGTAAATTGCTTGTCAAAACATCGGGCAAAAACACAGCTAATACAGTTGCTGCTATCCAGGCTAAATGGCACAAATTTTATCCAAACTCACCTTTTGAATATCATTTTCTTGACCAGGAGTTTGATGCGATGTACAAAACCGACCAACGTACCGGCGGCATACTTACAGCATTTACGGTGGTAACCATCTTTATATCGTGCCTTGGTTTATTTGGACTGGCTGTTTTCTCAACCCGCCAGCGTATCAAAGAAATTGGTATCCGCAAGGTATTAGGTGCAGGTGTAGTAAGTATAGTTGGTTTAATATCGTTCGATTTTATAAAACTGGTATTAATAGCTATCATTATATCATCGCCAATTGCCTGGTATGCCATGAATACGTGGCTGCAGGACTTCGCTTTCCGTATTAATATACAATGGTGGGTATTTGTTGTTGCAGGCGGTACAGCTACGCTTATAGCATTTTTAACAGTGAGTTATCAATCGGTAAAAGCAGCTTTGTCAAACCCGGTGAAGAGTTTGCGGTCGGAGTAGACTTTAAAAAATAGGAATCAGAAAGGTTAGGATGTTTTATCCTAGCCTTTTTTGTTTAATCCCTAATGCCAACCTCTAATCAATATATGTATCATAACCGAACGTAAGTTGTACATAAGCGTACGGTACAAGAGTTTCTAATCACATATAACAATCTGATAATTAAATATTTATTTTATTGGCGCGTTAGTTATACCCTTCTTGTTAAATAAAGTTAAATGAAAATCAATTATTTAAAATCTTCCTTACTCGTTTTTTCAGTAAGCCTCATAACTAATGTATCGCTAGCACAAACTCAACAAACTAAAGACAGTATAGATAATTTTATAGCCGGTAAAATGCAAAAACTACAAATCCCGGGTTTGCAGTTAGCGGTGATCCGAAATGGTAAGCTTGAGAAATTGAAAAGCTATGGGCTAGCCAATATAGAAAACAATGTTGCCGCTACAGATGAAAGCGTTTTTTCAATCAACTCTTGTACAAAAGCTTTTGTAGGTGTGGCTATTATGCAATTACAGGAGCAAGGAAAACTAAATATTAATGACCCCATATCTAAGTATATAGATAACATCCCATTATCGTGGCAAAAAATAACTTTAAAACAATTATTAACGAATACTTCCGGGCTGCCAAATATTATTGATGATACTGAACATGTGCTTGGGGGTGGGCGAGAGGCCGCAGCCTGGGCAACGGTCAAAGCTTTACCTATAGAATTTAATCCTGGTGATAAGTTCAGTTATAACCAAACGGGGTACGTTATTTTGGGTAAGATCATTACCAAATTGAGCGGAATGCATTTTACTGAATTTATTGAAGAAAACCAGTTTAAAGTTGTTGGTATGATGCAAACCCGTTTTGGCGATTCAAATGATATTATTCCACATTCTGCAGGTGGATATTCAGTTGTAAATAGTGTAAACGGCCAATGGGCAGAAGGAAAAGATTTAAGAGCGATATATATGGAGTTCCCGGTGTTTTTTAGAACCGCCTCCGGAATTCTGTCTACGGCGAAAGAACTAGCAGAATGGATAATTGCGCTTCAAAGTGGGAAATTATTAAGAAACAAAGCCAGCTTAACAGCACTTTGGAGCCCGGCGATACTGAATAATGGCCAGGTTGGTGGTTTTAATAATCTTGTAAATGGCTATGCACTTGGTTGGCCAACCGCTACACGTGCTGATCACCCCGCCGTTGGGCCTGTAGGAGGGATGCGTTCTACTTTTTTCGTTTACCCGCAGGATGACCTTTCAATTATCGTTCTAACAAATTTACAGGGCGCTAACCCCGAGTATTTCACCGATGAGATAGCAGGATACTATATCCCCGATATGCATGAAGCAAATGGCTTTGGTTTGCCACATTATGTGAAACAATTAAGGCAGGAGCTGCTAAAAAGCGGGTTTGATAATGCATTTACAATTTCAAAAAACTTAAAAAAGAAAGATCCAAAATTCACATTAAATGAAAATGACCTTAATGGCTATGGTTATAGGTTACTTGGTGAAGAAAAAAGAAAAGAAGCATTAGCGATATTTAAGTTGAACACGGAGCTGTTTCCGAAAAGCGGTAATACCTATGACAGTTATGCTGAAACATTATTGTTATTGGGCGAAAAAGATGCTGCTTTAAAAAATTACAAGCTTTCTTTTAAATTGGATCCCAAAAATACAAATGCTGCCAACCAAATAAAAAACCTTGAAAGAAAATAGAGTTTGTTACATTTCGATATTATGCTAATTAAACCATCAAGACTATACTTTTATCTATCCATAACATATTAGTCGTAATAATTGTATCATAACCGAACGCACGCTGTACAGAAGCGTACAGTTTTAAGTTTTAACAATCAATATAACACTCTATAAATCAATATATTACAACTTTGGTATGTTATTCATGCTTCAATACCAAAATCAGTTTAAGAAATTGCAACAAAATAACTCAGTAATTCATTAACACAATAATTAAACATGTTATCACTTCAGCATATTTCAAAGTATTACCAGGTAGGCGGAAACAAGAATTTCGTCATAAACGATATCAGTCTGGATATTGACGAAGGCGAATTTATATCTATCATGGGCCCATCAGGTTCGGGTAAATCAACCTTGCTGAACATTATAGGCATGCTTGATGAACCAACCGACGGTTTCCATTACTTTGTAGACCAACCAGTACACCAGTTAAAAGAGAAACAACGTGCGGCACTGTATAAGCAATATATCGGCTTTGTTTTCCAAGCGTACCATTTGATAGACGAGCTTACCGTTTATGAAAACATCGAAACCCCGCTAATATACCAGGATGTAAAAGGATCTGAGCGTAAGGCGATGGTTGCAGATATGCTTGATCGTTTCCAGATAGTAGGCAAAAAAGATCTTTTCCCGGCACAGTTATCAGGTGGTCAGCAGCAATTAGTAGGCATAGCCCGCGCTTTGATTGCCAAACCAAAATTATTACTGGCCGATGAACCTACCGGTAACCTTAACTCAAAACAAGGTGAGGAGATTATGGAACTATTCAGGAAGCTGAACAAAGAAGACGGCGTTACAATCATCCAGGTAACCCACTCCGAAAAAAACGCGGAATACGGTACGCGTATTATTAACCTGCTGGATGGAAGGGTAGAATCTTCCAGAAAACTTTGAATTATAACCCAAAATGCGATACTTTAAATTTTTACTTTTTAGCTTAATAACATTAGTACCGGCACTGGCGCACAGCCAGGCAGTTGACAGCGTACTTACGTTGCAGCAATGCATTGATATTGCCATAAAACGCAACCTTGATGTAAGGAAAAGCGAACTGCAGCTACAAAGCGCCAAAGTTGATAAAAACCAGGCTAAAGAAAACCTGTTGCCAACCATTAATGGCCAGGTTAACCACAGTATTAACAACGGCCGTAACCAGGACCCAATAACAAGTGCTTATGTAAACCAGTCCTCAAAAACTGGCGATTATGGTGCTAATTCCGAATTAAATATTTTTAACGGCCTGCAAAACCTTAACAAGATAAAGCAAACATCGTTAGCATATCAGGCTGGCGAAATGGACCTGCAGCAAGCCAAAGATCTGGTAACCATAAATACAATTACCGCGTATTTACAGGTACTTAATAATACAGAGCTGCTTTCGCAGGTACAAAACCAGGTAGAAGTTTCAAAACAACAACTTGACCGGTTAGGAATCTTAGAAAAACAAGGCGCCAACAAACAACCTAACGATTTTTACGATCTGAAAGGTACCTATGCCGATAACCAGGTAACTTATGTTAATGCAAAGGCAACATTGCAAACTTCAAAATTAAACCTGTTGCAAATACTGAACATACCTTACAGGCCCGAGATAAGGTTTGAAAAGGTAACCGGCGCGGAAATACTGCAACAAAACGGCACATCCAATCAGATCTATCAAACAGCTTTGGAGCAATTAGCTTTGGTAAAAGCAGCTACGTTAAGGCGGCAAAGTGCCGAGAAGGGCGTTTCGGCAGCTAAGGGTGCTTTATATCCTACTATTTCCTTATTTGGTAGTGTGAATACGAGTTACTCGACCGCGCAATTTAATAACAATAACGCGACTATCCCTTACTGGGATCAGTTTAAAGGCAACTATAGGAACCAGTTGGGTATAAGTTTACAAATCCCGATCCTAAACTATTTTCAAAATCGCAACAAGGTAACTTTAGCAAAAATTGACTTGCAGAACTATAAGTATGTTGAGGAAAACACTAAAATACAATTGCGCCAAAACGTTGAACAGGCTTACTTAAACATGAGCAACGCTTTAGAAAGGTATGCAGCCCTGCAAGACCAGGTTAAAGCCTACGCGGAATCGTTCAGGATAGCCGAGATCCGTTTTAACGCGGGTGTATTAACATCTGTTGATTATGTACTGGCTAAAAACTATCTGGATAGGGCAAACCTTAACCTTATTAACGCCCGGTACGATTGCTACATCTACAACAAAATATTAGATTACTACCAAGGGCATTTAGCACTGTAAAAACCTAATAAATATATCGCAGTAAAAAATATCCGGCATACATAAAAGTAGCCGGATATTTCATTTTAAAACAAAACGTATATTTACCCGTTAAACCTTAAAATCAATAAAACCATGAAAAAATTATTACTCACCTTAGGGATATTCTTAGCTGTAACGGCGGTATCAAAAGCACAGCTATTGCCAAAAGTGCAAGTTGGTATTAAAGGCGGTGTTAATCTATCAAGCCTTTCAAATTCGTCAGGTACATTTAGTGCCGATAACCGTGCCGGTTACCTTGGCGGTATATGGGCCAGGTTTGGTGCACTGGGCTTCAACTTTCAGCCTGAGCTTTATGTTACCAGCAAAAACGTAGATATCAATAACAGCAATACCAAAGTAGGCTCTGCAAAATTCACCAGCATTGATGTGCCTTTATTGTTAGGTGGTAAAATTGGCGCTTTTGGTTTAGGCGGCAGGTTTTATGCAGGCCCGCTATTATCATTTGCTATAAATAAGGATAACAGTTTTGGATCTGCCGTTGGCGGCGCAACAAGGTTCGATTATAAAAGCTCTAACTTTGCTTTAACAGCCGGTGCCGGTATCGATATCAGCAAAATCTCTATCGATTTACGTTACGAGGCTGGTTTAACAAAACAAAATTACTTTGATGGTTCTACTAACTACAAAACCCGTGTAAGCTTATTTAACCTGAGCTTAGGTTACGCGTTTTTATAGGCAAACCGATATAATATTAAAAGGCCAGTGCGTTGCACTGGCCTTTTTTTGTTTAAGGTGAATAAAGTATCGTAATTGGCGCAGCTGCTGTCAATATAGTATTATGGTTGTGATACGCAATCCGCTTATATTAGCCATTACATTATCAGCCCGTTTATTATGAGTTACAAGCACTTAATAGCTATATTATTATTGATAACAGCATACTTTTGCCAGCCACAAACGTTTGCCCAAACCCAACCGGTTAGTAACCCGAATATCAGGCTAAACCAAATAGGCTTTTATCCAAACGGTACTAAAACAGCGATACTTACACATGCAAAACCAGGTAAGTTTTACATTAAAACAGGAAACAAAAAAACAGTTTATACGGGCGACCTAAAACAGTCATCACAACCGGCTTTTTCGGGTAGTTTTACTTTTATTGCAGATTTTTCGGCGTTTAGCATACCAGGGAAATACATGGTTTACATTCCGGAAATGGGTTATTCTTATCCGTTCGCCATTCAATCAGCCGTATTAAAACCGGTGGCGGATGCAAGTATTAGAGCTTTCTATTTCCAGCGGGCGTCAATTGCTTTGGATGAGAAGTATGCCGGCAAATGGCATAGGGCAGAAGGGCACCCTGATGATAAAGTACTGATTCACCCATCCGCGGCAAGCGATAAACGCCCGGCAGGGACGGTGATATCCAGTCCGCGGGGGTGGTATGATGCCGGTGATTACAATAAATACATTGTGAACAGTGGTATCAGCACAGCTACGTTGCTTTCGCTTTATGAAGATTTCCCGGTGTACATGAAAACCGTGCGCCTCAATATCCCTGAAAGTAATAATCAATTACCCGATGTACTCGACGAGGCACTATGGAACCTGCGTTGGATGCTCACCATGCAAGACCCTAACGACGGTGGCGTTTACCACAAGCTTACAAACGCCAATTTTGATAAAATGATAATGCCTGATAAGGCAAATACCGTACGTTATGTAGTGCAAAAAGGCACCGCGGCTACGCTTAATTTTGCAGCGGTTATGGCACAGGCATCGCGCATTTTTAAGAAATTTCCTGAGCAGGCACCGGGTTTAGCCGATTCATGCTTAAACGCAGCCGAACGGGCCTGGCAGTGGTCGGTTAAAAATCCCGCTTTGATCTACGATCAGGATGAAATGAATAAAACATTAAGCCCTAAAATAACCACGGGCGCTTATGGGGATAAATATTTGGCCGACGAATGGTTTTGGGCGGGCGCTGAGCTTTTTATAACTACTGATAAGAATGAGTACTATAGCAAAATTAAAGCGGGTAGAACCAACGCTATCAATATCCCTGCATCATGGGCACAGGTGAAGCTTTTGGGCATTTATACATTGGCACAGCATGCGGGCCTGCAAACAGCAAGCAAACCCGAATTAGCAGAAATGAAAAAGTTGTTACTAAGCTTTGCTGATAACCTTATTGAAGGTGCCGGTAACAACGCCTACCAAACGGTTATGACAAAAGCGCCTGCCAGGTTTCAATGGGGGAGTAACGGCGACGCGGCTAACCAGGGGATTTTGCTGATAAAAGCTTACCAGTTATCGCACAATAAAAAATATCTTAACTATGCTTTAGCTAATCTTGATTATATTTTGGGCAGAAATGCTGCCGGATACTCATACGTTACGGGACATGGCAGTAAAACGCCCATGCATCCACACCATAGGCCATCTATTGCTGATGGTATAACTGAACCTGTTCCCGGCTTATTATCAGGAGGCCCCAATCCGGGCATGCAGGATGGCGTAAAATTAGCATCAACCGTGCCTGATGAAGCTTTCATTGACGACGACCGGTCATACGCCACAAATGAGATAGCCATTAACTGGAATGCACCTTTAGCATACCTGGCAAATGCCATAGAGGCTTTACAAAAAGAATTATCGGCTAAATAAAACTTTATACTGATGTAATAGCAGTAATAAAAAGTATTACCAAAGCGGATAAGGCAAATACAAACGTATACATAATTGATACCCCAACCATTTTGCTTATGGTACGCCAGCGGCTACGATTATAAACCACGCGTAACGACCTGTAGATATACCAGATAATGATGATATTGGCTGCTGCCTGCAAAATACTTGTAACAGCTTCCCAGCTATCCGGTAAAATTAAATTTAACAATATAACTATCGTTAAAAACAAGAACACGTAGCAATGCAAGTGTATGGCATAAATAATATGCTCTACATAAAGCTTATGGTTTTTCCAGAAAGCTAATTTTAAGATAAGAGCGAACAGAGGAAGTAGCAAAAACATCATTTTTGGTGCATTATGCCTAAAGCCCTCCATTAAAACGTCTTTGGCGTTTTTTCCCTGGTATTTCCAGTCGTAATTCTTTTTTACAAGGTAGCGCTCCAGCATATTATCCCTGTCTTTTCCCTGGAGTTTGGCCTGGTTGCCCAAATAGTCCTCATACGTTGCAAATTTATCTACGTTGTCGTCACCGTAAAATGTAAACCCTCCTTCGTTATCCGTTTCGCGAACCTTTACTTTTGGAGAGCCCTTTTCAATATCTGCATTTATCTCTTTGGCAATTGTATCGGGCACGTAGGCCTTCAGCTTTTCGGCAATAGCTTTCTTTTGCTCAACGGTAAGGTCTAAATTGGAGTAAAGGCCTTTGTCACCCCCGGTTTTATTCTTACCGCTTCCTCTTTGCTCGCTGCGTTTTTCGTCTTTCACCTTATTGTTTTCATGCTTATTGCCTTGAAAGAAAAACACAAAAAACACCAGGCTGATAAAAATATACATCTTTACCGGGTGCAGGTACTGCGCGCGGTGGCCAGCAAGGTATTCCTTAGTAAGGTGGCCCGGTTTTAAAAACAATGGCCTTAGCGTATGGAAAAACTGGTAATCGAAATGGAAGTAATCGCTTATGGCATGGTTTAGCATGTGGCCAAAGCTCTCTTTCATCTCCAGGTTTTCCTGCCCGCAGTTATGGCAAAATTTGCCTTGTAAGATGGTTCCGCAATTCAAACAATCATTCTCTTTACGGTAGTGTTTTTTCATCGGTTTAGGATGTATGTAGAGGTTTAAGCGTTTTCTATAGCATGTTTAAGCGCCGCATTGTGTTTATATCTGAATACAAACGGGAAAATAACTGCAATTACCAAAGCATATGCCGCGAATGTTAGCCATATGCCATGCCAATTCTTGCCTTGATCTGCCAGGGTGAAATATTTATCGATGATGAAGCCGCTTGCAAAACTGCCTAATAATGCGCCGAAACCGTTAACCATCATCATAAACAGCCCTTGCGCGCTGCCCCTGATTTCCGGAGTGGTTTGTGTTTCCACAAACAGCGATCCCGAGATGTTAAAGAAATCGAACGCCATACCGTATACGATACATGATAATACGATCATCCATAAACCGTTTGCAGGGTCGCCAAAGGCAAACAACCCAAAGCGCAGTACCCATGCTAACATACTAAAAAGCATCACATACTTAATACCAAATTTACGCAGGAAGAAGGGGATAGCCAGGATAAATAGCGTCTCCGATATCTGCGATATTGACATGATTATAGCCGGATACTTAACCGGAACCAGATCTTTATAAGCCGGTATTTTAGCAAAATCGTGTATGTAAGTGTCGCCGTAGGCATTGGTAAGTTGTAAAGCGGCTCCTAATAGTAATGAGAATGCAAAAAATATGGCAAATCTTGGTGTTTTGAATAAAGCGAATGCATTTAATCCCAATAAATTAACGAACGACTTATTCCCTGTCCGTACAGCAAAAGGCCTGCATTTAGGTAAAGTGAACGCATAGATACCCAAAGCCAGCGATATAGCAGAAGCAATATAAAATTGGTTTGACGAGGTTTCGTTATGGGTTAAACTTACTGTCCAAAGTGCTACAATAAAGCCGATGGTTCCCCAGATGCGTATAGGTGGGTATTCTTTTACAATATCAATATTACTGTTTTTTAAAGCCGAGTAGGCAACCGTTATTGATAACGATAGGGTAGGCATATAAAACATCATGTTTAGTAATAATACCCAAAAAAACGTGGTGGGGTCTTTTACAAGCGGAAGCGAGAATAAAGTTGCCGCACCCAAAATATGCATAATGCCGTATAGCTTTTCGGCATTTATAAACCTGTCTGATATGATGCCGGTTATAGCCGGCATAAATATAGAGGCGATGCCCATGGTAGAGAAGATAGCCCCAAATTGCGCCCCAGACCAATGTTTGTTTTGAAACCAGTATGCGCCAATGGTGAGCAGCCAGGCCCCCCATATAAAAAATTGCATAAAATTCATCAGTATTAAGCGAAACTTAATATTCATACAGCACTGGTTTAAACAATTAATAGTTAGAAAAAAACAAAGGCTGAAAATAGTGAATTAAAGCGATATGAGGAAGGTAGTTTTAATGCGAATTTGAGGCGCGGTTTTTAAAGCAAAATCTTATCTTCGCGCCAACTTTAATCACAATTTATGAATAAATTTTTTACTACACTAATTGCTGTATTTGCAATTTCTGCATCAGCATTCTCACAAACAAAAGGCACAAACGAAGTTAGCGTTAACGTTGGTTACAATGCATCTACCGTAACCGCAAGCAACTTAACCGCCGATTATAAAAGCGGTTTTAACGCCGGTATAGCCGTTGACCATTATTTTTCTGACAGTTGGAGCATTAAAGTAAAAGCGGCTTACGATCAAAAAGGCTGGGCTAACGGTTATTTTGGTAGTTCGGCAGCAGACTATAAGTTAGACTACGTAACTGTACCTGTTATGGCAAACTGGCACTTTGGCCGTACCAAAAACTGGTACCTTAACTTTGGCCCGTACATTGGCTTTTTGTTAACAGCTTCAGAAACCTCAAATGGTACAGATGTAAAATCTGTTTTCAGCACAACTGATGCCGGGCTTGATGTAGGGATCGGTATAAAATTCCCGGTATCTAATAAAGCTAAATTCTTTATCGAATTAAATGGCCAGGGCGGTATTACCGATATCAACAAGAGCAATACCGGAACAACCATCAGAAATAGCGTTTCGAATATTAATATCGGATTCGCCTTCTAATCAGGATAGCTTTTTAAAAGAAAAGGAGGGTATCGGTTAGATATCCTCCTTTTTTGTTTTATGACGATTTCCGTTTGGTGAGTTCATCACGGATCTTGGCTGCTTTTTCGTAAGCTTCTTCGGCCAGTGCTTGCTGGAGTTTACTTTTCAGTTCGTCCTCGCTTAATGAAGCATAAGTGCCTGCGGCTGATGAGTGTGTTTTTTCTTCGGGAGTTTCGTTAATGTTCTCCAGGTACACAAAATCGTTACCCTCTATTACGATGCCCGCGCTTGATAGAATAAACTCATATGTATAAATAGGGCACTCAAACCTTACCGATACCGCAATGGCATCAGAGGTACGTGCATCAATTTCAACCGTTTTTTTACCATCGCTGCAAATAAGCTTCGAATAAAAGATCCCGTCAACCAGGTTATAAATAACAACCTCTTGTACGGTGATGTTAAAGGCCTGGCCTAAACTCTTAAACAAATCATGAGTAAGAGGACGGCTCGGCGTCATTTTCTCTATTTCGATAGCAATGGCCTGCGCCTCAAAACTACCTATAATGATAGGTAGTCTGCGGCGGCCGCTTACTTCGCCCAATACCAAAGCATACGCGCCGGATTGTGTTTGGCTGTAGGATAACCCTACAATATCCAGCTTAATCTTTTTCATGTCATTACCCATCACGGCGATATATTATTTTTAAGCTGATGCTTTGTACTCTTTAACTGCGGCAATTAATTTTGGTAACACTTCAAACGCGTCGCCTACTATACCATAATCCGCTACTTTGAAAAACGGCGCTTCGGCATCTTTGTTTATCACAACAATAACTTTTGATGAACTGATGCCGGCAAGGTGTTGTATAGCACCCGAAATACCTATCGCAATATACAAATTTGGACTGACAGCTATGCCTGTTTGGCCAACATGTTCACTATGTGGGCGCCATCCGGCGTCTGATACCGGTTTTGAGCAGGCTGTAGCCGCCCCAAGCAGGTCGGCAAGTTCTTCTATCATACCCCAATTCTCGGGCCCTTTTAAGCCACGACCGGCCGATACAACGATCTCCGCATCGGGTAACGATACCTTATCGGTAGAGCGGACGATGTCTTTGATCAACTCTTTAAAGTCGGACGCTTTAGCTTCTACACTAAAATCTTCAACCGGGGCGGCAGAACCACCTTCAACTACTTTATAAGCGTTTGGTGTAAGCGCTATAACCTTATTGGCCGATGTTAATTCAACCACGGCAAACGCTTTACCAGAGAAGGCTGTTTTTTTCACGGTAAATTTGCCACCATTTTGCTCAGGCAATGCAACAGCGCCATCGGCAACACCGGCTTGCAACTTAACACCCAAACGGGGGGCAAGGCCGCGGCCGCTAAATGAGTTTGAAAGCACAACAATATCGGCACCGTTAGCATTTGCAGCTTCGGCAATAACCGATGCATAGGCCTGGTTCACAAAATTCTTTAATTTATTGTTGCTTACGTTTAAAACCTTTTCGGCGCCGTATTTGCCAAGGGCAACCAGGTCATCTTTGGCAACATCGCCAATTGATATGGCTATAAGATTGGTCTTATTTTGGTCGGCAATTGCTTTGGCGTATGATACTGCTTCAAAAGTTGATTTTTTGAATTTACCGCCCGCATTCTCCGCGTATATTAAAACTGACATATATGAAATATTGATCGTTAAAATCCTTTAATTAAATAACCCTTGCTTCGGTGTGTAACAAGTCAACCAGTTTGGCAACATCATCCGCCGGCACCAAATTTACCTGGCCACGTGGGGCAGGTGTTTCATAACTGATGATCTCTGATAAAGTTTTTACCTCAACCGGTTCAACAACAGCCAATGGTTTGGTGCGTGCACTCATGATGCCGCGCATGTTTGGTATTTTGGGCTCGGCAACACCTTCGGCGCAGCCAGCCACAAAAGGGAAGGGGATGGTCAGCACTTCTTTGCCGCCTTCAATCTCGCGCTCAACGGTAGCTTCGCTATCGGTAGCATCCAGTTTTTTGATGATGGATACTGATGGAAGGTCTAATAACTCGCCAAGCATACCGGCAACCTTAGAGCCATTATAATCGATAGACTCGCGGCCGGTCAATATCAGGTCGAATGGGTTTGCTTTAACATACTCGGCAATCTGATAGGCCACAAACCATGCATCATGCGGTTTAGCGTTAATGCGTACGGCATCGGTAGCGCCAATGGCTAATGCTTTACGGATGGTAGCTTCTGTATTGGCTTCGCCAACGTTTATAACGGTTACACTGCCTTTGCCGCCATCGGTTAACTCAATAGCACGCGCAAGGGCAATTTCATCGTACGGGTTAAGGATAAACTGAACACCATTTGTATTAAATTGGGTGTTGTTATCAGTAAAGGTTATTTTTGTCGTAGTATCCGGAACATTGCTGATACATACCAGTATTTTACTCATTATAATTGGTTTATATTTTTACAGGTATTTGTAATTAGGATACCGCAAATTTAGTTAAAAAAGAGAGAGTTTAAAATGGAGATAAGCAGATTAGATAAGCTGTTGGCGTTTATACAAAACGAACCCGAAGATGAATTTTTAAAATATGCGCTGGCCACTGAATACCTGCGACTTAACGATAGCGAAAAAGCATTGAGCTATTACGAAGACCTGGTGAACAACCACCCAAATTATACTGGCACCTACTATCATTTAGGCAAATTGTATGAAGCCCTGAATCGTAAAGACGACGCGATAAGCACTTATGAGAAGGGTATGGAGATAACAAAAGCCAAACACGATATGCACGCTTTTAGCGAACTAGAGGCCGTTTATCGTTCGGCCAAAGGCTTTGAGGAAGATGATGACGACGATTATTAAGCTTTTATAAACATTTTTTTTACCCGATCTTATGTTTGATGTTTTTGAAAGATACATATCAGCAAAAGCTATACTTACAGATCAGGACCTTTGCCTGATCCGGTCTTTATCGGTTGAAAGGAAGGTAGCAAAACGGGAATTTGTTTTACGTGAGGGAGAGATAGCCAGGTATATATTTTTTATTACCAGGGGCATGTTACGACTTTTACGAACCGATGATAAAGGCAATGAGTATATTTTAAGATTTGCTACCGAAAACAACTGGCTTAGCGACAGGGAAAGCTACATTACCGGCAATCCCTCAAATGCATATATCGATGCGATAGAAGACAGCCAGGTTTTAGTATGGGATAAACAGGATTTTCACTTCCTGTTAAAAGAGATCCCCGCCTTAAAACAATTGATGAAAGAACTGGTTGGTAGAAGCCAGATAGCCAATCAAAACAGGGTTTTCACAACTATCAGCGGCTCGGCCGAAGAAAAATATTTCCGGTTTATTGAAAAATATCCCGATACTTTTAACCGGGTACCACTACACATGATAGCGTCATATATTGGTGTTAGCAGGGAAACGCTTAGCCGCATTCGCCGCCACTCGGTTAACAAATAAAATAACTCCCGCAGCATTTTGTGACAAATGTCCTTGTCAGGCATCGGGTTTTTAATCAGCTTTGTATTTAAGCATGATAGATTCAGAAATATACCTAAATACGTTTCAGAAAGCAGCAGTCCAGCTTGATAAAGAAGTGCTTAAAACCCTGCAAATTGAAGTAGCAGTTGGTGAGATGATGGATTCTGTATACTTAAAGATGTATAAAAGGGCATGGGCAAACCCCAATGAAGACCCGCTACATTCTAAATCAAGGATCTTCTTTTCAATTTGGATGAATGATAACATCATTGCCGAACAAAAGATAAGTTACAACATTCACGCATTTAAACTGAGACAGTTAGACGGCTACCTGATACAGAGCCGTAAATTTGCAGACCTGTTCAGGGCAAATTTCAAACAGTTTGAAAATGAATGGCCAAATGTAAGTGTAAAATTTGGGCCACTAACATTAATGGAGGGCTGGGTTAGGCTACAACCCGATCATCTTCAGAACCAAATACAGAGCCTTGCAATCGGCTTTTTAGAAATAATACCTTTGATTGATAACACTCTTGCTAAATTTAAGCGTTGAAGATTAAAGCATCATTAACAAGAATTATACTTTTTGCATTCGATGTAGAAAAGCTAAAAACATTTTACACCGATAGTTTTCAACTGACTGTAATTGAGGAAATTAAAAACGAGTGGGTAGTTTTAAATGCCGGCACAATGGAGATTGCTTTGCACAAAATAGGGGAAGCATATATGCCCGAACCCGGCGCAAAACTTAAAGCAGAAAGTAACACCAAACTTATTTTTAATGTAACACCAAACCTCACCTTGTTAAGGCAAAAGCTTTTAAACGCTGGTGTTGACATGAAAGAGATAAGATCATTCGCAGGGATCAACTCTCTGTTTTGTGATGGCGAAGACCCTGAGGGGAATATCTGTCTCTTATACACATCT
>NZ_LGEK01000045.1 GCF_001636615.1 Mucilaginibacter sp. L294 | reverse complement strand
AGATGTGTATAAGAGACAGGCTACAACACCGCTATAACGACAGGACAAAGCTTAGTTATGCCAACGCTTTGTATGTTAAAAAATGATGCCCCGTTTTGGGTGAAAGGTGCACTTACATCAGCCATTGGCTCTTTTTATTATAAAATTCCAAATCAAAACCTATATTTGCTGCATAATTCTCAAGGGGTGCCTTGCTTTGAGCAATCAAAACTGAAAGACAGGCTGAGATCAAACCCATACCCCCCAACCCCCTGAAGGGGGAGCTATTATCTTAAGTCGACTAAGATCTTAGGCTCCTTTACTCAGGAAACTGGGGAGTGACACCTGATCCGGGTAATGCCGGCGTAGGGAGAGGTAACAAGTTAAGTGTACTGCCATTATACCCTGGTGAGCAGATGGTTTAACTAATTTTATTGTTCAAACAAATTGAAAAACTTATTTGCGGCGCTTATCGCCCTGCTGCTGCCTGTCCTGGCATCGGCCCAATTTTCCATCAGCGGAAAGATCACTAACCAAGCCGGCGAAGCTTTGCCCGGTGCAACCGTAACCATTACCAACCCGGCCGTAAATACACTGGCCGATGTAAAAGGTAATTACCACATTGGCGATATGCCGGCCGGTGTTTACACCATTAAAGCCAGTTATATTGGCTATCAAATTACAACCCAAACCCTTACTTTAAGCGGTAACCAAACTTTAAATTTTTCACTTACCAACGCTACCTTCAGTGCCGAGGAAGTTACGGTAACGGCCACCCGCGCGGGCAAAAACTCGCCAACGGCCTTTACTAACCTCAGCAAAAAAGACCTGCAAAAAAACAACTTTGGGCAGGATATGCCTTACCTGTTAAACCAAACGCCATCGGTTGTGGTAAGTTCTGATGCCGGCGCAGGTGTTGGCTATACAGGCATCCGTATCCGTGGCAGCGATGGTACACGCGTAAACGTGACCATTAACGGTATCCCCTTAAATGATGCCGAAAGCCAGGGCTCGTTTTTCATCAACCTGCCAGATCTGGCTTCATCGGTTAACAACATACAGGTGCAGCGCGGTGTAGGTACATCAACCAATGGCGCGGGCGCTTTTGGGGGCAGTATCAACATACAAACCGCTACCCGCCGCGATACCGGTTACGCCGAAATAGGTACAACTGCCGGCTCATACGGTACGGTAAAAAACACCGTAAGCCTGGGCACAGGTTTACTGGGCGGGCATTTTAGTGTGGATGGCCGTTTGTCGAGGATAAAATCTGACGGATATATAGACCGCGCATCATCCAGCCTGCGGTCGTTTTTTT
This sequence comes from Mucilaginibacter sp. L294, assembly GCF_001636615.1. Classification (GTDB taxonomy): domain Bacteria; phylum Bacteroidota; class Bacteroidia; order Sphingobacteriales; family Sphingobacteriaceae; genus Mucilaginibacter. The sequence continues at coordinate 37,712 of NZ_LGEK01000045.1, read as the reverse complement.
TAAGCGGCGCTTATTATGGCAAAAACAGTACGCTAAGGCTTAATGTTTTCTCGGGCATTGAACGTACCGGCCAGGCCTGGAACGGTGTGCCCGATTACATTATTGGCGATAATACCATTAAAAATAACCGAACCTATAACGAACTTGGCCTGATGCCTGACGGTACCTATTATAAAGACCAGGTAGACAACTACCAGCAAAACCATTACCAGTTATTGTATGATCATAAACTGTCGGATAAGTTATCATTCAGCGGGGCCCTGCATTATACAAAAGGCTATGGCTATTACGAAGAGTTTAAAGGTGCCGATTCTTTAAAAAACTATGGTTTAAAGCCGGTGACCTATGGCGCAAACACCATCTATACATCAGACCTTGCTCGCCGCCTATGGCTTAATAACGATTTTTATGGTATAACCTATGCCTTAAAATACCAGGCGCAAAGCAACCTTAACTTTACGTTAGGCGGTGCTTATAACCGTTATACAGGTGCGCATTATGGCAACATTATTTATACTAAAGAAAGCGCCGGCATACCACCAAACTACGAGTACTATCGAGATGATGCCAAAAAGAATGATTTTAACATTTTTGGCCGCGGCGAATACAAGGTGGGCAATGCAACCCTGTTTGCCGATATGCAATACCGCAGGATCAACTACTCGTTCTTAGGGTTCGACAGGAACCTGAACAATGTGCAGCAAAACGCTACGCTTAACTTTTTTAACCCCAAGGCGGGTATAACCTATGAGCTGGATGAGCACAACAACATCTATGCATCATTCGCGGTAGGTAACCACGAGCCTAACCGGGACGATTACACCAACTCAACCCCTTTAAGCAGGCCCAAACCCGAAAACCTGAAAGATTTTGAAGCCGGTTACCGCACCAGCGGCGATGTATTTAAAGGCGGCATCAACCTGTTTTATATGCTGTATAAAAACCAGCTGATATTAACTGGTGCACTAAACGATGTGGGCGGCGCAACACGTATGAATGTTGACGACAGCTACCGCGCAGGTATTGAGTTTGATGGCCGTGTTAAAATAACGAACCAGTTAAGCTGGGCTGCCAATGCAACCATCAGCACCAATAAAATTAAAAACCTTAATCTGTTTTTAGCCAGCTACGATGGTGATTATAACCCTTTGCCACCGGTAGCGCAATCGCTTAAGAAAACAGATATTGCTTTTTCACCATCATTTGTTGCCGGTAGCGAGATCGCCTACTCGCCGGTAAAAAATGGCAGCATTGCCTTTATCAGCAAATATGTAAGCAAGCAGTATTTGGATAACTCCGCCAATGTTAACCCTGCAGGCATCAGTACCTCGCCGGATGTGGCTAACAACCCATACGCTGTAAACAGGCTGTTAAAAGCCTACTTTGTAAATGATGTAAGGCTGAGTTATAATATCCAAACCAGCGCCATTAAAAATATAAACGTAGGCTTGCTGGTGAATAACGTTTTCAGCAAAAAATACGAAGCCAACGGCGCCACTTACCGCGAGGTGGATGGCGGCACAATGGTTAACTATAATTACTATTTCCCGCAGGCAACGCGCAATTTCCTGGCATCGGTAACCTTTAGTTTTTAAGCTGATGCAACACTGGATAGACCTGTTCACCGGGCAGGTAAAAGCAACCACCTGGCTGGAGTGGGCCGCTGTAATATTAGGCGTGGCCGAAGTGTTGCTGGCGCGCGCAAACAAAGTGTGGCTATACCCAACCGGTATAGCCGCCACTTTAATTTCTATTTACCTGCTGCTGAATGCCATGCTATACGCCGAGTGCCTGCTGAGCCTTTACTATGTAGTAATGAGCGTTTACGGCTGGTATCACTGGATAAAAAAACGACACGAACCGGCTGTAAAAGTGAGCTTTTCCACCCGGCAGGAATGGATGATAACCTTATTAATTGTTTTTGGCGGATGGGCTGTTTTATATGTGGTCCTTGTTAAATTCACACCCTCAACCGTCCCAATTTGGGATTCGTGGGTATCGTCGACAGCATGGGCGGGTATGTGGCTGCTGGCCAGGCGCAAGGTAGAAAACTGGGTGCTGCTTAACATAAGCAACCTGTTTGCCATCCCGTTATTGTATCACAAAAACCTGGCGATGTTTGCCCTGCTTACCCTCATTTTATTTATTGTTGCCGTGTTTGGCTATTTCGATTGGCGGAAGATAGCAGCCCCCCAGCCCCCTGAAGGGGGAGCTTTTGAAACGCTAAAAAATTCTGCCCCCCCTTCAGGGGGCCGGGGGGTACATCCGTCAGCTCTGCTAAAGCCCGAATGGGTAGCTATCATCCGTGATAACGCCCCGGAGGCAGAAGGTTTAGGCAAACTGCATCCTGCCCAATTGCAACTGGTTTATGAGCAACAGTGGTTTAATTTGTTAGCCCCTGCTGTTTATGGCGGCTTGCAAACACCACTACCAGAACTTATAAAGATAGAAGAAGCACTAAGCTGGGCCGATGGCAGCCTGGGCTGGGTGGTTACCTTATGCTGCGGTGCCGGCTGGTTCGGCGGCTTTATCGACCCAAATATCGCGCAGCAAATTTATAGTGATAAGGAAGCCTGTTTAGCAGGCAGCGGCGCACCCACCGGCACCGCTGCTATTAGCGGCGATGGGTATATCATAAACGGTAGCTGGAAATACGCCAGTGGCGTGCATCATGCCACCTACATTACGGTTAACTGTAATATTGTAGATGGTGAAACCCCTGTTTTAAATACAGATGGTACACCGCTTATCCTCCCGTTTGTATTGGATAGGAAAGATGTACAGCTACAATCCGGCTGGAAATATATTGGAATGATAGCCACCGGCAGCGATGCCTACTCGGTTACTAATTTATATGTAGATAAAAACCGCTGCTTTAAAATAGACCCCGGTGCCACAGTGATTGATTCGCTTTTGTACACCTACCCGTTTTTGCAACTGGCCGAGGCTACACTGGCGGCGAATATATCGGGCACGGCGGTACATTTTATTGATCTGTGTGTACCTGCTTTTGCAAATAAGGCAACCAACATCCGGAGGGTTAGCCCGGCAAATGTTTTGGTAATGGATGAGGCTTTGCAATCGGCTACAGCGCTGCTTAACCAGGCCCGTGCCGCACTTTTTACAGCTGTGGAGGCTTCATGGGCCAACCCAACCGATGAGGTTTTGTTAAAAGAGGTTAGCCACACCAGCCGCGTTCTGGCCAAAGTATCGCGCGAATGCGTGGATGAATTATACCCTTATTGCGGCCTGCTGGCGGCATCGCCCGATAGCGAGATCAACCGTGTTTGGCGCGATCTGCATACGGCAAGCCAGCATGCTTTGCTTACTTTTTCGACTTAGTTTGGCCTTGCTTTTTAATTAAAAGTAACACAAATATCACATTGTTTATATATTGCAAACCTGATATTTGCCTTTTAACATCTACGCTATGAAGATAAAAATTCTGCTTACGCTAACCTTTGCAACCGCCGTATTTAGCTTATCGGCCCAAAACAAGAGAAATGTAACACCTGCTGCTACTTTGCCACGCCCCAAATTAATGGTGGGTTTAGTGGTCGATCAGATGCGCTGGGATTACCTGTACCGCTATTACGACCGTTACCAGGTCGGAGGGTTTAAACGTATGCTTAACGAAGGTTTTACCTGCGAGAACACCCTGATACCATATATCCCAACCGTTACAGCCATAGGGCACTCGTCTATTTATACAGGTTCGGTGCCAGCTATACATGGTATTGCCGGCAATGATTTTATCATACAGGCCACGGGTAAATCAATGTATTGTACAGACGATAGCACGGTTAATGCTGTAGGCAGCGATTCAAAGGCCGGCAAAATGTCGCCACGCAATTTACTGGTAAGCACCGTGACAGACGAACTGAGGTTAGCCACAAATTTCCGCTCAAAAGTGATCGGCATAGCATTAAAAGACCGTGGCGGAATTTTGCCCGCCGGCCATGCGGCAAACGCGGCTTATTGGTTTGATGACGCTAACGGCGCCTGGATAAGCAGTACCTATTATATGACCGAACTGCCAGTATGGGTAAAAACCTTTAACGCTACAAAACCGGCCGAAAAATACCTGAAACAGGACTGGAACACCCTTTACCCGGTTAATACCTACGTGCAAAGCGCGCCTGATAACAGCCCACGTTACGAAGGTAAGTTTAGCGGGGCCGATGCGCCAACCTTCCCCATAAAAACATCAGAATTGTATAAGGGCAAAGCAGGCATGATCCGCTCTACGCCTTATGGCAACAGCATGACGCTTGACCTGGCCAAAGCTGCCATTGAAAATGAAAAGCTTGGCGCCGGTACAGTAACCGATTTCCTGGCCGTAAGCCTTTCATCAACAGATTATGTAGGCCACCAGTTTGGCCCCAACTCGGTTGAGGCAGAAGATACTTACCTGCGTTTGGATAAAGACCTGGCCGCCTTCTTTACTTATTTAGATGGTAAACTGGGTAAAGGTAATTATACCGTTTTCCTGAGTGCCGACCACGGTGCCGCGCATAACCCTAATTTTTTGATCGACCATAACATCCCGGCTGGTGTTTGGAAAAGCAGTGACGTATTAACACGGTTAAACAAATTGCTGGAGGATAAATATAAAGTAAAAGGCATGGTGTTAAACCTTGATAATTACCAGGTAAACTTTAACAATGCAGCCATTAGAAAAGAGAACCTGAATACCGATGTTTTAAAGTTTGATTGCATCCAGTTTTTACAACAGGAGCCACAAATTGCTTACGCGGTTGATATGCAGCGTGTACAAGCCGCCACCATACCTGATGAACTGCGTACACGCATCCAGAACGGGTACAATGCTGAGCGTAGCGGCGCTATCCAGATAGTGCTGAAACCGGGATGGTTTAGCGGTGGCCAAACCGGCACCACCCACGGTACCTGGAACCCTTATGATGCACATATCCCATTGGTATTTATGGGATGGGGCATTAAACATGGCAGCCTGACCCGCGAAACCCACATGACAGACATAGCCCCAACCGTTGCCCAACTATTGCACATCCAGGCACCAAACGGTAATATTGGTACCGCTATTGGCGAGGTGTTGAAGTAAGAGATTAGGCCTTAACTACCTTGTCATCCTGAGCGATAGTGAAGGATCTATTAACAAACTGTGCTTATCCAAATTGCATATCGGCTAATAGATGCTTCACTATCGTTCAGCATGACAGGGTATTTTAATTTAACCACAAAGATCACAGAGGTTTCACAAAGGTCACAGAGATTTAAATAAGCCCTCTTTGCCCTTTGTGGTTTTATCTTTGTGCCCTCTGTGGTAAAAAACTAAACAAATGAAAAAATATATATCCAAATTCCATTACCTCACTCAAGATCTGCCTAACCGCAGCCACATAGCGCAAGCCCAAACTGCCTGCGAGGCCGGGGCCAACTGGATCCAATACCGCTGCATGAGTAAGAGTGATGAGGAGATGATCCCCGAGCTTCACCAGATAGCAGCCATCTGCGATGACTGGGGCGCAACGCTTATCCTTGCCAATCATTACCACCTGTTAGATAAGGTTGATGCGCAGGGCGTACATGTTGAAGCTCTTGATGCCGATTTCGCAGCCATCCGCGAAGCGATAACCGACGAAAAAACACTGGGCGCATCTGCCACCAACATAGAAGCCCTGCTACGCATACAAAACAGCGGCGTGGTTGATTATTGCGGCTACGGCCCCTTTGCCCATACCGATACCAAACCAAATAACAAACTATTGTTAGGTTACGACGGTTACCGCGCGTTAGAAAAGCAGCCCATTGAGATACCGGTTATTGCCGTTGGCGGGGTGCAATTAAAAGATGTGGAGTTATTGATGCAAACCGGCGTTTATGGTATCGCGGTTTCTTCTGCAGTTAATTTATCGTTAGACCCGGCTGGCATGGTGAAAGAGATTTACAGGAGGATCTATTAATTATAAAAGCATGTCATTTCGAACGATAGAGAGAAATCTTGTTCATTATACAAAGTTCGCCGCCTGTCATTTGAACAAGATTTCTCCTCGCTACGCTCGTTCGAAATGACATGGAGGTTATTTGGTTCTGTTTGGATACGCCACATAAACATGCTCGTCCATTATTTCCCCGGCTTTAATTACGCTTTGTTTAAGCACACCTTGCTGAACATAACCCGCCTTTTCCAGCACCCGCATCGAGCCACGGTTCTGCCCGAAAATAAATGCCATCACACAGATCGTGTCAAAATGAGTAAAGGCGTAACCGGTTATTAATTTAACCGCTTCGGTCATGATGCCCCGGCCCCAGTATTGTTCACTAAGCCAATAGCCTATCAGCGGCGATTTACGGTAAACATCTTCCCTAAAATTTAAGCCTATCCCTCCCGCAACCTCCCCGTTTATTTCTATAGCGAAATTGGTAATGGTCAGCTGGTTTATCATCAGGTCGATAAAAGCTTCGGCATCAGCTAACGAATAAGGCGACGGGAACCTGTCCAACAAATACGCGGGTACTTTAGGGTTATCCGCATGTTTTTGCAAGGCCGGTGCATCGGCTAATTGCCAGTGCCGCAGTTTAAATTGGCTCCCTTTTATTTCCATATATCATGATGATTAAAAGGGGCCGGACTGTTTAATCCCGGCCCTTTTTAAAAATAGCTTAAAATTTAACGGTGTTTAAGTTTTTATCAACCAAAAACCCATCAACGGCTTTCAAATCGAATTTTAATTTGCGTTTAGCTTTAAATTTTAAAACAAACAGATCAGCGTTACCTTCAACAGCCGTTTTGTTACCAACGTTTACAAAGGTTGGGTATAAGGCCTTTGTGCCATTTGTGTGGAGCCTGTCATTAGTCAGGTTTTCCATACCTTTTACGTTTAAGGATTGTACGGCTACAAATTCGTAATCCTGCTGGTTATAAGGTAAGGCAAAGCTTAAGGCATTAACCGATTTTAGGTTAACCCCTTTTACCAGTACTTCAATTATCTCTCCCGGGTTATAGTTTTGTTTAGCCGTACTCAGTTCAATTTTACCGGCCACTTTTTCTACTTTATCATCAGCCAGGCCGCCCTCTAATTGCGTGGCCACTACCGAAATATCATAGGCATCAATAAGGTCGTTTTTGTTAATGTCGCCATTGCTTACATAACCTTCAAAATCGGCATCGCCTTTACGCAGCCCTGTATAATTGGTGTACGAGGTAAAGTCGTTCCTGTCAATCAAACGGTCGTTATTGATATCGCCCGGAAGCAGGCTCTCCGTCCCCGGCACTTTAAACACATACAGCTCCCTGCCCGATCCAAAACCACCTACACCATCGGTTATGCTAAGCTTAATATAACGTGCGGTAGGGTGTTTATCAAAATGGAATGTTTTAACAGCATCGCTATTGACCCATTCAAATGTTCCTGCAGGATTCCAGTCTTCCTTGTTATTGCTATAATAAACAGTTCCTTTTAATAATATGCCATTACCCCTGCCTGTACGCGGCAGGTAATTAAATTTATCCAGTTGGTTGATGGATCTCAGGTCCATTACCAGATCAAACGGAACGGCCTTTACGCCCCATTTGGTGTGCCACATATCCGCCTCATCAAAGTTGAACAGTTTATCCACTTCGGTATCCTCCTCGCTTGCCACCGAGGTTTCGCCAACAATGCCCGCGATAGCAAATTCAAGCGGGTTGTTCTTTGTAGTGGCTTCAAATTCGGCCCAGTCCGAGTGCCCGTCTTTATTTACCGCACGCAGTTTAAAAGAGTAACCGGTTTCGGCATTTAAACCATCAAACAACAGCGAGGTATCCTTAATAGTGCTGTAAAGCATGTTATTAAATTCAATTTCATAAAAATCGGCATTCTTCACTTTGTTCCAGGTAGGTTTCAGTGTATAGGCTTCCTTATTTCCGGGCTTAACGCCGGCATTGAGTGGTGCCGTAAGTGCGCCTTTCAAAACCCGGGACCTGTCGGCAGGGGCAAATTTAAACCCGCTGATCACTGCCGATACTGTTTTGCTGCTTACATCAGCAGGCTCCAGTTTTATGAGTAACTGTGGATTTTTAATAAGCCGCTGTTTTTCAAACGAGCTTCCTTTTGTAGCGAAGACATTAAAATTGGGGGCTGCATCGTAATAGTAAACATTGGTTTTATGTTTAAAATCGGCCATGCTGTTTACCTGCTGTAATTTAATGGGCTTAACCCCAATTTTGGCTGAGATCCCTTTAGGCTTTTCGGTAACATTTATCCGGAATTCTGTTGATTTCTGTTTCACAAAGCCGGCGAAACTACCTTTTGCGGTTTGAACCAGCAGATGCAGCGTGTTTTGCTTATCAAGATTGGAAGTGATGGTAGTGGTTACCCCTGTGCCCAATTTATAGGCTTCTGTAGTGCCGTCATCATCGTATTCAGTAAATGAGCTTTTCCCCGAAGGATAAATTTCATAAATACGGGCTGCTTTGTTTATTTCTGACACATTGTTGTTGGCGTTCGTCATAGGGATAATAGCCCCGCTTTTTACAAACACCGGCAATTTCCATATAGGGGCATCAAAATTATTGATAACGCGATTACCTTCATATTGCTCGCCCGAGAAATAATCTATCCAGTATCCGTTGGGGAGGTAAATGCCATCACGTATATCGTTGCCTTTAGCATCAGCCTTTGTTGCTTGGTAAATTGGGGCTACCAAAAAATTGGGGCCATATAAATACTGGTATTGTGTAGCCCGGCCCATAGTATAGGCATTTGGATATTCCAGAAACATAGCCCTAATGATAGGCAGCCCTGTTACCGCAGTTTTGGCAATGCTGTAAGTATAAGGGACAAGCGCTGATTTAAGCTTCAAATAATTACGGTTGATGGACGATGCCGTATCACCTAAAATTTGTGGATATTTTGGGTTATATCCCCAGCCATCCATGTTTAGTTGCATAGGGCCAAAGGCCTTCCACTCAAAATCGCGGATATTAACAGCCGCATTTTTGCCGCCAAAAATGCCATCCATATCAGAAGTAATATTTGGTTGGCCCGATAAGCCCGAGCCGATATACGTTGGGATATGAAAACGAATATATTCCCAAACGCCCCCGGTTTGGTCGCCCGACCAAATAGCAGCATATCGCTGCGTACCCGCCCATCCATCTAATGAGATGGTAAAGGGGCGGCTGTTGTTGCCGTATTTTGGCAAAATTTGCGCCACGTCGGCCACGCCGTTCAATCCGAAAGAATATCCGGCACCTACCCAGGCTACATCTGTTTTTAAAACACGCACCCCGGCATCATGCACCTCTTTAACAATATCCCTTTGCAGTAAAGGGCTTACTTCGGGCTTAGGGTGCAGGTCTGATTGTGTCCATAAGCCTATTTCTACCCCGTTTTTGCGGGCGTAATCGCCAAAATCTTTCAGGTTTTTGATGTTCCCGTCTAATGTTTCTGTTTGCCCGTAGCCTGCGCCATACCCGTCATTTGGCAAGATCCAACCCAGGGGCATATCATTCTTTTTATACCGGTCGATTACCGCGCGTGCCGAAAACTGGTAGTTGTTCTTTTCGCCGTTAAGAGATTCCTTAACGCCTCCATTTTCCTTTTGGCTTTCTTTGTAGTGTTTACCATCTTCAAACAAAATGCCTTTAGGGTCTTCTTTCCAATAGTCGCGGTTGTAGGCATTCAGGTGTCCCTCATAAAACCCAAACTTAGGCAACAGCACCGGGTTGCCTGTTAACTGGTAAAAATCGTTTAACAAGGCTACGGCGCCCTGGTCAACCATAAAAAAAACATCAAGATAAGGGCTTTCGTGCGATAGCTTAACGGTGCCTTTTTCTTTGGCGCCAAAATCATATTTCCCTTTTTTAAAGGTGTACCACATAAAACCATAGCCTTTGGTTGACCAATAATAAGGCGTTGGCGACGCTACGCCGCCGTCGGTCCAGCTGTTTTGGTTCTCAATAGCAATTGCCTTTCCTTTGTGCGAGAAACGGCCATTTTGCACCCCTCCTCCATAAAAATATTCATCGGCACTCTCCTTCAGGCTTAGCGTTACCTGCTTAAGTTCAAAATTTATGGGTGTGGTAAGTTCCACCACCGTATTCTGCGTTGCCGTGTTCAACACCTTGAACTGGGCGGTTTGCTTATCAAGCAGAATGGTTATCCGCTTATTTTTGATCGTGATCTGATTATCTGCATCACTTAAATTTAATGCAGAAAGGGGTTTACGGGGTTTATCAACCAAAATTTTCGCTTCGGGCTTTGCTTCCGGATCACGGATAGTGCCACCTGAGTTATCCTGGAAAAGCCGGAAGATATTGTCGGCATAAAAGTCTACCAACATCTCTTTGTTATCGGTAAGTAATACCTCTATGGTATGCTCATTAATTTTCCTTGCACTTAAAATGGCCGCGCTTTTCTGTGTTACACTTTTAGGTTCCTGCCAATTATTAGCCGCCACTACCGGCTGCCCCGAAACCAAAAACAGGGAAACCAGTGCCAGCAAAACCTGGTTATTTTTTTTTGCGTACCAAGGTGATTTTTTCATTATTTAATTATTGATGTAGGATATTTCAGGTTTCGAAGAAAATTTTCGTCCCGCGCAAACGATTGCGCAAGCAAAACCTTCATTTCCGCTTTAAATGTATTTATATTTTGAAAAGAAGAGAAAATATTTTAACCGGATCGATTGCTTAAATGCTATGCCATTAGCCCCAACAATAACCAGTGTTTAAGTAGTAAACAAGTTACAATAATCAGAACAAATAAATAGTTCGGTATTCAGTAAATTGCCATCCGAAAAATGTGTTAGCATGAAAAAAAGCTTTACCTTATTATTCCTTTGCTTTGGCCTGGGCGCTTCAGCGCAAACCCTTGGCCAGCTTAGCGTCGAAAAAATAATGCGCGACCCCAAATGGATGGGCGTATCACCATCAAACATCCACTGGAGCGACGACAGCAAAAAGATCTATTTTAACTGGAACCCCGATAAAACAGAACGGGATGAACTGTTTTACGTTACCCCGGGCAATACAAAACCACAAAAAGTTAGCCTTGCCGACCGCCGTGATATGATCCCCGAAACCGGCAAGTGGAACAAAAAACGCACGCTAAAAACCTATGAGAAAAACGGCGACATTTACCTGCTGGAAGCAGCAACGGGCAAAACTACCCAGCTAACCAATACTACCGGCCGCGAAAATAACCCAACTTTTAGCGGTGACGAGGGCAGCATCATTTTCACCAATGATAACAACCTGTACCAGTTAAAGCTAAACAAAGGCGAACTTACCCAGCTTACCAATTTTGTAAAAGCAGCCACCGGCGAAAAGAAACCCGCCAAAGACGGTGAGCAGGCGGCCTGGCTTAAAAAGCAACAGCTGGAACTGTTTGATATTATAAAAGTTAATGAGAAAGACCGCAAGCTCGATTCGGCCGAGCGGGCTTTGTTTAAACCTTCAAAATTAAAAGAACTTGTATTTGGCGATAAACGCCTGACCGGCGTACAGCTTAGTCCGGATGGCAGGTATGTAACTTACCGCCTTATCCAGATGGCCGAGGGGGCAAAGAGCGGCATTGTGCCTGATTATGTAACATCATCAGGATACACCGAAGATATCCCTAACCGCACGAAAGTGGGCAGCCCGCAAGCAACATCTGAGAGTTTTATTTACGACAGGCAACGCGATACCGTTTACAGTATCGTTACTAAAGACCTGCCCGGCATAAAGGATATCCCCGGGTTTTATAGCGACTATCCCAAGGAATTTGACGCCCTCAAAAAAGCAAATAACGACCGTAAAACAGACATATCCGCCCCTTATTGGAGCCCCGATGGTAAATATGCCATTGTAAACATTGATGCACAGGATAACAAAGACCGCTGGCTGATGAAGCTTGATGCCACCACCGGCAAACTTACCCTGCTTGACAGGCAGCACGACGATGCCTGGATAGGTGGCCCGGGCACAGGTGCCTGGTTTGCAAACGGCAGCCTGGGCTGGGCAGATGATACCCATTTCTATTTCCAGAGCGAAGCCAGCGGCTACTCACACTTGTACATGGCAGATGTAGTAACCGGCGAAAAGAAACAGTTAACATCAGGCAAATGGGAGGTGCAAACCCTTCACCTCTCAAACGATAAAAAAACCTTTTACTTTACCGCTAATATAGAGCACCCCGGCATTACACATTTTTACCGCATCCTGGTAACGGGTGGCGCGCCGGTTAAAATTACCGGTATGAAGGGTGGCAACGAGGTAGAACTATCGCCTGATGAAAAATGGCTGGCTATCCATTATTCATACTCCAATAAACCGTGGGAACTTTATGTGCAGCCAAATAAACCCGGCGCAAAAGCGGTACAGGTAACCAGTTCAACCACGGCCGAATTTAACTCATACCCTTGGCGCGAGCCGGAGGTGATCAGCTTTAAAAACCGCAATGGTAAAGATATTTACGCGCGTGTTTACGTGCCTAAAAACCCCGACCCGGCAAAACCTGCCGTGGTATTTGTACATGGCGCGGGCTACCTGCAAAACGTGCATTACTGGTGGAGCAGCTATTTCCGCGAGTATATGTTTAACAACATGCTGGTTGATAACGGCTACACGGTTATGGATATTGATTACACCGCCAGCTCGGGCTATGGGCGCGACATCCGCACCGGTATTTATCGCCACATGGGCGGTGCCGACCTTACCGACCAGGTTGACGGTGTAAAACTACTGGTAGATAAATATGGCGTTAACCCTAAGCATGTGGGCATATATGGTGGCTCATACGGCGGGTTCATGACGCTGATGGCCCTGTTTACCGAGCCGGATGTTTTTGCATCGGGCGCGGCCATACGCTCGGTTACCGACTGGGCGCATTACAACCATGGTTATACCTCCAACATCCTGAACGAGCCGTTTACAGATGAAAAGGCTTACCGCCAAAGCTCGCCTATATACTTTGCCAATGGCTTAAAAGGCAACTTGCTGATGCTGCACGGTATGGTGGATCAGAATGTGAATTTCCAGGATATTGTACGCCTTACCCAAAAGCTGATAGAACTGCATAAAGAGAACTGGTCGCTTGCGCCATACCCGGTAGAAGACCACGGCTTTGTACAACCCAGCAGCTGGACGGATGAGTATAAACGCATCTATAAACTGTTTGAAGAAACGCTGAAAAAATAGCTTCTGGCAAGTGCGGGTGAGGACACCCGCACCGGGGAGGGATAAAATAAACCTTTCGTTCCCTTGCTCAGGTGTCATCACCTGAGCATTTAAAAGAGTGACAGTAGAGGGTTTTGTTTAACCAGCCTTTCTTCTCAACTCAATAAAATTTACAAACCATCGGTTGTATGCAACCATGCAGTAACCTATTGTTACTTTTAAAATGGCAAAAACAAGCCAAGAAAAAGTTGGGTCTTTAAAAAACGGAACATTTTTATTTATCTCGAAAAACCTTAAAAGATTAGATGAAAGGACTGGAATCCCATCTAAAAACATTAACCCGCCCAAAACGATAACAACTATTTTTAAAAGTTGCGATCGATGGATGTTCAATTGTAAAATTTCCGCTTCGTCATCATTATCAAGTCGCAAGACTTTAATAATCCCTTTGGTTTTAAATAAACATAAAATAGCGATTAATAAAGTGACTATACCCTGAAGAAAATATACCCATAACGCTACGTTTTGTTGTTCATATTCAACCGGGCTATACCATGATATAAACATATTAACATATCCCGGGGCTAGTTCAATAAATTGCCATAAGGTATATAGCCCTGCCAGTTTAATAATAATGGGCCATAAGGTTTTAGACGTCATTAGTATAAGGTTTGTCCAATTTCTATTTAATTTTGAACAACGCCAAATAAAGCTGCAATTAAATGATACAGGTAAATATTATTTGCCTTCGGTAAATGCAGAAGCGGTAACCTCGGGGATCACAACAAAGGCATCGTAACCTTTTATTATATGCAGCAGCTTATTGTCCTTAATAACTAACTTTCCATCTTCTAAAGCAGCACGCAAAGGCTTCAAATCTATACAATGCCAGCCATTGCCATCAACAGCTTTTAACAGGGGCGATAACGATTTAAGAACACCGCTGTTGGCATCAACTTTCTCACTCGGGAAACCTTTAAACGGCGAGGCTTGTGTGCCCGATACGCCAAGTACAATAATGTGGTATGAACTACTGAACTTACTATCGGCAATACTGCTTACTAAATTTCCAATATCGTAAGTGTCCATTAAGCCCTCATCTTTAGCAACGTGGTTTGCACCATATTTATACAGGTTCTTTTTATCCTGCCATTGGGTGTAAACCTGCATGAGTTGATTTTTCATGAGTTGTACCCGCAAGTGGTGGCTTTGCGATTTGTATATTTTGGCGCTCAGCCTTAGGGCATTTATTATTTTAACCTCGTGTTCGCTAAGTTTAAGGGCCGATAGCTCATCCAGGTTTTTTTCAAACTCGGGGGTAAGTAAATAAAATGGCTTGCTTTGGTCTTTTAAAAAGTTGGCGAAATAGGTTTTGGAGTTGTTTTTAATAAGCTCATAAATTTCTTTCGCACGGTTGCTTTGGGTGGTTTTTTGTAGTTCGTTACATATCAAAGCATCACCTACCAGCAGTATCTGGTCTGTGCCATTAATGGTGGTATTAGATCTGGTAAATTGTTTAAGCAAATCAAATTCGGGGGCAAAGGCATAAAAGGAAAAGGTGTTGCCATAGTCGGCCACATATTTTTCCATTTCGGGAGCCGATAGGGTTTTGATCTTATCCTGCAGTATGCGCGCTGTAAATGGGTCTATCTCACAAAAAAAGTTATCGAACCTGATCTGAGATGCCAGTGCGGATACGAAAAAGGGTGTTTCGTTTGTAAAATGGTCTTCGCCGATGAGTACATTATCGCTGCTTTTGGCCCGGGTTAAAATATTGTCCCAACCCGCGCCTGTAAATTTATTGCCATCTTTGGTAAATATGCTAAGGTTGCTTTTTGCCAGGCTGGTTATAAGGCTATCTTGTGCAAACGTTAATTGGGTATAAAAACTAACAAGTAGTATGGTTAAGGCTAAGGTTTTTCTCATGCTGCTAAGAGTACATCTTTTTGTAAAAGGTTACAAATAAAACAATCACTTTTGTAATATCATGTAACAGCCATTTGGGTAATGAATAAATATTTGATAATAATAGTTCTCCTGATAGCAGGCTGCACCCCTGTTAAACACCCGGCGGCTGTACAGGTATCGCTTGTAAATAACGGGCAATCCGTTCAGTTTAAAGGGGTAGATTATGCGGTGATGCAGGATATAGCCCGCGATACCAATAAAGATGTTTGGCAAAGCCTGGTGCCGGTTTACCGCATGCCTGCCGATACCGATATGAAAAACTATCAGCCCGTGCAGCCGGGGCGCTATCTGTTAAAAGACAGCGTAGTAATTTTTACGCCCGATACCCCTTTTGTAAAAGGCCAAACCTACTTTGTGCGCAATTACCGCCTTGGCGAGGGCGCCGCATTGATAGATTATATAAAAAGCCGGTCACAACCCGGGAAAGTGCGTTTTATTGATTTGATTTTTAAGCAATAAGCTTTGAAAAATCAAAAAAAGTTGTTACATTTGCATCTGAATTAAAAAAGAGGGGGCATTTGTCCCCTCTTTTATTTTATCAATCAAATTATCAACCGCCCTGTTTATCTACCCGGGATGCCGGTAAAAACATACGATAATGAATATTGAAAAGAGAACAGCTGGACTGGTAGAGGAGAAAATTGCCGATATGCCAAACTTGTTTTTGGTGGATGTTAAAATGCATTCGGACGGTAAACTGATCGTACTGGTTGACGGGGATAACGGGATAGGGATTGCTGATTGTGTGGCCATAAGCAGGCATGTGGGCTTTCACTTGGAAGAAGAGAACGTTATAGATACGCCCTACAACCTGGAGGTTTCATCGCCGGGCATTGATACACCGCTAACGCTGCAAAGGCAGTATGCGAAAAACATTGGGCGTACGTTATCAATAAAGATGGATGACGGCACGAAACGCGAAGGCAAACTATTAAGCGCTGCCGGTAGCGAAATAACAATTGAAGAAACAATAAAAGAAAAAGGGAAAAAGGCTGTAACTGTTGAAAGCACTATCCCGACAGATAAAATAACAGAAACAAAAGTTTTAATATCATTCAAGTAGAAGATGAGCAATATTAATTTAATTGATTCTTTTCAGGAATTTAAAGATTTCAAGAACATTGACCGCCCAACCATGATGAGCGTTCTGGAAGACGTTTTCAGAAGCATGATCAGGAAAAAATACGGCACAGATGAGAATTGCGACGTAATTGTGAACACAGACAACGGCGATTTGGAAATATGGCGCACACGTGCCGTAATGGAAGATGGCTTTAGCGAGGATGATGACCTGGAGATAGAACTGGCAGAAGCCCACAAAATTGACCCTGACCTGGAAGTTGGCGACGACTATATTGAGCAGATAACTTTAGAAAGCTTTGGCCGCCGTGCTATTTTAGCTGCCCGCCAAACGCTGGTATCAAAAATTCTTGAACTGGAGAAAGACGAGATCTTCAAAAAATATAAAGACCGCGTAGGCGAAATTGTTACCGGCGAGGTTTACCAGGTTTGGAAAAAAGAAACCCTGGTATTGGATGATGAAGGCAACGAGCTTTTATTACCAAAAACCGAGCAGATCCCTGCCGATTACTTTAAAAAAGGCGACAGTGTAAGGGCGATCATCAGCAAGGTTGATATGCTTAACAGCAACCCTAAGATCATCATATCACGTACAGCGCCCGAGTTTTTACAGCGTTTGTTCGAGATGGAGGTTCCTGAGATCTTCGACGGTTTAATTACCATCAAGAAAATTGTACGTGAACCAGGCGAGAGGGCTAAGGTAGCGGTAGAATCTTACGACGACCGTATCGATCCGGTTGGTGCCTGCGTAGGTATGAAAGGTTCACGTATCCATGGTATCGTTCGCGAGTTGAAGAACGAAAACATAGACGTAATAAACTTTACCAATAATATCCAGTTATACATACAGCGTGCTTTATCGCCTGCCAAGATCACTTCTATTAAATTAGATGATGAGAAAAAAACAGCGGCGGTTTACTTAAAGCCCGACCAGGTATCATTGGCAATTGGCCGTGGCGGCCATAACATTAAGCTTGCCGGTAAGTTAACCGGGTATGAAATTGATGTTTACCGCGAAGCTGATGAGCATGATGAGGATGTGGATATCGAAGAATTCTCAGATGAGATTGACAGCTGGATACTGGATGAGTTTAAACGCATAGGGCTTGATACAGCTAAGTCTGTATTGGCATTATCTGTTGGCGAACTGGTGAAACGTACCGATCTTGAAGAGGAAACAATAAAAGAAGTTTTATCAGTTCTACAGGCAGAATTTGAATAAACGAAATAACACGAATAAAAAATCGTATTTTTGCGATAATTAGCAGAGAAAATTTAATAAATGTCAGAAGACAAATCCATAAAATTAATTAAAGCAGTAAAAGAACTGAACATTGGTATGGGTACCATTGTCGATTTTTTAGCTACCAAAGGTTACAAGGTTGAAAAGCAACCGATGGCCAAGCTGGATAACGATATGTACACTACTTTGTTAAAAGAGTTTGCTGTTGATAAAATTATTAAGGAGGAGGCCAAGCAGATCAGCATAGGCAAGATCAGGAAAGAGGAGCCCGGACAGGCCCCTGAAAAACCTGTTGAGCCCCGCCGTTCAAGAGATTTTGAGAACGAGGAAATACTGATCAAAAACACCGGCCATTTCGCTTCAGCACCGGCTGAAAAGCCAAAACCGGCCGAACCTGAAAAGGCGAAGACCGAAGAACGCAACGAAGCATTGCCGGGTGTAAAGGTAATTGGTAAAATAGACCTTAATAACCTTAACGCTAAGGCGCCCGCAGCCGAAAAACCTGCCGAGGCACCAAAAGCGCCCGAGCCCGTTGCTGAAACGCCGGCACCTGCACCGGTTGTAGAAACACCTAAAGCACCAGAGCCAGTTGTAGAAAAACCGGCACCGGCACCAGTTGCAGAAGTTGAAACGCCTAAAGCACCAGAGCCAGTTGCAGAGAAACCTGCGCCGGCACCAGTTGCACCTGCACCCGTTGCAGAAGCGCCTAAAGCAGAAACACCTGTAACTCCTGCCCCTGTAGCCCCGGTAACACCACCACAGGCAGAAACCCCAACAGACGATGCTGAACCGGATGAAGTGATCCGTGCGAATGCAGAGCGTTTAACAGGGCCAAAAATTATTGGTAAGATACAGTTGCCGGTTAGCCAGCCTAAACGCGGTGGCCCGGTAGCATCATCAAACGCCGCAGGTAGCGCAGCCGATCAGAAACGCAAACGCAAGCGTAAAGATCAGCAGGGTGGTAACGGAGGAGGCCAGCAACAGGCACCGCCAAGTGGTACCATTAATCCTAACCGCCCCGATTTCAGGAACAGGCCTACAGCCCCTCCGGGTGGCGGCAACCGTCCCGATTTTAGAGGTGGAAGGCCACCTGCAAGTTCAGGCCCTAAAGAAGAACCATCAGAAAAAGATATACAAGACCAGATCAAGGCTACACTTGCACGCTTAAGCGGCGCGGGTAAGTCGGGCAAGTTTGCGCAGCGTGCAAAATTCCGTCGTCAAAAACGTGATGATGTTGCTGCCAATGCCGATGAACTGGCAATGGAGCAGGATGCACAATCTAAAGTGTTAAAGGTTACCGAGTTTGTTACGGCAAATGAATTAGCCCTCATGATGGATGTGTCTGTAACGCAGATCATCTCAACCTGTATGAGTTTGGGTATGTTTGTATCCATTAACCAGCGTTTGGATGCCGAAACCCTAAGCATTGTTGCTGATGAGTTTGGCTACCAGGTTGAGTTTGTAAAACCACAGGACGAAGAGTTTATACTCGATCAGCCTGATGAGCCGGAAGATCTGATACCGCGTGCACCAATTGTGACCATTATGGGCCACGTTGACCACGGTAAAACATCATTACTGGATTTTATCCGCAAAACAAATGTAATTGGCGGCGAGGCCGGGGGTATAACCCAGCACATTGGCGCTTATGAAGTTACATTGCCGGATGATAAAGGAAAGATCACCTTCCTGGATACACCGGGCCACGAGGCGTTTACCGCCATGCGTGCCAGGGGTGCACAGGTAACAGATATTGTTATCATTGTAATTGCTGCTGATGACAGCGTGATGCCGCAAACCCGCGAGGCCATAAACCACGCGCAGGCTGCCGGTGCACCAATCATCTTCGCTTTCAACAAAATTGACAGGCCGGGTGCTAACGCCGATAAGGTACGTGAGCAACTATCAGCCATGAATATTTTGGTTGAAGAGTGGGGCGGTAAATACCAAACACAAGAAATATCGGCCAAAACCGGCTTAAACATTGAGCTGTTGTTAGAGAAAGTATTGCTTGAAGCAGAATTGCTTGAGCTGAAAGCTAACCCTAACAAACGCGCCGTAGGTACCGTAATTGAAGCTGCTTTAGATAAAGGCCGTGGTATTGTTACCACCATCCTTGTACAGGCAGGCCGCTTAAAAGTGGGCGACCCGATATTAGCAGGTTGCTACAGCGGGCGTGTTAAAGCGTTAACCAACGAGCGTGGCCAAAGGGTTGAATCTGCAGGGCCATCAACACCGGTACAGGTGTTGGGTATGCAGGGTGCACCTACAGCAGGCGATAAGTTTAACGTATTAGATACCGAACCTGAAGCACGCGAAATTGCGAACAAACGTTTACAATTACAACGCGAGCAGGGCTTACGTACACAGAAACACATCACGCTTGATGAAATTGGCCGCCGTTTGGCAGTTGGTAACTTTAAGGAACTTAACATTATTGTTAAGGGTGACGTGGATGGTTCTATCGAAGCTTTATCAGATTCATTACTGAAACTATCTACCGAGCAGATCCAGGTTAACATCATATCAAAAGCAGTGGGTCAGATCTCCGAATCAGACGTATTGCTGGCTTCTGCATCAGATGCGATCATTATTGGTTTCCAGGTACGTCCTTCGGGAGGTGCGCGTAAACTGGCCGAGGCTGAGCAGATCGATATCAGGTTGTACTCTATCATCTACGATGCTATCAACGAGATAAAAGCGGCGATGGAAGGTATGCTTGCACCAACGTTTGAAGAGAAGATCGTTGCAAACGTAGAGATCCGCGAAACCTTCAAGATCAGCAAGGTTGGTACCATTGCAGGTTGTATGGTATTGGATGGTAAGATTACCCGTAACAGTAAGATCCGTATCGTTCGCGATGGTGTAGTGATCCATACAGGTGAACTGGCCTCATTGAAACGTTTCAAAGACGACGTGAAAGAAGTTGGAACCAATTACGAGTGTGGTTTGAACATAGCTAACTACAACAACATCGAAGTTGGTGATATAGTAGAAGCGTACGAAAACGTAGAAGTAAAACGTAAATTAGCCTAAGCGCTAATTACCAAATATTGAAAAGGACGGTTGTATAACCGTCCTTTTTTGTTTTATTAATAACCCGTCATTGCTGTAAGGGTTTAGTAATTCGGGGACAGAATTAGGTAATTTTATTTGTTGTTTAGGGAGACCATGTCGATAGGTTTTTTACCATCGATACCTTGATGGGGTCTTTCCCAGTTATAATAGATCAGATATTTTAGCAATTCATCTTCAAATTCCTCAAGGCTATCGAAATCGGTTTCCTCGATCAGATCTTCTTTGAGCGTACGCCAAAAGCGTTCTACTTTGCCGTTTGTCTGCGGCCGGTAGGGCTGAATGTACCTGCGTTTGATACCTGTTTCCATCAACATACGCTCAAAAGGATGATTGCGCTTGTTCTGACTAACAGCCGGACCAAACTCCGGGCCATTATCGGCAATGATCTCTTCGAACTGGATGCCGAACTTCTCTTTGATCATTCGCATACAGCGCAAGGCTGTAAACATAGTGGTTAAGGCAGTGATATCTTCCATAACCTCTGCAAAGGCTACCCGGGAGTAATCATCAATGACACAAAGTAAATAAAGTTTACGATGTTGTCCGCGAATAATAGTTTTGCTTAAGTGATGGCAATCGATATGACCTAATTGTCCCATACGCTCTTTAATGATCTTACGTTTAACTTCTTTATCTACCGGCTTTAAACGGTTTTTACCGTAGCGCTTCAGTATATTATAGACTCCTGAAGGTGATGGGTTAAAGTTATCTGATTTCTGCTTAAGCTCATGGGCTATTTCAAACTTATTATTACCCAGGGAGCGCATTTCAAGCACCAAAGCTTCATCTTCAAGCGATGGCCTGCGGGTCCTGTACTTCGGGCCGCGTTTTGCGGGCAGCAGGTCTTGTTCGTTACCGGATTGCTTGTACCGGTTGTAATACTTCAGAAAGCTTCGCCGGTCCGTGTGATGGAACTCATAGAACTCTTTTGCCAGTTTAAAACTCGGATGAAGTCCTTGCTTAACCAGTTCGTAATCCTTGATCAGAAAACGATAGGTTTGTAGATAATTCCGTTTCAGTGTCAGGTCATTCGTGTTGATGCGCATAGCTATTAAGTTAAGCTATTCTTGTCCTCGAATTATCTGACCTTTACAATTGCGAGGAGCGTAGCGACGTGGCAATCTTCGACATGCTTGGTCGCCGACTGTTCTATCGAAGATTGCCACGCTGCGCTCGCAATGACGCGTGAAGGTTTAAAACCCCTTCTTCCTTGTAACGCCCGGTTTCCTCACCTTTGGTTTAACATTATCCGCAACCTCATCGGCACCATAACGGCGGGCCATTTTGGCAATGCGTTCTTCCATGGTTTCGGTAGTAAGGCGTTCGCGGCCAAGGCTATCTACCAGTATGGGGAAAGCGAACGGCGTAGGCCGCTCAATCGTTTTCAGGATGATGTTTTGTGTTTGGATGCGCTGTAAGGCAGCACGTAGGCGGAACTCTTCTAACTGAAAGGCCAACGCTTCATTATACGCCTGTCGTACCAGCAGGTTATCCGGCTCATACTCATTAAATACCTCAAAAAGTAAGGATGTAGACGCCTGTAAGTGTTTATTCTTTACCGGCTGCCCGGGATAACCAGTAAACACAAGCCCGCCAATATGTGCAATATCCCTAAACCTACGCCGGGCCATTTCGTTGGCATTGAGGCTATGCTGAATATCGTCTATCAGGTTGTTGATACTGAAGAAATCGGCATCTTCCAAAGCCTCTTCAATCGGGATGTCTTCATCGGTCAGCAATTCAAACCCATAATCATTCATGGCGATAGAGAAGCTGGCCGGTTTAATTTTAGAGATCCGGTAGGCCAGCAGCGATGCCATCCCCTCATGCACCAAACGCCCCTCAAAAGGGTAAAATAAAAGATGGTGCCCCTCGCGCGATTTAAAGGATTCAATTAAAAATTCGTGGCTTTGCGGCAGGTGCGATAATTTTGCCTGTAGTTCAAAAAGGGGTTTAAGCTCCTTAACCTCTATATCTGTTTCAATGCCATTTGCTACCTCATCCAGTTTGTCCCTAAAAACGGCGGATAGTTGCGACGACAAAGGCATCCTGCCGCCGTTCCAGCTTGGTATAAGCCCTTTAGTCGATTTTGATTTTTTTACGTAGGCCGTCATTTCTTTAACCTTGATAAATTCCAGGCTGCGGCCGGCAAACCAAAAGGTATTACCCGGCTTTAATTTGGCTATAAAGCCTTCTTCTACCGTACCCAAACTACCCCCGCTAAGCCATTTTACCCGGATGCTCAGTTCGCTGGTAATCGTACCGATACTGAGGCGGTGGCGCATGGCTACACGCCGGCTGTTCACTTTAAATAAGCCGTTCTCTACTTCTACCTTTAAAAATTCATCATACTGGGCAAGGGTTTTACCGCCGTTGGTTATAAAGTCAAGCAGTTGGTTAAACTCATCCCGGCGCAGGTCTGCAAAGGCAAAGGTGGTTTTTACCTCGCGGAACAATTCATCGGCCCGGAAGCCATCAGATACCGCCAGCGTTACCATAAACTGGATCAGCACATCCATGGTGAGCAGCATAGGGTCGCGGCTTTCAAACACGCCATTTTTAATGGCTTGTTTTAAGGCGGCACCTTCCAATAACTCTAACGAATGGGTAGGCACAAAGTATGCTTTTGAGATGGCGCCAGGATGGTGCCCACTCCTGCCGGCGCGCTGCATAAAACGGGCAACACCCTTTGGGCTGCCTACCTGCACCACGGTATCCACCGGGCGAAAATCCACCCCCAGGTCTAAACTGGATGTGCACACCACTACCTTTAGCGCCTCGGCATGCAGGGCCTGCTCCACCCAGTTGCGTAATTCGTTATCAAGCGAGCCGTGGTGCATGGCCATAATACCGGCATATTCGGGGTAATTATCAATAATAGCGTGGTACCAGATCTCGCTTTGCGACCGCGTATTGGTAAATATCAACGTGGTCTTACTTTTGGCTACTATCTCCATTACCTGTGGTAAAAGCTTAACCCCAATATGCCCAGCCCAGCTGTAGTTCTCAATATTTGGGGGGATGACAGATTCTATCACCAGTTTCTTATCCACATGTGCGCGCACCATCCTGACCTGTTCTGGCGGGAAATCATTGCCCAGCAAAACTTCGGCGGCTTGTTCAAGGTTGCCTATAGTTGCAGAGATACCCCAGATGCTGAGTCGGCGGTTTGCAGTTTGCAGTTTGCTTTCTTTTTCGGTACTAACTGCCAACTCGGAACTGCCAACTAAAGCGAGAGCTTTAAGGCGTGAAAGGCCCAGCTCCACCTGCACACCGCGTTTGGTGCCTAATAGTTCGTGCCACTCGTCGCAAACCATTACTTGCAGGCCTTTAAATACCTTGGCGTATTCCTTTTGGGCCAGCATCAGGTGCAGGCTTTCGGGGGTGGTTAACAACACCTCAGGTAATTTTCTTTTTAAGGCGGCTTTTTCTGCGGCAGATGTATCGCCGGTGCGGGTCATAATTCGCCAGGGCAGGCCGATGTCGTCGCAAACCTCCTCCATAGCTTTGCGGATATCGTTTGTTAAGGCACGCAGGGGCGTTATCCATAACATCAGCAGGCCGTTATCTTTTTGGGTAGTATAGGTATCGGGGTGTTTATTAATAAAATCGGCCAAAAAGGGCAGGAACAATGCAAAGGTTTTACCGCTTCCGGTAGGTGCGTTCAGCAGGCCCGAAAAGCCCGACAGGTAAGCCTCCTCCATCTCTTTTTGAAACGGGAACTGCTTCCATTTTTTTTGCTTGTACCATTGCTGTATTACCTTTTGCCCTTTGGATGTCATTGTTTATGGTAACAAAATACCTTATTATTGGTTATATGTATCAACTGTAAATTAAACAAATTGTTACGATCATGAATTCTTCAAAATATTTTATAGTCCCGTTACTGGCCTTAGCATTATTTTCTTGCAAGCAAAAAAGCGCACCAACATCAGCCGATACCGTTATTGACAAAAAAGACGCTTCGCAACCAGACAGTATAATTAAAGCGGCAGATACCAGTGTTGTTGTCCTGCCCGAAGATAAACCCGCACCATTGGCACAACTTGTAGTGCCGGGCGTAAGCATTGGGCAAACAACTATAAACGAAAGCGGCGAGAACGTCCATAAAAGGTTGGGTACGCCGGATGCCGGCGACGCGGCTATGGGTAAAAGTATATCTATCTGGTACGCCAACCACGATACTACGGGGTACGTAACCCAAATGTATTTTTCGCGCGGGCAGGGTGATGACGAAGTAAAACGTGTTAAACAGATAAGGGTTACTTCGCCGGTGTTTAAAATAAACAGCAAGCTGCATACAGGTGTACCGTTAAAAAGTGTTTGGCCGTTATACCATTTAAAAAAGGTAGCAACTTTTACAGATAATGGCAGCAAACGCAGCCTTTATGATGATATTAAAGGGGGTATAGCCTTTGATGTTGACGATAAAGACATCATCACCGGCATTACCGTGCACGAACCCGGCCGGGAGGCTGCAAGTACTTACCTGCCGTTCTTTTCAAGCTTAAAAGCCCTTAAATAAAAAATGCCTCCCAATTTGGGAGGCATTTTTTATTCCTTTAAAATCGAATGTTATTTCTTCTCAGGCATCAGGATAACTTTTGCCAGGTTGTTATTATTTAAGTATTTCACAGCGCTCTCCTTTGTGCTTTGCACAGTTATCTGATCCAGGTTTTTAACGTGGCTCAAAATCTGATCGGGGTCCTGGTCGTTCTGAACAGCCCCTGCCAGGTACCCTGCCCATGAAATATTTTGTTTTAACTGCACCTGGGTTGAACGGGCTTCTTCGGCAACAAATTTTTCAATATCTGCCGGCTGTGCACCTGTCAGTTTTATCTTGTTTATCTCATCAAGCGTTGCAGCTATCAGTTTATCAACGTTTGTGGCTGCACATGTAAATGTAATGGTTATTGTGTACCTGCCTTGCGGGTTTTTAACATACGCAGCCCTTATGCCCGGTGCATATATGCCGCTTTCCTGTTCGCGAAGGCGCTCAACCAGTTTAATGTTCAACACCTCTTCCAGCGCATCAAGCTGCATGTTATTTGCTTCGTTAAAAACATAATCGCCGCTGTATATCATTTGTACGTTGGCTTTATCATCAATACCCTTATAAACGGTTTTGGTTATCTGGCCCGGGGCCGGGTACATTTTTAAATTCTTAAACGTTTCTTTTTTATGGGTTGATGGTAAAGCACCAAGGTAAGTTTCCATAAAAGGCCTTATCTGGTCTACAGTAAAATTACCAACTACAACAAAGGTAAAGTTGCTTGCATCGGCAAACCTGTCTTTATAAAAGGCATACCCTTTATCAATATTGGCGGTGTTAAGCCTTTCAACCGTAGTAGCCCCGCCACGGAAATTATTATTACTTAAAACGTTTGATAGCGTATCCTGGTAAACGCTGAGCGGATCAAGCGAACGGTTAGTAAGCAGTGCCTTGGTTTGGCTTATTGTTCCCTGCCATATTTCTGCATCCTTGCGGGGTTGTGTAAAATACAGGTATATCAATTGCATGGCGGTCTCAAAATCGCGCGGGGATGCGCTGCCCCTTATACCCTGTGTAATTTCGCTGATGTAGGGCGATATGCTTACATTTTTACCGGCCAGCATTTTATCCAGCTGCCCCTGGTTAAACTCTGATATACCGCTGCTGCCAAAAACTGAGCCTGCAAAACTTGCCGATGTATAATCAGCATCGTTTGCCAGTGAGGTGCCGCCAAAGGCCGACCCGTTGATCAATATCTGATCGTTTTTAAATTCAGTAGGCTTTAAAATTACCTTTAAGCCATTCCCCAGTATTAAGGTGGTGGCGCCAATAGCTGCATCAGTAGTGTCTGATACTACTTTTGAGCCCTCGGGGGCTTTTTCCATTAAAGGTTTGCTGGTAACATTATCTACATAAGCAGTAAGGTTGTTGCCGGCAGATCCTAACCAGCCTAAGATGGCTTTTTCATCAGGTAACTTATCCTTGTCTTTCTCCGGGCCTTCAACAATAATCACGCGGTTTTGGTCGCTGATAAATTTACCGGCCATAGCGTTCATTTGTTCAAGGCTTACCCTGTTGATATTGTTAACGTAAAAATCATATTCAAAATCAATCCCCGGAATAGCATCGCCCTTTAAGAAATTAAGCTGATACTCTCTTACATAGTTTACCGAATTGGTTTTGTTCTTTTCATAATAAGCATTTTGGATGCCTACTAATGCCTGTTGTTTGGCACGCTCAAGCTCAGTAAGGGTAAAGCCAAATTTACGTGCACGCTCGGTTTCGGCAACAACGGCTTTCACAGCAGTTTCCAGGCCTTCCGTTTTGGCAACCACAATCGACGAAAATGCATCCTGATTGCCAATTAGCGGGCCATAAGAGGTACGGGCATATAAAAATGGTGGTTCGGCCTTTTGCTGTAATTCGCCAAGCCTTTGGTTCAGCATAAAATTGAACAATGAAACCCGCACACTTTGCATGTAACTATCTGTTGTTTTTACAACCGTTTGAGGGTGCTTTACAACAATTTGGGCAAGGGTATAAGGGAACTCCTTATCTGTAACAACCTTAACAACTGTGCCCGGTGTTGGGGCTACATTAAATTCGGTACGTGGTTTAGGCGCCACGGGGTTTTTAAGGCCCGAGAAATTTGCTTTGATCAGTTGCTCTACGCGTTTTACATCAAAATCGCCAACGGCAATTACCGCCTGTAGGTTTGGGCGGTACCAATCGGCATAAAAGCTTTTGATGGTTTCGGCGTTAAAGTTCTTAATAATATCCTCTTTACCTACAGGCAGGCGCAATGCATACCTCGAGTTATTTAACAGAACAGGCAGGGTTTGCAGGCTTAAACGCTCTTGTGCATTTTTGCCACGCAGGCGTGCTTCTTCTAAAACAACACCACGCTCTTTATCTATTTCGGCAGGGTCAAATGTTACATAACCGGCCCAGTTTGCCAGTATGTTAAAACCTTTCTCAAAAACAGCGGTGCTATCTGTTGGCAGGGGCAGCTGATATACGGTTTCGTCAAACGAGGTATAAGCGTTTAGATCGGCCCCAAATTTTACACCCGATTTTTGCAAGTAATCAACCAGCGCGTTCTTTGGGAAATCGCGGGTGCCATTAAAGGCCATGTGCTCGGTAAAGTGAGCAAGCCCTTGCTGCGCATCCGTTTCTAAAACAGACCCGGCTTTATTAACCAGGTACAGTTCGGCACGTTTCTGTGGCTGTTCATTGTGGCGGATATAATAGGTTAAACCGTTTGGCAATTTGCCTATCAGTACATCTTTATCAACCGGTAGCGCCGTAGTGGCCGGGCGAAGTGCCGCTGCCGCCGATGCAGGTTTGCTTTTTGGGGATGGGGTAGGTTTTCTTTTTACCTGCGCTGTTGCACTGCCCGATGCGATGATAAGGGCAAGTGTGGCAACAGATAAAGCTCTGTTAATGTTCATATTTAAATTAAAAAGGAATATTTTACTAAGATGCTAAACGAATATCTTAGTTACAAATTGTTTATTGATCTTTAAATGCTTCCTGCATCATTTGCTGTAATTCGGCCTGGTGGCTTTGTACTGCCTGCTGCCCAAGTTCGGCACCTTTTTGGAAGAGAACCGGTTGTTTTTGATTAAGCTTGGTACCCAGCGGCGAGCGGTAAAACGCGGCCAGGTCTTTAAGTTCTTTTTCGGTGAACTCCTGCGCGTACATGGCAGCCATCTGGTCTTTTATCAGGTCCCAGTTCATGTATTTATCTGTAAAGGTGTTCATCACCTGGATGAATTTTGGTTTTTTGTCCACGGGCACATTCACACTGGCCTGCTTAATCATTGACAAGGTATTCTCTTTTAACTGCGCGCCCGCGCCCGATGCCAAAAGCACATCTTCGGCAGCTTTTAAATGCGCCGGGGTAATATTGGGTGTGGTTTGCGCCTTTGCTGCTACGCAGATGAATAGGGCGATGATTAAGAATTTAAATTTCATATTGTGCTTATTTCACGTCATTGCGAGGAGCGTAGCGACGTGGCAATCTTCGACATGCTTGTCGTCGACTTTTCTATCGAAGATTGCCACGCTACGCTCGCAATAACGGGCGGTTATTATTTATTACTAAAATTTATATCTCACAAAAGCTTCCATGGCAGCATACTCGGCCATGCCCAGTTTATCATAGTTCTGCGCGGTTTCGCGGTTTCTATCCTCCGCACGTACCCAAAATTCGCGCGCATCATCACCCGGGAAAACAGGCCTGTCTTTTTGAGACTGGTGTTTAAAGATGGCATTACGTTTACGCAGTACTTCTGCAGGCGATAATGGTACTGCCATTTCAATTTCATACGTAGGGAACTCCTGCCATGCGCCGCGGTACATCCAAACCCAGCAATTGTTTACCCACGCTTCGGTTTTGCGCAGGCGGCGTAACGATTCTATCACGATGTTAAAACAAACGATGTGCGTACCGTGCGGGTCGGCAAAATCGCCGGCGGTAAATACCTGTTGTGGTTTTACTTTTTGCAGCAACTCCATGGTTAGCTTAATATCATCCTCACCTACCGAATTTTTCTGTGTCTTCCCTGTTTCATAAAAAGGCAGTGCCTGGAAATGGATGTTGCTATCGGGCACACCCGCATAGCGCGCACCAGCAATGGCCTCTGTTTTACGGATAAAGCCTTTTACATCGCGAATCTCCAATGAATCTATCTGGTTGGGTTGCTTAACCGCCATAAACTTGCGCATATCCTCATAAATAGCCTTCATTTTTGAGGCGTCTTCGTCAATGCTTTCCTTAAAGTCTATAGCAAACTCCATAAAGCGCAGTACATCATCATCCCATACAGCGGTATTGCCCGATGTTTGGTAGGCTACGTGTACATCATGCCCCTGGTCAACCAAACGAATAAAAGTACCGCCCATTGAGATCACATCATCATCCGGGTGTGGAGAAAATACAATTGAGCGCTTGTGCGCAGGTTCGGCACGTTCAGGCCTTTGGCTATCATCAGCACCCGGTTTGCCGCCCGGCCAGCCGGTTATGGTATGCTGTAACTGGTTAAATATATCAATATTGATCTGGTACACCGGGCCCTGCTCAACCGCAAGTTGCGCCATGCCGTTATTGTTATAATCTTCTTCGGTTAGTTTCAGGATGGGTTTGCCAACGGCGCCGGAAAGCCAAATAACGGCTTTTTTGATCAATCGTTCGTCCCAAACACAGTCTTTAACCAGCCATGGGGTATCAAAGCGGGTAAGGTCTGATGCGGCATCAACATCCAGTATAAACTCAACACTATCTGATAACTGCAGGAAGGTAGCCGGTACATCGCCGGAAATTTCGCCCTCTACCGCTTTGCGGACTATAGGTGCCTTCTTGGCACTCCAGGCCATCAGGATAATTTCGCGGGCTTTAAATATGGTGCCCACACCCATCGTAATGGCTTTTGTAGGCACGTTTTGTTTACCACCAAAATCGCGCGAAGCATCGCGGCGGGTAAGGTCGTCAAGGGTAACCAAACGCGTACCCGAGTTTGGTGCCGAGCCCGGCTCGTTAAAACCAATGTGGCCGGTACGGCCTATCCCTAATATCTGGAGGTCTAACCCGCCAAGTTCTTCTATCTGCTTTTCGTATTCTAAACAAAAAGCGGCAACATTATCCGGCGCAAGTGTCCCGTGGGGAATGTGTACGTTGGCCTTTTTGATATCTACATGATCAAACAGGGTCTCATTCATGAAGGTAACGTAGCTTTGCACCGCGTCGGGCTTCATGGGGTAATACTCATCCAGGTTAAAGGTTATAACGTTTTTAAACGATAGCCCCTCCTGTTTGTGTAAGCGCACCAGTTCGGTGTACACTTTAATTGGTGTAACACCCGTTGCCAAACCAAGCACAGCCTGTTCGCCTGCAGCTTCTTTTTTGCGGATAAGTTCGGCTATGCGTTTTGCAACAGCTACCGAAGCAGCGTTTTGATCTGAGTAAACCGTAACCGGTAATTTCTCATATCGTGTCTCTTCTAATAAGTTTAATCTGGCCATGGGCTTAAGGTTGTAATTGGTTACAATGCTTCTAAACAAATATATCAGATTATATATATACAGGCGGTTTAAATTTATCTTTTGTGAAGCGGGCAAAACAGGTAAATTAGCGCATGCCCGCACTCAACAAAAACCTGCAGAAACTATTTACTATCGCCCAAAAAGAACAAAAGCTGGGCATCGGCCTTATGTCGGGCACCTCTTTAGACGGCCTTGATATTGCCCTATGCAAATTCAACGGGAATGGTACTGATACAAATTTTGAGTTATTGCAATTTATTACCATCCCCTATGATGATCATTTTAAACAGGAAGTGCAACAGGTTTTTGCCAAAAGGCAGACCGACCTGGAAAAGGTTTGTTTGCTGAATGCTTACATCGGCACATTCCATGCGGAACTGATATTACAGGCCTTAGCGCAATGGAATATCAACCCCGCCGAGGTTGATTTTATTGCCAGCCATGGCCAAACCATATACCATGCGCCAAAACATCAGCATAAACAGCCCGGTTATGGCAATGCCACCCTGCAAATTGGCGATGGCGACCACATTGCGGTGAAAACAGGTATTTTAACCATAAGCGACTTTCGCCAAAAGCATATTGCCGCGGGCGGCGAGGGCGCACCCTTAGCTTTATATGGCGATGTATTATTGGGTAGTAAAGCCGGTGAGGAACGGGTATTATTAAACATTGGCGGCATAGCCAACCTTACGTACCTGCCGGCAGATGGCGATACCTCAAAGGTTTTATGCACCGATATTGGCCCCGGCAATACTTTAATAGATGCCGCCTGTCGCCAATATTTTAATAAACCATATGATGAAGATTCTGCAATAGCCAATGCGGGTACGGTTGATGAAACCTTATTAGACGACCTGTTGCACCACCCGTTTTTTAACGAAACCCTACCCAAAACTACCGGCCCCGAGTTGTTTAACCTGGAGTTTGTAGCCAATGCGCAGCAAACATCGCGCAGCTTCAACATCAATAAAACTGATCTGGTGGCAACGTTAAGCGCTTTTACCGGCCGCACCATTAGCAATTTCATCAAAACACATTTTAATATACCGGGGCTTAAAGTATTTGTAAGCGGCGGAGGGGCGAGAAACCCTTATGTAATAGATTATATTAGCAATGCGTTGCCCGAGGCTGTAATAGCCAACACTGCAGAACTGGGGATAAACCCCGATGCAAAGGAAGCCATATTATTTGCTCTGCTTGGCAATGAAGCACTATGCGGCGAGCCGGTTAAAATTGGGGATAACCCGTCTGTGCTGATGGGGAAGTTTAGTTTTCCTGTTTGATTATTTAACCACAAAGGATACGGAGGTTTTCACAGAGTGCACAAAGATTTTAAAGCATGGCGACTTTGAGTTCTCTGTGCTTTTTTCTCTGCGCCCTCTGTGGTTAAAATCGCCAACGCATCTGTTAAATTGAAAAACTTTTATCTGTATATTCGGGTCAAATTTTAACGCATGAACGCTTATAGCTTTTTCAAGTACTTCCACTCGGGTTTCAGGTACATTGTTATCATCCTGGTTTTACTGGCCATATTTCAATCATTAGCTGGCTGGCTTGGCAAAAAACCATATACCGAGGGTAACCGTAAAATTAATTTATTTGCACTGATATCAGCCCATACCCAATTTTTGCTGGGGCTGGTGCTTTACTTTTTAAGCCCGTTTGTAAGGTTTGGCGGCGGTGTAATGAAAGATGCCGAAGCCCGCTACTGGACGGTTGAGCACATTGCTATGATGCTGTTTGCCATTGTTTTAATAACCATTGGCCATAGCAAATCAAAAAAAATTGTACTACCGGAAGGCAAGCACAGAACCATCGCTATCTTCTATATTTTGGCTTTAGTGGTTATCGCGGTAGCCATAATTCAGAGTAAAAGAGCTTTTTTTGGGATATCCCACTAAAAAAGTCGACAAAAAATTTGATAATTCAATTTTTTATATAAATTTGTTGCCACGATATGAAAACAACTATCCTTAATACCAATTGGTGGCACTATGTGAAAACATGGCAGGCCGGATAGTTTTTGATATGCAGTACTAATCAAATGTAAACCTAATTTGAAACCCGGCGAACGCTCAATTCGCCGGGTTTTTTTGTTTAATGCACTCTGAGATAACCACTAATGAAAATATATAAAATTACAACCACTCAAAAAAAGCTACTTGCCGATACCACCACGCCGGTAAGCATTTACCTGCGCCTAAGGGATGTCTTCCCCAATTCGCTACTGTTGGAAAGCTCGGATTACCATAGCCGCGAAAACAGCCTGAGCTTTGTTTGCTGCGCCCCCATTAGTGGCCTGGTGCTTGATAACGGTACGCTAAAAAAGAAATTCCCCGATGGTACCGAAGAGGTAAGCAACCCCGGCGAGTTCGATATAACCTACGAGATAAATAATTTTACCGCTCGTTTTGAGGTAGAGGCTAATAACTCCAAAATTCTGTCGAACGGGTTGTTTGGCTACTTTACCCACGAGGCGGTTGAGCATTTCGAAACCATCCGCTTAAAAGAAAGTACGGATACCACGCGCAAGATCCCGGTGATGCAGTATCATATTTACAGCTACATCATCGCTATAGATCATTTTAAAAATGAGCTTTATATTTTCCATAACCAGGTAGAAGGGCAGCCTCAAACCAATGGTTTAGAAAAAATTGAAGATCTGATCAAGAACAAAAACTTCCCCGAATACAGTTTTAAAAGCAACGATGCTGAAAAATCAAACCTCACTAATGAGGAGTTCATCGCCATTGTGGAGAAGATGAAAACGCACATTTACCGTGGTGACGTTTTCCAGATAGTACCATCGAGGGCTTTTTCGAGAACGTTTTTAGGGGATGAGTTTAATGTGTACAGGGCGTTGCGCTCTATCAACCCATCACCATATCTGTTCTATTTTGATTATGGCGATTTCCGGATCTTTGGTTCATCGCCCGAGGCACAGATCACCATTAAAAACAGGGTGGCCAGCATCTTCCCGATTGCCGGCACCTTTAAACGCAGCGGCGACGATGAAAAGGATGCCGAAATTGCCCGCCAGCTGGAGAACGATCCCAAAGAATCGGCCGAGCACGTGATGCTGGTAGATCTTGCCCGTAACGACCTGAGCCGCCATTGCGAGCAGGTAACGGTAAACGCGTTTAAAGAGGTACAGTATTATTCGCATCTCATCCACCTGGTATCGCATGTAAGTGGTAAATTAAAACCAGGTACATCATCATTCAAAATTGTGGCAGATACCTTCCCGGCAGGCACGCTGAGTGGCGCGCCAAAATATAGGGCTATGGAGATTATTGACGAGAACGAAAAAAGTAAACGCAGCTTTTACAGCGGCGCCATAGGCTTCTTCGGTTTCAACGGCGATTTTAACCACGCCATCATGATCCGCTCGTTCCTCAGTAAGAACAATACACTGCACTACCAGGCAGGCGCGGGCATAGTAGCCGGCTCAATTGCCGAAAGCGAATTGAAAGAAGTGGATAATAAAATTGCCGCACTACGCAAAGCGATAGAGTTGGCAGAAGAGCTTTAACCCCCTAACCCCCTGAAGGGGGAACCGGAGTTTAACATCATATTTGAAAAGATTATAATGAACGAAAATACAAATACAAAAAGCTCCCCCTTCAGGAGGCTGGGGGGTATCCTAATAATAGACAATTACGATTCTTTCACCTATAACCTGGTGCATTTGGTAAACGAGTTAGGTTTGCAATGCGAGGTTTGGAGGAACGATCAGTTTAAGATAGAAGATGTGGACGCTTTTAGTCATATCATCCTGTCGCCCGGGCCGGGGATACCATCAGAAGCAGGTTTGCTTTTGCAGGTGATAGAAAAATACGCGCCGACAAAAAGTATGTTTGGTGTTTGCCTTGGCCAGCAGGCTATTGCCGAGGTATTTGGTGGCAAGCTTTATAACCTGCCACAGCCAATGCATGGTATTGCCACACCCATTAAAGTAACAGATACCAGTGAACCGCTTTTTGCCGGCTTGCCTGATACTTTTAAGGTTGGTAGGTACCACTCCTGGGTGGTAGAGAAAGACCTGCCCGCCATATTAGAGGTTACCGCCATTGATGAAGAAGATGGCTCGGTTATGGCTTTAAGACATAAGGAATATAATGTTCGTGGTGTACAGTTCCACCCCGAATCGGTACTGACGGAGTACGGTAAAGAAATGATGCAGAACTGGTTGAAGGCGTAAGTTTTAAATTTAATTAGATTTGTCATCCTGAACGTAGTGAAGGATCTACTCGCGAACTATTCTATCGGCTATTAGATACTTCGCTATCGCTCAGCATGACAACAAAGGAATCATGACCATACTCGATAAAATAGTTGCCCATAAAAAAAAGGAAGTTGAACGGGATAAGGTGCGCACCACATACACCCAATTGGAGGAATCTGAATATTTCCACCGGGAAACCTACTCTTTTAAAGATTTTTTGCTGGCGCCTGATCGTACCGGCATCATAGCCGAATTTAAGCGTAAATCGCCATCAAAGGGAATCATTAACGATGATGCGCTGGTAAAAGATGTTACCAAAGATTACGCGGCAGCAGGCGCTTCGGCATGCTCGGTACTAACCGATTACGGCTTTTTTATGGGCCGTAAAATGGATGTTACCCGTGCGCGCAGGGCAACCAATATCCCCATCCTTCGTAAAGATTTTATGATAGATGAGTACCAGGTTATCGAGGCAAAAGCATTAGGTGCGGATATTATTTTACTGATTGCTGCAATACTTACGCCTGCCGAGATAAAAAACCTGGCATCGCTTGCCAAAAGTCTTGATCTGAATGTGCTTTTAGAAGTGCACAATCTGGAAGAATTGGAACGCAGCATAGATACCAACCTGGATGCCATAGGTGTAAACAACCGCAACCTGGCCGATTTTACCGTGTCGGTAGAAAACTCCTATAAACTGGTCGACCAGATCCCTAATGAATTCATGAAGATTTCGGAAAGCGCTATCAGCGATACCGAAACTATTAAACAATTAAAAGCAGTTGGCTTTAACGGCTTTTTAATTGGCGAGAATTTTATGAAGCAGCAAGACCCGGGCGCGGCTATGCGGGAATTTGTGAAGAGGTTGAGGTAATTACGCAAATTAACTCACCCCGACCAGCGAAACAATGACCGGGTGAGTAAATTATTATTGCTAATTTTTTTAGTCTTTTATATAATTTCGATACCTTAGGCGCGCATGTCGGCCGAGATTACTTTAAACACAGAACAAAAAGCAGCTTTTAAGGCAATTGAAAAGTTTTTGGAGCACCCAGCTACCAATGTTTTTGTGCTGAAAGGCTACGCGGGTACAGGTAAAACCTTCCTGATGCAGCGCCTGGCCAAAATGCTTACTGATACCGAGCAGGAATTTTGCATGCTGGCATCCACAGGCAGGGCAGCTACCGTTTTAAAGGGCAAAACCGGTTACGAAACAAAAACCGTACACGGCGAGCTTTACAATTTTAGTAAAGTGGATGGCATACAACATTTCATGAACGATAAGGCTGCCGAAAACAGCAACCAGATGAGCCTGGAATTTATGGTGCGATCGACAGACGAAAACAAGCGGGTTTATATTGTTGATGAATCGTCCATGCTATCGTGCGAGGCGCCAAAAAACGCATCCTTCACAAACTTTGGTTCGGGTAATCTGCTTGACGACTTTTTTAAAGTTGCGGGCAACAACAAGATCATTTTTGTAGGCGACCCATGCCAGTTGCCGCCGGTGGGTCAAAATAGTAGTCCGGCGTTAGATATGACCTGGCTGGCCAAACAAAACCGGGTAGCCGTAACCTACACGTTGCAAAAAATAGAGCGTGTTACCGCCGGCAATGATATTTTAAGACTGGCGACAGCTGTGCGCGATATGAGCCAGCAAAATGCCTGGGAACGTTTCCCTAAATTACCGGCATCATCCCTGAACAATGTAAAACTCCATCAAACCACAGACGACCTGTTTACGCAATACCTTAAAAACTACCGGGAACACGGCGCTAATGAAACACTGGCCATTGCCCGCAGCAATAAAACCGTGCAAAAAATAAACCGCGATATGCGCCGCGAATTATTTGGCGATGCCTACAAGCCATTACAAATTGGCGAGATACTACTGGTTACCCAAAACAACTACACCGTGCCACTATCCAACGGTGATTTTGTGGAGGTACGCGAACTGGGGGCTATTGTTAACAAGGTGGGGATGAAGTTTCAGAAAGTAAAAGTAAGGCCTATATCGGCCGAAATAGATTTTACCCTGCAGCTCTCCCTGGATGCGGTGAATGATATTAAAGGAAACCTTACCGAAGAGCAGAGCAAAGAACTGATGGTTGACTTTAGTTTTAGGATGCAGGGTAAAAAGATTGAGCCTAACTCGCCCGAATATAACAAAGCCATGCGGCAGGATGAATTTTTGGGCTGCCTCAAAGCAACCTATGGTTATGCCGTTACCTGCCACAAAGCCCAGGGCGGCGAATGGAATAACGTGTTTTTATTCCTGGAGAAAAGTATGTATGGGATGGACAGGCTGGAACTTTGTAAATGGTGGTATACATCAATAACGCGGGCACGAACGCACCTGCACTTGGAAAATAACTGGTGGATAAGGTAATTTAGCGGATGATATTTTCTTTTTGATGAAAAACAGCCTGGATCTGTATTGTATCGGTTGACAATATGTAGTAGATATAATAGTTATCCCAAACTAACAAATAGATGTTTTCTTTTTGAGTATGAATTCCAATTAAAGGCTGCTTTTTGATTTGATTGAATTGCTTAAATAAGGCTTTAAGAAATTTACGCGAGTATGTTGATGATTGATTTCGCAGGTCATTAAACGCAACAATTTTATCGATATGAATATATGCGTTTTTGGAAACAATTAGTCTTTTAACCACTTCTCATATCGTTTTTCAAGTTCTTCCATTTCTATAAAATCGCCATTTTCAACATCTTTTATGCCTTGTTTAATACTCGCAAGATGTTCCTCTGGGATTTGAAAAACTTTATCCTTATTTTCAATCATTGAATTTACTAATTCCAAAAAATCAGCATCATCCAACTCATCTACCTTTTTATGGATCGATTTTTTTAACTCTATCAATGTCATAATATAAAGTTAAGGAAAAAATATTCGAACATATAATCAATTACATAGGTTATATTCACGTATAAC
>NZ_LGEK01000044.1 GCF_001636615.1 Mucilaginibacter sp. L294 | reverse complement strand
AAATACCGACATTCCCACCCTGAAAACACCACTTAAATTATAACAAGCCGGTGTTTAATATAAATCCCACTATGAATACGCCTTTAATAACACTTAATAAAATCTCCGTAAAGTTTACAAACAACCCGTTATTCAACCAGCTTGATTTTGATATACACCAGGGGCAAAACTGGGCTATTACCGGTAAAAGCGGTTCTGGTAAAAGCGTGCTGTTACAAACCATTGCAGGTAATATCGGCATCAATGGCGGCAGCATAGCTTATCATTTTATGGATGCTGTTCATCAACAACACCCCGATGCTGATGTATTACTAACTTTCCATCGGTTTATAGCATTCGCCGGAGCTAAACATCATTTTAAAACACTCTCCAACACCGCCGATTTTTACTACCAGCAACGCTACAACTCGTCCGATTCGGAAGACACCCTTACCGTGCGCGAGTATTTACAGTCGGTAAAGGTAAACAACCACAAACCCGCTTACTGGACGTTTGATAAAACCGTAGCAGCCCTAAACCTAACTGCGCTTTGCGATAAACAAACTATCAAACTGTCAAATGGCGAAACCAAACGCCTGATGATAGCCACCGCGCTGTTAAAAAACCCTGTCATCCTGTTATTGGATAACCCCATGACCGGGCTTGATGTAGAAACCCGTAAAAGCTTCAATGTGCTTTTAAACGAGATAGCGGCATCTGGCATCAATATCATTATGGCGACATCCGCGCATGAACTGCCCGATGTAGTGACCAATGTAGCCGTTTTAGATAACGGCAGCATCAGCCAAAGCTTAACCAGGCTGCAGTTTGAGCAAAGCGGGCATAACGCTATTGATAAAGCATTGGTAGATACCGAAGCTTTAAAGGCTTTATTAAACACTACAACCACGCATCATCATTACAGCCAAATTGTGAACATGACCGATGTGCTGATCAAATACGGCGAGAAGATCATCCTCAACAAAGTAAACTGGCAAATAAACCCCGGCGAGCGCTGGGCCTTGCTTGGGCATAATGGCGCCGGTAAATCAACCCTGTTAAGTTTAATAAACGGGGATAACCCGCAGGCCTACGCCAATGATATTATACTGTTTGATAAAAAGCGCGGTACGGGCGAAAGTATCTGGGATATAAAAGGCAAAATAGGCTTTGTATCGCCCGAGCTTTACCAATACTTCCCTACCGATAACTCCTGCCTGCAGGTTATCGAGAGTGGTTTTTATGATACCCTGGGCTTGTTCCGCCCCACTAACAAAGCCAAAGCCGACCTCGCCCTTAACTGGATGAAGGCTTTAGAGATTGACCAGTACGCCCGCCAGCTATTAAAAAATATCCCCGCCAGCGCGCAGCGCCTTTGTCTGCTGGCACGTGCGTTAATCAAGAACCCAGCCCTGCTCATATTTGATGAACCCTGCCAGGGGCTTGACGACCACCAGCAACAGCATTTTAAAAGCGTGGTTGATGCCATTTGCAGTATTAGCAATGTAACCCTGATATACGTTACCCATTACCAGCACGAAATACCGGATAGCGTGGATAGGGTTTTAAGGTTGGATAAGGGGGAAGTGGTTAGCGGTTAAGAGTGTGCAGTTCGCAAAGTATTGTCAACCCAGCAACACCTTTCGCCTTTTACCTTTCACCTTTAAGCCTCAACAACGTATATTTGTATATGAATACAGCCGAACTGTTACAGCGTGCTTTAGCTTTTGATTTTTTGAGCATTGATGAAGGGGTTTACCTTTATAACAATGCTTCTACGGCCGATTTGATGTACGTAGCCAACGAACTGCGTAAAATTCAGGTGCCGCATGGCAAAGTTACCTGGCAGATTGATAGGAACGTTAACACCACCAACGTTTGTATTGCCAACTGTAAGTTCTGTAACTTCTTCCGTCGCCCGGGGCACGATGATGCTTACATCACCGATATTGAAACCTACAAAAAGAAGATTGAAGAAACCTTTAAATATGGCGGCGACCAGCTTTTATTACAAGGCGGCCACCACCCCGATCTGGGCCTTCAGTTTTATACCGACCTGTTCCGCGAGCTGAAACAGCTGTATCCGAAGCTTAAACTGCATTCATTAGGTCCGCCGGAGATTGCGCACGTATCCAAGCTGGAAAGCATGAGCCATTACGATGTGTTAAAGGCCATGAAAGAAGCGGGCCTCGATTCATTACCCGGCGCAGGTGCCGAAATATTAAACGACCGTGTACGTCGCCTGATATCAAAAGGTAAATGCGGCGGTAAAGAATGGCTGGACGTAATGCGCGCGGCGCACCAGTTAAACCTGCCTACATCTGCCACCATGATGTTTGGCCATATCGAAACCATTGAAGAACGTTTTGAACACCTGGTTTGGATCCGCGAGGTACAATCAGAAAAACCCGAAGGCCATCATGGTTTTGTGGCGTTTATTCCATGGCCGTTCCAGGATGATGGCACTTTACTAAGAAAGGTACGCGGTATTACCAACAACGTTACCGGCGACGAATATATCCGTATGATAGCCCTGAGCCGCATGATGCTGCCCAATATTAAAAACATCCAGGCATCGTGGTTAACGGTTGGTAAACAGGTAGCACAGCTTTGCCTGCATGCCGGCGCTAATGATTTTGGCTCTATCATGATCGAAGAGAACGTGGTATCTGCCGCAGGCGCGCCACACCGCTTCACTGCAAAAGGCATCCAGGATTCTATTAAAGAAGCTGGTTTTGAACCACAGCTGCGTACCCAGAAATACGATTGGCGCGATATCCCCGCCGAGATTGAAGAGCAGGTGATAGATTATTAAAGAGAGTTTAGAATTAATCAAGACGCTATGCAAACCAAGCTGTTCGCGTTAGGGATAGTAGCGGATACTGGCCTGTGACTAAGGCCTGCGCAGTATGGCGGATAACCCGCCCGAAGGGAACGCCGTAATATATATTATTATTAAAATTTCACGCAAAGGCGCCAAGACGCAATAAGAAATAACGCTTCATGTCTTTGCGTGAGAAAAACCTACGCCACATCGCGCATACAGAAAAATTATATATTTGCACCTCATGGAAAACATTGAGCAATACATAGAGGCGCTTATTTTTGCATCAGAGCAAGGGATCCGTACCGAGGAGATCATCTACTGTCTGCAAGCCTCTTTTGAGCACGACTACACTGCCGACGAGATTACCAAACAGATTGATAGCATCACCCAAAAATACCAGGATGAGGCCTTCGCTATTGAGGTGGTGAAGATCAACAACGGTTACCAGTTCCTCACCAAAAAGAAATACCACGCCGCTATAAGCTTACTGCAACTGCAACGCTCCAAGAAAAAACTGAGCCAGGCCGCGCTGGAGACCCTGGCTATTATTGCCTATAAACAACCTGTTACCAAAACCGATGTGGAGCAAATACGCGGGGTAAACTGCGATTACTCGATACAAAAACTGCTGGAAAAAGAGCTGATAGCCATTACCGGGAAGTCTGAAAGTGTGGGTAAACCCATTTTGTATGGCACAAGCGGCCTTTTTATGGATTACTTTGGCATAAACGACATAGCGGAACTGCCACAGCTTAAAGAAATTACGGATAACAGCTCGGCTATTGGCGAACAATCTGAATAAATTGAAAAATGATTTTAATTAAAAATGATTTTAATTATTTTTACTGGTAAATAATGCTGATTATAGCGCAGCGAAACTAACGGCAAAAATATTAGGTTAACCGATATCAGTTTTAACGAATAAACATTTATTAAAATGGCAACTCCAAAAAAACCTTTGAACACCTCTACGAAAAAGACCAGCGATGAAGAGGATGACGACTTTGATGATGATCCGAAACCAGGCAAAAAGGTTGAAGATGATGACGACGATTTTGACGAGGACATTCCCCTGGATGATGACCTGGGTGGTTTTGACTCG
The DNA here is from genome assembly GCF_001636615.1 of Mucilaginibacter sp. L294. Classification (GTDB taxonomy): domain Bacteria; phylum Bacteroidota; class Bacteroidia; order Sphingobacteriales; family Sphingobacteriaceae; genus Mucilaginibacter. The sequence continues at coordinate 35,544 of NZ_LGEK01000044.1, read as the reverse complement.
TACGACCCTTACGACGACGAAGACGACGATTAATTTATTTAATTGTACAGCATAATTTACAAAGCATCCGGCAAACGCAGGGTGCTTTTTTTTATATAAGCCCCTACTCGCCTGTGATGAACATTACCGAAGTAAAAAGCAAAACTGATCAAAAAGCTTTTTTAGATGTTGCCCGCATTATCTACAAAGATGATACGAATTGGGTGTGCCCTTTGGATAATGATATCGAAGCTGTTTTTGATCCCGCTAAGAACAATTTTCATACACACGGCAACGCAACCCGCTGGGTCTTAAAAGACGATATAGGGCGCCTGATTGGCCGCATAGCCGCTTTCATTAATGATAAAAAGGCATACAACTATGAGCAGCCCACCGGTGGCTGCGGCTTTTTTGAGTGTATTGATGATCAAGAAGCGGCTTTTATGTTATTTGATACGGCAAAAAACTGGTTGCAGCAAAACGGTATGCGGGCCATGGATGGCCCCATTAACTTTGGCGAGAATGATAACTTTTGGGGCTTACTGGTAGAGGGGTTTACGCCCCCATCATACGGCATGAACTATAACCCACCTTATTACAAAGCTTTTTTTGAGGGGTATGGTTTTAAAACCCAGTACGAGCAGATCACCAATCACCTGGATGTGCACAAGCCTTTTTCAGAACGGTTTACTAAAATTGCCAACTGGGTGATACAAAAACCGGGCTATACTTTTAAGCACTTTAAATCATCACAGATAGAACAGTTCGCAGCCGATTTTATAGCGATCTATAACGACGCCTGGCAGGATTTTGAAAATTTTGTGCCGATAAACCACACTACCATACTGGAAAGCTTTGACAAGATGAAGGCCATTATGGATGAAAAGCTGATATGGTTTGCTTATATAGATAATGAGCCGGCATCATTCATCGTGGTGCTGCCCGATGCTAACCAGATGATAAAACCCCTTAACGGTAAGCTAAACCTGTGGGGTAAACTGATATTCCTGTACCGCAAGTGGAAAGGCGTATCGCGGATGCGGGCCATAGTAATGGGTACCAAACAAAAATTCCAAAAACATGGGCTGGAATCGTGCCTGTTCATTAAACTGAAAGCATACGTATTGCCCTTAAAGCAATATGATGAGCTTGAGTTATCGTGGGTGGGCGATTTTAATGAGAAAATGCTTGCCATACACACCGCTGTGGGTGCAACATTTGGCAAAAAACATTTAACAATGCGTTATATATTTAACAAGCCCGAATAAACTATCCGGGCTTGTTAAATATTATGCTGTAGCAGATTTTTTGTGGCGTAATTCCTCAAAAAGCTCAATAACCTTTTTCTGCAGGTCAATAACCTCAGTTTCGCGGTCCATCAGCTTTTTGTTAACATTCTCCAGTTCGCTGGCTATCTTCTGATCCTGTTCTACCTCATTATAGGTAAGCAGTTGAACTACAGACATTTCGAACAAAACAGCGATCTGCTCAAGGCGCGAAAGGTTTATATCCGTAATACCGGTTTCAATTTTAGAAAATGCAGGGATAGATATATCTAAACGTTTAGCAACTTCTTCCTGGCTCCATCCTTTTTGATGACGTAATAACCGGATCTTTTTTCCAAGTGTCTTCATATATAAAGTTAATTAGGTAAGGTTTCTCAATAGTTAATAAAGTTACAATTTTTTTTATTAACAAACTAATAATCAATATTTTTTACAGTAAATTATTTTTAAGTCCTATTAAATTAATGCCGCCAAAATTGCCCGAGCTCATCATCAGTAAATTACTATTACTGATGTTAAGGGCTTCCAGGTATTTCAGCAGTTCTGCCGGTTCGTTAAAAAACAGCAAATTCTTATTCGCAAAGGCATTTTTCACGGCCTCGGCGGGGTATGGTTCAATCTTTTTTTGTTCAAATGTTTTGCGGTCAATAAACACAATGGCCTCGTCGGCTTTGTCCATTGTGCCTGCATATTCATTTAAAAAATCCTTGTTCAGGCTGCTAAAGGTATGCAGCTCTATACATGCAATCAGTTTCCTGTCAGGGAATTGCGCCTTAACAGCATCAATAGTAGCCGTTAATTTTGATGGCGAGTGCGCAAAATCTTTAAATATAGTGGCGTTATCATTTTTACCAACCACTTCCAACCTGCGGGCCGCGCCTTTAAACGTAGTGATATATTGATAAAAATTGGCGCTGTTAATACCCAGGCCTTCGCATACTAAACGGGCCGCCTGCATGTTCAGCAAATTATGCTGGCCAAATACTTCCAGCTCATACTTCTTACCATCGGCCAGTATACTGGTTACACCGTTTTCAATGGTATAACCGGGCAAGGTATAGGGTAATTTCTCAATATCGATATTAAGCCCATTAACCATCTTATTCAGCACCTCATCAGTTTGGCTGTAAATAAGCTTGCCGCCGGCCTGTATGGTTTCGGCAAAGATCTTAAACTGATCTATATAATTATCAAAAGTTGGGAACACGTTGATATGATCCCACGCAATGCCGCTTATTACACCAATGTCGGCTTTGTAGATATGAAATTTCGGCCGCCTGTCAATCGGCGATGCCAGGTATTCATCTCCCTCAATAATAATAACCGGTGCATCATGTGTAAGGCCAACCATGGTTTCAAAACCTTCAAGCTGTGCGCCTACCAGGTAATCAAACTTTTTACCGGCCTCCTGCAATACATGCAGTATCATACTGGTAATAGTGGTTTTACCATGACTGCCACCAATAACTACCCGTAACTTATCTTTTGATTGCTCGTAGATATAATCGGGGTAAGAGTATATTTTAATACCCAGTTCCTGCGCTTTAAGTAATTCAGGATTATCAATACGGGCATGCATACCCAATATCACCGCATCAAGTCCGGGTGTTATTTTCTCGGGATACCATCCCTCCTGCGCAGGTAAAATGCCGTACTTAGCCAGCCGCGAAGCCGATGGTTCAAACAGTACATCGTCTGAACCGGTAACCTCAAATCCTTTTTTATGAAGAGCGATGGCCAGGTTGTGCATGGCGCTACCACCTATCGCTATAAAATGTACTTTCATCAATTATTATTAGTTCGGGTATTATGCAGGCAAATTAACGTAAAAACAGCTTCTACAACAACTATTAGTACAATTATTTGTCGTTTAACGCATTATTTTAGTAATAATACAGGCACCGTTGAATTTTTTGCCAGTTGCTGCGATATACTGTTATGCAATAACGATTGCAGGAAGCTGTAAGTATGCGGCAAAGCAATTACCATTTGTGCCTTATGCGCTGTTGCAAAATCAAGTATCCCTGTAATAACATCCGGGTTATTTATATAATAGTATTTGGGATGGAAGGCTTTTAACATATCATGCAAGGCGCTGTCTTCTGCCAATTGTTCGGGGTCGGCAACGGCGTGTTTGCCGGCCGCGTCAACGTTTACCACTTCCAATTTAATAGCCTGCTTACCCAATAACTTGTGTAATATGCCCATCGGCACGCTTTCTTTTACCTTTTTAAAATCGCAGGCTAAAACGGCGTTATCAATTAAGCCGTACCGGTAATCAGGCGGAACGACCATAACCGGTGCAGAACTCGCTTTTGATACCTTGATCACGTGATCGCCTATGCCAACGGTACCTTCGCGTACGGTACTGTTACCAATACTACCTAAAAATACCATATCAACCTTTTCATCAGCCACCACATCCACCACGGCGCGTAACAGGTGCGATAAGTTTAAACGCACCTTTATCTCTACTCCATCCCTTACTTTTTTAGCTAACTTTTTCTTTAGTTTTTCCAATTGGGTGATACGGTCGGCCGAGTTTTCTTCAATATCCTGCGGTCGCAGCATTACCATGTCCGGGTTGGGTAGCATGGTTTCGTAAGCGGATATGTAATAAGCATTCATCAGGATGATGGTTTTCACATCACTTTGATGGCTTAATTGGGCGGCGAAATCGGCGGCGTTGAAAGCGGCGTCAGAAAAATCGACAGGTACGAGATAGGTTTTCATATTGACGAGATTAGATATCTTTTGACCAAAAGGGTCTAAAAGTTAATGCATGCAAATTTAAAAATGATACCGGGTTGATTTGTCAACACGCCCTCATATTTATAAACAGATGATGGCGTTTTTTGATTTAACGGAAAACATAGCTACATTTGTACTGTAATAAAAAATATTACAATTAAAAAAATGAACGGAAGGTTCCCTATAGCCATGCATATTATGACCCTGCTTTGTACAGCCGATGACTACTTGTCATCTGATTACATGGCCGGCAGCATTAACGTGAACCCTGTTTTAGTGCGTAAGGAACTGAGCAACCTCATTAAACATCAACTTATAATAAGCCGCGAGGGTAAAAACGGTGGTTATACATTAAGCAAACCCGCTACCGATATTAGTCTTGCAAGCATTTACCAGGCCGTTAAACAGGGCAATATTTTAGGGCAGGCCAAAAATCAGCCCAACCCCGCATGCCCTATAGGTAAGCAGATAAACGATCATTTAAAAAACCTGGATAACGAGATTGAACAGGCTATGCTGAATAAGCTTGGCACAACAAACCTGGCCGGGTTCTGTAAAAAGTTCGATTAAAAAAATTTATATAAAACTGTAACAAAATTAATTACATATAAACAAACAACATTATGAAAATAGCGATAATTGGAGCAACAGGTTTTGTAGGCCCCGAATTAGTAAAAGAAGCTGTATTACGCGGGTACGAGGTTACCGCCATTGCCCGTAATACCGATAAGGTAGAGAAAGCCGCAGGTGTAACCGCCGTATCGGCTGATGTAAATGATGTGGACGCCCTTGCCTCGGCGTTATCAGGGCATGATGCCGTGATCAGTTCATTTAACGCAGGCTGGACTAACCCCAACTTGTACAATGATTTCCTTAAGGGTTCAAAGAACATACAGGAAGCTACCAAAAAAGCCGGTGTAAAGCGTTATATTACTATTGGTGGTGCAGGGAGTTTATTTATTGACGGCAAACAACTGGTAGATTCGCCACAGTTCCCGAAAGAATACTACCCGGGCGCATCATCGGCACGTGATTATTTGACCGAGCTTAGAAAAGAGGATGAATTAGATTGGACCTTTGTGAGCCCCGCCATTAACCTGCACCCCGGCGAACGTACTAACAAGTTCCGTTTAGGTACCGAAAGCCCGGTGTTTACAGCCGAAGGTAAAAGCGATATCAGCACTGCCGACCTTGCCGTAGCCATATTCAATGAATTGGAGAATAACCAGTTTATTAAGGCGAGGTTTACTGCCGGATATTAACCGGGATTTCACAGATTTTAAAATGATTACACTGATTTGAAAATAAAATCGGTGTAATCATCCTAAATAATCAGTGTAATCCTATAAAATAAACTTCGCTGCAACCCACTCTTTATCTTTTTTATGGGTGATGTATTTGAGGTTGTGCTTAGCGGCTTCTTCTGTGATAATATCCAGATCTGGCGATTCATAGAAACCGCTGAAATAGATCTCGCCGCCGGGTTTTAATACTTCGGCGTAACGCGCTATTTGATCAAGCAGGATATTGCGGTTGATGTTGGCCAGGATAATATCGTACTGTTCATCAGGGATAACTTCTTTTGATCCGCATAATGCTTTAATGTTATCGATATTGTTCAGCGCGGAGTTCTCTATAGTGCTGTCGTAGCATACTACATCGTAATCTATCGCGGTAATATCCGTAGCGCCCAATTTGGCAGCCAGTATAGCCAGGATGCCAGTACCGCAGCCCATATCCAGTACCTTTTTGCCGGCAAAATCATTCTCCAGCATCAGGCCCATCATCATGGCGGTGGTTTGGTGGTGACCGGTACCAAATGCCATTTTAGGGTCTATCACGATCTCGTACGGAAACTCCGGCTTTGGCGCGTGGAATGTTGCACGTACAAAAACCTGGTCGCTTATCTGGATTGGCTCAAAGTTGCTTTCCCATACCTCGTTCCAGTTTTTCTGCGGGATAAGGGTAACGTCATAACTAAAGCTGAACATTTCGCGGTAAGCGGTTAATGTTTCATCCAATAGTCCTTGGTTAAAATCATCAACAGGGATATAGGCCTTAAAGCCCAGGTCGACCTCTTCAAAAGTATCAAAACCAATTTCGCCTAAAGCGCCTATCAGCAAGTCCTGCTGGTAATCCTCAGTAGTAATGGTGGTGAAGAGTAATTCGTAGTAATTCATCTTGAGATATGAGTATTGAGATGTGAGATATGAGACTTAACAACCCGTGTAGCTTGTCTCAATCTCATATCTAACATCTCAAATCTAAAATTAATTGAACGCTTTAACGATATCGGTAAAGTCGCGTGATTTTAGCGATGCACCACCGATAAGGCCACCATCAATATCTGCACAACCGAAAAGCTCGGCAGCATTTTTTGGGTTACAGCTACCGCCGTAAAGTATGGTGGTATCGTCAGCTACCTGCTGGCTGTATTTTGCAGCTAATTCCTTACGGATAAAAGCGTGAATCTCTTGTGCCTGGTCTGATGTTGCGGTTACACCTGTACCAATAGCCCAAACCGGCTCGTAAGCCAATACTATCTGGCTAAATTTATCGGCATCTAAATGGAAAACGCCTTCAACCAGTTGACTTTTTATGATATCAAAATGCTCGTTAGCTTCGCGCTGCTGCAAAGTTTCGCCAATACAGAAGATCGGTTTTAAACCGTTGGCTAAAGCTGTATCAGTTTTTTTAGCCAAAAGCTCGTTGCTTTCGCCAAAATACTGGCGGCGTTCCGAGTGGCCTAAAATAACGTATTCGGCACCGGTAGATTTTACCTGCTTTGCAGAGATCTCGCCTGTGTAAGCACCGCTTTCGGCCTGGTGTGCATTTTGCGCGCCTACCGATACATTACTGTAACCTTTAGCTAAAGCCGCCAGGCTGTGTAAATGAATAAACGGACTGCAAACCACTACCTGCTGGTTACCGGTTGCTTCGTCTTTTACCATGTTTATCACTTCCGAGAATAAACCAAGTCCCTCGTTGTAATCAAGGTTCATTTTCCAGTTTCCGGCTACAATTTTTTTTCTCATTTCTGTTTTAGTTTGTCCATGGACGATAGTCGATAGTCCATAGTATTGTTTAAAGTTTATTTTATTCCTACACACAACCATGGTCTACTAACCATCGACTATGGACTTATCCTCTAAAAGGCTTCGTTAGTTTATACACCTCGGTAAGGATGGCTTTCTCGGCATCATCAAACTTGCGGTGCGGGCGGCGGGCTATCGCTTTATCAGCGGTTTCCATCATTTTATCAAAGCCGTACTCCACAAAGCCATCAGCCCCACCCCACGAAAAATCGGGGATGTAGTTTGGCGGGTATCCACCACCAAAAATATTTGCGCTAACCCCTACTATACTACCTGTATTAAACATGGTATTGATACCGCACTTAGCATGATCGGCCATGATAAGGCCACAAAACTGCAGGCCTGTATTACGCATGCTTTGGCTTGGGTAATCCCACAGTTTTACCTCACCGTAGTTGTTCTTCAGGTTTGAGTTATTGGTATCGGCACCCAGGTTACACCACTCGCCTACCACGGCATTGCCCAGGTAACCTTCATGGCCTTTTGATGAGTAACCCCAAACTACGGCATTATTAACCTCGCCGCCTATGCGGCAGTAAGGGCCAATGGTAGTAGCGCCGTATATCTTGGTTCCCATTTTTATCTGCGAGTACTCGCACAATGCAAAGGGACCCCGTACGTTGGTACCTTCCCAAACTTCGGTATGGGCGGCTAAATATATCGGGCCATTGATGGTGCTAAAGCTGCAGCATTCGGCCTGTGCCCCTTCTTCCGCGAAAAACTCAGTGCCTATAATGGTATTGGTACTGCTTATTTTGGCGCTTTTGCGGCCTTTGGTAAGCAGTTTAAAATCTTTTCGCAGTTCGATATCATTCTTTCTAAAAACATCCTCGGGGTGCGCTAAAATAACCAGATCGTTAGTATAGGCTGTTTCGTCGGAGTATTTTGCAAACGGATCAAAGTTTGCGGCGTAGATGTCATTTAGCTTTACAGCTATTAATAGCTCGTTATAGCGTAAAGCCTCGCCACTTTTCAGGTTATTGACCGCTTCAACCACCGCTTCATCCGGGCAAACAGAACCATTGATGAAAATATTATCATCCTGGATGTTTAGCGGGAACTTGGCCTGCAGGTAAGTTTCGGTCAAAAAAGAAAAATCGCTGTTTAAATATTTAGCCCATTTTTCGGCGATGGTAAGGATACCTATTCGCAGATCGGCAACGGGGCGGGTATATGTTAAAGGCAGAAGGGTATTACGAGCGTTATCGTCAAAAAGGATGATTGCCATGGGCCAAAAATAAAAAAAGTCCCCCGGTTTGCGGGGAACTTGTAAATATTTTATTGAAAAAACACTTAGCTTCTGTTGTAACGGGTACGGAACTTGTCTATACGTCCGGCTGTATCAACTAACTTCATTTTACCTGTGTAGAACGGGTGTGAAGTGTGTGAAATTTCTAATTTGATCAATGGATACTCGTTGCCATCTTCCCATTTTACGGATTCACGGCTTTCGATACATGATTTAGTTATGAAAGAGTAGTCGTTTGACATGTCTTTGAAAACAACTAACCTATAATTTGATGGATGCAGATCTTTTTTCATTGCTATTGTATACTTTTCTTCCTTATAAAAGAGGTGCAAATATACAAATACTTTTTAAAATTAGAAACGGGTAGATAAAAAGTTTTTAACAGTGTGTTGAGAGCTTTTATTTGCGTTACTGCAACATAAAACAACTCCTGTTATTTATTATCCAAATAGGCCGCCAAAACATCTAAACGCATTTTATTAAGGTTAACCGCTTCGGTATTGGATAAAATAATCAGTGTAACCCCTTTGTCTATCAGGTGCACCCAGTTAGATTCATTGCCATAACCACCACCCTGCCGCTCGGCAAACAGGGTATTTGTTTTACCAATTTTAAGCGGATATACCCAAAAGCCAAATGCCACATCGCCAAGCTTTGGGTAAGCTGTCAGCATCAGGTCTACCGTGCTCTTTTTAAGCAGCGTATGGTTAAAAATAGCCTGGTCAAAGGTCAACAGGTCGTGCGCGTCAGAATACATTGCCCCTGCCGAGAAGTGGTTATCCATATAATGCAGGGTAGGCATAATCAATGAGTCTACATATTCCCCTTTGTTTTGATAGCCTTCATTTAAATTAGCTACAATATCCTGATGATGTAAATAATTTGTATTGGCCAACTTAAGCGGATTGATGATCTTTTCACGAAGCACATCCTCAAACGGCTTCTTATATATTTTTTCAATTATCCTGCCCAGCAAAATATAATCACCGTTGCTGTAATTAAACTTTGTACCGGGGGTGTCTATCAATTTCTCGGAGCAATAGCGGTTTATAAAAGAATCTACCGGCCACAGGTTTTGATCATAAGCCTCATGAATAAAATTCAGGTCCATTTCTTTCAGGTACCGGCCGCTGCTATAAGTAAGCAGGTTCCTGATGGTAACCTTATGGGCGGCTTCGCCTTTATACTCGGGGTAATACGCAGATATGGTCGAATCAAGATTAAGCTTCCCCGCTTCATACAGCTGCATAATTAAAACAGCGGTAAAAGCTTTGGTTATAGAAAAGATCTGGAACCTTGTTTTTGGCGAAAATTTGATATCGTAGTGCCTGTTGGCCAGGCCGGTATATTTCAGATAATCAACCTTACCGTTTTTAGCTATCAGCACAACCCCATTAAAATTCCGGGTGGTAATGCACGAATCGATCACTTTATCCAGCCTGGTTTTTTGGCTGTATGCAAAAGCGTGTACAAATAAAAAGGCAACAATAAGTAAACATGTTTTCATATCAGGGTATCGGAAAGTATTTTGCAAGATAATTAACTATTGCCTTAATATTCGGTCGCCCCAATGTCAAAAGCAATCCCCGAAGGGCGCGTTTTGCCGTAATAATCAAACATTACACCGTATAACAGCACATTCGCCCCCGCATTAATAAGTGGCGACGACGGCAGCAAGTGAAAATCATCAGCCGTATAATTGGCAAATTTTAAGGCATTGATATCATTCCCTGTATAGTTATTTAATGCCGTAAGCTTCACATTGCTGCTTATCCGGTGGATAGCCGTACCTGAACCCGACTTTACAATAACGTTATTGATAACCGTATTCATCGGGATGGTTTCCGAATTCATTTTTATCCCATCAGCAGCCGAAGAAATGATGGTGTTATTAATAAATTGAAAATTTGGCCCCGGGGTGTACCTCGAGTCGGCAAAGATACCGTTAGCGCCCGAGTTAAGGATAAAATTGTTAAACACCTGGTTATCGCCAAGCCCAAGCACAATAATGCCGTTGCCGGGTGCATTTTTAATGAGGTTGTTATAGCATTTACCACCTGCCCCTTCCCCTATCTGGATCCCGTTATTCTGCCCGTTCGCAAAGGGCGACAATCCCGGGGAGGTAACCGTATTATTGTACACCTCGCAGCCCGCAATAACGCTGCCTACCTGGATCCCCTCGCAACCGGCCGAATCGATCCGGTTGTTATAGATCTTTACGTTGATGATATCATGCGGCAAAACCTTACCGCAGGCAAGTGCCATTCCATCCGCATAAAAAGAATTGCCAACATAAAACCCTTCGCCGCCCGTTTTGTGGATGTAGTTATTGCGCATAACAACATTGCGCATGGTAAAATGGCCGCGTTGCGTGGCTACATCGCATGATGGGTCTGTTTTGGCCATGATGCCCGCAAAGCCGCTGTTACGCACCTCTACGTTCGCGATCTCGAAATCCGAGCTCAGGTCGTCCATCGTCATGCCGATGTTGCCACCGTTTATATCAAACCCGTAAGTTACGCCCGGCGCACCGTTGCCCAATATTTTAAAGTACTGGCAGTTTTGTGTTTTAAAAGTGTACGATGCAGTAACAGCCGTAGTAAAGGTTACTTTACCGCCTTTATTAATAATAGTGATGGGCTGTGCCGCCGTCCCTTTAAAGTTTTTAAGCAGCAAAGCGCCACGGGTACCGGCCGGGATACATATTACAGAGCCTGCCGGGATGTTAGTGCCATCAACAAACCAGTCGGACGGTTTAACGGTATAAGTGCAGCCGGTGATTGCTTCGGTATCCTTACCAGGGAGTTCGGTATCATTATCCGGATTTGGGGTAACCGGTTTTTCAATTCTACTTACGGTTTTGGTACACATCACAAACGATGATATAACCAGCACACCTGCCAGAAAGCGCATCAGGTAATTTTTAATTTTCATTTAAATAGATCTCAAAGCAGGCTTCAAAAACGTTATGCAAAACTACTTATTATACGGCGCATCTGGTGTTATTGTTGCCCGGTGGATGATAAGTTATTTTATTGGGGCGTTGCCTGCGGCCGGGCTTTACGCTCATACTGCACAGGCCTTAGGCGCAGGGCCGGTATCCGCTGCACTCCCTAACGCAGATATGCTATCATTCCTCTTGTTACCGCAAGCGTCCCGCTTGTGGATTTAGCACGGCAATAAACCCTGCATCGTATACTGCTATGCGTTTACCAGGCAAGCGGCCACAAGCGGGACGCTTGCGGTAGCGATTGGTAACACAGATGAGAATTTGCGCCTTCGCAGGAAACATTAATAACCTTATTTTGGTATTAGTAAAATGATTGATAACAGATCATTTATATTAAACAGCGAAGGGGTGTCGTTATGGAAGAGCGGCCAGCCCATCATCAATATATTGGAAAATACCGATGGCAAACCTGGCAAAAGGTTTTACCATGCAGAATGGCGGATAATGAAAAGCCTTTTCATGCAGGTTATTAACCCATTTGGCGAAGCAACCATATCATTCAGTTTTAAAGAAAACCAGGGCATAGAACTTTATACTGGTAGTTTCAGGAGCTATAAAAAAAGAGCCCGGAAACTGGTAAATGCTCAAACTACCGAAGAATATGATGTAACCTTTCAAAGTAAGTGGTTGCAAAACGTAAGCTGCGAATTATTGAAAAATAATATACAACTCTTCATCTGGAAGAACGATAACCGGGGCGGTGGAACCGTTTATCAAAGCGATAAGCCTGTTGCCTATATCAAATCAATAATTGGCGGCATACGTACCTATAAACAGGTTGATGTTGTAAACGAGATTGACACAACGCTTTTGCTGGCATTTATTGCCGTGGTTTATTCTTATTAAGGCTGATGTTTTATTGTCCTCGCAGGGTCACCTGCTACCGCAAGAGTCCCGCTTGTGGCTTTAGGACGGTAATAACAAGCTTTTTTTTGCATACGATGATGTTACGCGTTTACCAGGCATGCGGCCACAAGCGGGACGCTTGCGGTAGCCTGAGAACGGAAACCAGTACATCATGCTGCACACTGCTAACTCAAAACTGCCAACTTAAACGCTTTGGCACAACTCTATCAACACCCCATTAGTCCCTTTTGGGTGTACAAAGCAAACCAGTTTATTATCCGCGCCCTGTTTTGGTTCATCATTCAGCAAAATAAATCCCTCGGCTTTCAGGCGGATCATTTCGGCTTTAATATCGGTTACTTCAAAGGCAATATGGTGCATACCTTCGCCGCGTTTCTCAATAAATTTGGCAATTGGGCTATCAGGATTGGTGGCTTCCAACAGCTCTATTTTATTGGGGCCGGTTTGTAAAAAGGCGGTTTTAACCCCTTCAGAGGCCACTTCCTCTATCTTATAAACAGATGTACCGAGCAATTTTTCATAAACAGTGCCCGCCTGCTTAACACTGTTAACCGCTATACCTATATGCTCTATCTTATTCATGTCCAAATATTGTAAATTAATAGCATCCAAATGCAATTTATAGCGGGTTACTGATGTAAAAGTAAAACTTTGCGTATATTTGTGATGTTAATTTTTAATCATGAATATCCCAATTTATTTAGATAACAACGCTACAACACCCATGGACCCAAGGGTACTTGAGGCTATGCTGCCTTACTTTAACGAAAAGTTTGGTAATGCTGCAAGCCGTAACCATCCGTTTGGATGGGTAGCTGAAGAAGGCGTTGACTACGCACGTGAGCAGGTTGCAAAACTGATTGGCGCTACCGAAAAAGAGATCATCTTTACATCGGGCGCTACCGAGTCTGACAACCTGGCTATCAAAGGCGTGTTTGAAATGTATAAAGAAAAAGGCAACCATATTATCACAGCCGTTACCGAACATAAAGCTGTTTTAGATGCCTGCAAGCACGTTGAGAAATTGGGCGGGCGTGTTACTTACCTTCCCGTTAAAGAAGATGGTTTGGTTGACCTTGAAGTATTAGAGGCAGCCATGACCAGCGAAACCATCCTGGTATCTATCATGTATGGTAATAACGAGATTGGTGTTATACAACCCGTAAAAGAAATTGCTGCAATAGCACATAAATACGGTGCCCTATTCATGACCGATGCTACACAAGCTGTTGGTAAAATACCTGTTAACGTAATTGCAGACGGTATTGACCTTTTAGCCCTGTCGGCACATAAAATGTACGGCCCTAAAGGTGTTGGTGCTTTATACGTACGCCGTAAAGGCCCGCGTGTTAAGGTTACCGCGCAAATGGACGGTGGCGGTCACGAACGCGGTATGCGCTCTGGCACGTTGAACGTACCGGGTATTGTTGGCCTGGGTAAAGCTTGCGAACTTGCGGGTTTAGAAATGGAAAGCGAAGCTATCCGTTTATCGGCCCTACGCGATAAATTAGAAAAAGCATTAACCGTACTGGAAGAAAGCTACGTGAATGGTAATGTAGAACACCGCTTACCGCACGTTGCCAATATATCGTTCAAATACGTTGAAGGCGAAGGTTTGATGATGGCCATGAAAGATCTGGCTGTATCATCAGGTTCGGCCTGTACATCAGCATCATTAGAGCCATCTTACGTTTTAAAAAGCTTAGGATTATCTGATGACCTGGCGCACTCATCAATACGTTTTGGCCTTGGCCGTTTCACTACCGAAGAAGAAGTTGATTACGCTGTTGAAGTAACCAAAACAGCGGTTACCAACCTGCGCAACATGTCGCCACTTTGGGAAATGTTTAAAGAAGGCATCGACCTTGACTCGATTGAGTGGGCGGAACATTAATATAGATGTCGAATTTCGAATTTTCAATTTCGAAATTAAAAACTGGCACCTAACTTTAAATAACAAATTCGAAATTGAAAATTCGAAATTCGAAATAACATTAAATAAATAATAAAGCTATGGCTTATTCAGATAAAGTAATTGACCATTATACTAACCCCCGCAATGTGGGTACGTTAGATAAGAGCAGCCACAAGGTTGGTACCGGCCTTGTTGGTGCGCCTGAGTGCGGCGACGTTATGCGCCTGCAGATCCAGGTTGATGATAACAACATCATCACCGATGCTAAATTCAAAACCTTTGGTTGCGGTTCGGCAATCGCTTCATCATCTTTAGCTACCGAGTGGCTTAAAGGTAAAAGCGTTGACGATGCAATGAAGATTGATAACATGGATATCGTAGAAGAGCTTGCCCTTCCACCGGTAAAAATTCACTGCTCGGTTTTAGCAGAAGATGCTATCAAAGCAGCCATCAATGATTTCCGCGTAAAAAACGGTATGGAGCCAATCGCTCTTGAAAAATCACATCACTAATTTTTGGGTGAGTAGAGAGTAGTTGCGTGGTGAGTGGTTTTATATCCGCTTACCAATAGATAGTTTTATCCGCTAACCAACCATTCACCACTCACACAATCAACCATTCACTAACTATGGTAACTGTAACTGATAAAGCGAAAGCGAAAATAGATAACCTGATGCAGGATAGCGGGCTTGATGCCTCTTACTTCCTGCGTGTATCTGTACAGGGCGGCGGCTGCTCTGGTTTATCTTACAACCTCGATTTTGATAACGAGGAGAAAAAAGGCGACCAGTTTTTTGAAGATCGCGGTGTGCGTTTTGCCCTGGATATGAAATCGTTTTTATACCTGGCCGGTACCGAGCTTGATTTTAGCGACGGGCTTAACGGCAAAGGCTTTAACTTTCATAACCCCAATGCTACCCGCACCTGCGGATGCGGCGAAAGCTTCTCGGTGTAATAATTATAATACATAAAATATTAAAAAGGTTGATTATATTTAGATAATCAACCTTTTTTGTTTTTAGGCATGGGAAACAGAACGCTTGTACTACTGGGCAGCAACCGTAAAAACAGCCTTACCGAGGCCATAAGCCGTAAGGCATTGCTGCAAACCGAGTTTGATATGATCGACCTGCTCGATTATAAAATAGCCCACTACAACTACGACGGCCACTACCCTGCCGACGATGAGTTTGAAGCCATCATCAGCAAAGCCCTCCCTTACGATAATATTATTTTTGCCACCCCGGTTTACTGGTACAGCATGAGCGGCGTAATGAAGGTATTCTTCGACCGCCTTACCGACCTTATCACCATTAAAAAAGACCTTGGCCGCGGCCTCAGGGGCAAATCGGCCTCCATGATAGCCGTAGGCGCCGACCCTGCCATCCCCGATGGCTTTGAGGTGCCCTTTAAACACACTGCTGCTTATTTAGGTATACAATATAAGGGCTGTACCTACTATGCTACCGAGCCTAAGAAGGTTTAGGGGATCCCAAGCCATACCCCAACCTCCGCGCGTCATTGCGAGGAGCGATAGCGACGTGGCAATCTTCGATAGAAAAGTCGGTGACAAGCATGTCGAAGATTGCCACGCTACGCTCGCAATGACGCGTGGAGAATGAGGGCGCGCACCTTTGTCGCCGCAGTGCCCCTGATCGTGGAACAAGACGGAACGTATTCACTAAAATATCTCCACAACCTGCCCTGTACCTGCACCCAAAACACTGCGTAGGTAACCGGCAACTACCCTATCCATAGTAACCGGGATGTGCCCCGGGAACGCATCAAAATATTCCGGCGAATCTTCTACCACACCCGGGCTGATGGCGTTTATCCTCACATCATTTTCTAAACCAATGGCGGCGGCTATTACAAACGAATTTATAGCGCCGTTTACCGCGCTCAGGTTTGCGCCATACAGGATAGGGTCGGTAGCTAAAATGCCCGAGGTAAGGGTAAACGACCCTTTAGGGTTAATGTAATGCTGGCCTATCAGTACCAGGTTCACCTGCCCCAATAGTTTGCTGTCGGTGCCTTTTTTAAAATCATCGGGTGTCATGGTATTCAGCGGGCCAAAGTGGCCGCTTCCGGTTACGCTTACCAGGGCATCAAACTTACCGGCTTTTTTATAAAATGCCTCGATAGATGCTGTCGAGGTGATATCTACCTGCAGGTCGCCGCTTTTGGAGCCGGCGGTTATAATTTGGTGCTTGCCTTGCAGCGCGGCAGTTACTTTTTTGCCTAAGGTACCGGTGGCACCAATGATAATGATTTTCATAAGCTGTTAAATTTAGATACTCAAAGTAAGCTATTTAAAGGCAATACCTTAAAATAAGATGGTCAAAACCCGGTCATGATTAATGTTGATAGTTAGTTACTCGGGCGTTTTTAATTAAATGTAAAATAATTAGATTTGTTATTGTATAAACCTGATAGAATAAACTTGATGAACATCGTTGCTGAGCAATCAACCATACCGGAACTGATCCGTAATATTGTTGCGAACATACACCCCGAAGACCATACGTTTCTGATCCATAAGGTAAAAGATGCCTGGGTTGAAATTTCCTATAAACAAGCACTCGAAAAAATCGACGCCTTATCGGCCTGGTTCCTGAACATCGGCATTAAAAAAGGCGACAGGCTGGCCCTGATCATTGAGAACGGCCCCGATTATATATACTACGACCAGGCGCTACAGCAAATTGGCGCGGTAAATACTTCCATCTACCCCACCCTGTCTGAGGCCGAGATCGAGTATATCCTGAACGATTCTGAAGCGCGAACCATCATTACCGGCAATCCATTCCTTTGCCGTAAGGTGTTAAAGATAGCTAACAATTGTCCGGCCCTTATCCGCATCATCCCCGCTTTTGAAGGTTTTGAAAAGTTTAGCGAAGGCCTGCAGTTAAATGCAGGCGTGGTTGGCTTTAAACAGGTAATTGAAGAAGGGCTAACCTTGGTTGATGAAAAACGCTCAGCTATAAACGCCGCCCGCGAGGCCATCCTACCGTCTGACCTTTCTTGTTTGATCTATACATCAGGTACAACCGGCACACCTAAGGGCGTAATGCTTACGCACCATAACCTTACAGAAAACTGCAAGGTAAGCCTGTACCAGATCCCGATCATCGAGAAAACGGATATGTTTCTGTCGTTCCTGCCGCTATCGCACGTATTTGAACGTACCGCAACCTATTACATCTGTATGAACAAGGGTTGTACCATAGCATTCGCGCAAAGCCTGGAACTGCTGGCCCGCAACATGGCCGAAGTAAAACCTACCGTAATGTGCTGCGTACCGCGACTGCTGGAGCGCATCCATGATAAAGCTATGAAGAACGGCCTTGCCGCCGGGGGGATGAAAACCAAGATCTTTACCTGGGCTTTAAAAATAGGCCGCCAATACCGTTTAGTACATGAAGCCGGCAAAAAGCCGGGCATTATTCTTAGCGCCGAGCAAAAACTGGCCAATAAACTGGTGTTCAGCAAAATAAAAGAGAAAACAGGCGGGCGCTTAAAAGTGCTGCTATCTGGTGGTGGGGCATTACCTAAAAACGTTGGCGAATTTTTTGGAGATATCGATATCAAATTACTGGAAGGGTTCGGCTTAACGGAAACATCGCCGGTAATGTCTGTTACCGAGAACGACCGCATCATATATGGCACCGTTGGCCGCATTATACCGGGTATTGAAGTAGGCATCCAGAATGTAGACACCAAAAAGATCCTGACCGTACAAACGCACGATAACTTTAACCCGAATTTTGAATCGGAAGAGGGCGAGATCATCGTACGCGGGCACTGCGTAATGAAGGGATACTGGAAAAAACCCGAGGAAACCGCTGCGGTGATTGACCCTGATGGCTGGTTCCATACGGGCGATATCGGTCGTTTTTACCGTGGCAACCTGCAAATTACCGACAGGCTTAAAAATATGCTGGTAAACGCTTACGGCAAAAACATTTACCCAACCCCGGTTGAGAATACTTATTTAAAAAGCCCAAAAATTGAACAGGTGTTTTTGATTGGCGATAAGCGCGAGTTTATCACCGCCATACTGGTTCCGGGCCGCGAGCTATTACAGGAAACCTTTAAACTTAGCGACGACTTTTTTGAAAACCCCGAGACATTTATAGATAATAAAGAAATAGCCGACTGGATAAACCAGGATGTTAAAAAATTATCCAACGAACTGGCAAAATTCGAGCGCATCAAGAATTTTAAGCTAAAACGCACGCCGTTCAGCATGGAGGCCGGCGAAATAACGCCTACCCTGAAAGCCAAACGTAAGGTAATTGAGAAGAAATACGCGGACGCCATCGATGACTTGTACACATGGGAAGATGATGCGGAGTAATCAATATTTTTGCTAATGCTTGAGAAAATTTATGCCATTGGCAGCTACCCTGCGCTAAAAAATGACAGCACACTTCAAAGCAAGCTTATTTTGCTGCTTAAACTCTACGGGATAATTTTACTGCTTAACTTTTTTAGTGCGCCCTTGTTTTTGTTATGGGAGTATATTGTAACCCATTTGCATTATAAAAGCCTTGCAGCGCAGTATAAAACATCAATGCACAGCTTTATGATTAAGTATGGGTATTGGAAAGCTGTATTATATGTAAGCCTCATCGGCCCGGTGATCGAAGAGATCATCTTCAGACTGCCATTGTCATTTAAACGGAAGCAGATTGCCGTTGCATTTGGTTTTGCCCTTGCACTAATGGCAAAAGCTATACCTACACTCGGCACTCAAAATTTACTTATCAACATCCTGGTTAGGGTGGTCATTTTTGGAGTGGGTTATTTTGCGTTATTGAACATCTTACGGCAAAACATCACACCAAATAAAAATGCTCAAAAGGGATTCATACTTGCGTCAATCATTATTTTCGGCCTGCTGCATACGTTCAACTACGCACCGTTTCAATGGGGTATTATCTACATTTATCCATTGTATGTAATACCTCAATTATTTATGGGCTGGTTTTTAACCTATGTGCGCTTTAAGAACGGTTTTGGCTGGGGCATAGCCCTGCATGTTTTGATCAACGGCATCACTATGCTGATCCAATCGGCTTATAAAATTTATTAGTTGGTTTTTCGGGGAGTATATTTCCAAAAATCTTTTAAAAGCCCGGGGTTCCCTGTGCCAATATAGCCTATCCCATTTATACTAAAGCTAACCATATCATAACGGGCGGTACCTTGTAAATTAGTTATCTTGACCCATTTATCGGCAAGGGTATCATATTTATACCAATCCTCGGCCGTTGCAGTAGTGGTAGACCCCATGCCAGCGTAACCATCTGTACCAATAACAAAACTACCGCTGAACGCCCTGCCTTTACCTATAAAATCTGTTTTTTTTGTCCACTTATCTGCATTAGCATCATACTCCCACAAATCCTTGGCGGCAATATCTGGCGCTGCGCCACCTAAGCCTACGTACCCTTTATCGCTTATGGCAAAACCTACTGCACCAAAACTCCCTATCCCGGGATAATCTGCAACACGGGCCCATTTATCAGCAGCCGCGTCATATTTCCAAAAATCTTTGTAGTTAGTATCATAGTTATTATTGGTACCCAGGCCCATATAGCCTATGCCATTTATGGCAAAAGCAATAACATTTTCGCGCTTACCGCCGGCAAAGTTGGCCTTGCGTGTCCATTTATCTGTAGCGGGGTCATATTCCCAAAAATCATCATTCTGCGGCAAGTCGCCATCGGGGTCAAAAAAACGCTTGCCATAACCGGTGCCTACATACCCTTTGTTATTGATACTAAACCCCCTAACATATTCACCTGCTAAACCCGGATAATCGGCCTTACGTGTCCATTTATCGGCTTCGGGGTTGTATTCCCAAAAATCGCCCAGATGTAATTGATTAAAGCCACTTGCGGCATTTCCACCCAGCACATAGCCTTTGTTACCAATGGTAAAACCAAAGGACCGTACCCGCCCCACGCCCGGAAAATCGCCCAGTTGGGCCCATAAGCCCGGTAGGCCATTCGCATAATTAGGCACAAAGGATTTCTCTTTTTTGCACGAAAAAAGGGTAAAGGTAATTACTAATAAGAAACAGGCTTTTTTTAACAGCATACAGTTATTGGCGCATAAGTAAATATATCATTTACATTTTACAATGCAGCTGTTACCAACTTACTTATTATATACGCTATTTACTGTAGTTGAGTTGCTTACCCGTTCAGTAGTTGTTGAAACAGGTCTATATACTCGCCAACCTGGCGGCCATCTATAAAGCCATGGTGTACAGTAACAGAAACAGGCATCATCAGTTTTCCGTATGTTTCGGTCATCTTCCCTAATGACACTTTGGGCATGCTATCTTTAAAGGTAAAACTGCGGGCATGTGTTAGGCCGGTAAAATTTACCCAGGGAATGGCCGAAACGTGCAGAACATTAAAAACCGGCCTTAGTTCAAGCCCGGTTGTAGCCTGCACACGCTTTATCTCTTGCTGTGCACCGGTAACAAATTCGGCAAAATCAAGTTTATAATCAATGTACGAAAAGCCAAAAGTAGTATCGGGGCGGCTAATGGTGGTAGATGCATGCACCTCATCGTACAAAAAAACATCACCATTTTCAACGCGATATCTGAAGCTTTCAATACTGTTGGCTGCTTTTAAAATGCAGTGTAAATAATATAAAAAGAAAGATACCCCCTGCTCTTTTGCTTTGTGGTAAGCAATGGTAACATCAACGTTTACATTTAAACCAAAAAAGGGTTCTTCAAAACTGTTAAAAAATTCAAAGTGGCTTTTGCGGTACCAGGTATCCAGGTCTATCTTTGTTTTCATGCTTACAGGTACGCTAAAATATCTTTAATAGTAACAACACTTTTAAAACGTTCGTTATCTATACTGTCTTCAATTTGCTCATGCGCCCAGGTAATGTGGTATGGTACGTGTATGGCATGGCCGCCAATATTCAATACCGGCATAATATCACTTTTAAGAGAATTACCAACCATCAAAAGCTCTTCGGGCTTAATATCAAGATGTTTGATAAGCTTCAGGTAATTGGCATCATCCTTCTCGCTCATGATCTCGATATGATGAAAGTAAGGGTTCAATCCCGATTTTTTCAACTTACGTTCCTGGTCAAGCAGGTCGCCTTTGGTGGCCACTACTAAACGATATTTGCCTTTTAGCGCTTCCAGCACATCTTCAACCTCATCAAGCAGTTCAATTGGCTGGTTAAGCATTTGTTTGCCCAGCTCCATAATCTCGGCCACAACCTCAATACTCAATGTATTTTGGGTGATCTTCATGGCGGCCTCTATCATCGACAGGATAAACCCCTTTATGCCATAACCATAAAGCGCAAGGTTGGCTATTTCAATTTTAAGCAGTTCGCGCTCCAGCTCGTGCTGCGATGCGTATGATGAAAGCAGGGTGCAAAATTGCTCTTCGGTTTGCCTGAAGTAGGGTTCGTTAACCCATAGGGTGTCATCGGCATCAAAGGCGATCACTTTAATATTCATGGGTGCAAAGGTATTAATCTGCGAGTTTATTTTCACGCATAGACGCATAGACGGTGTTTATTTAGTGAAAGGATGAGCTATCATGGCGAGAGAAAGTGATCATTTCGCGATTTTACTCACTCGGTCATAGCTTCGCTCGACCACCCTCTCTTCGCTGCGCGGAAAGAGGGTTTTGCTTTTCTTTTCACCCTCTTTGCGAAGCAGAGAGGGTCGGCCCGCGAAGCGCAGCCGGGGTGAGTAAACTACGTTGCAAGGTTAACGTAGTCACTTTAGATACTCCTTTCCTCTCAAATCTCATATCTAACATCTCATATCTAAGTTAAAAATCCTATTTTTGCAGCCTTAATAAAATACCCTTTACAATATGAGTATTGCACTATCCGAACAGGAGATCATTCGTCGCGAATCGTTACAAAAACTTCGCGAACTGGGCATAAACCCTTATCCTGCCGAAGCTTTTGATGTGACCGCATGGGCACAGGATATTAATGACAATTTTGAAGCTGCACCAGATAAATATAAACAGGTTGTAATTGCAGGCCGTATCATGACGCGCCGTATCATGGGCAGTGCATCATTTGCCGAAATACAGGATAGTACCGGTCGCGTGCAGATCTACATTAAACGCGATGATATTTGCCCCGGCGAGGATAAAACGCTTTACAATACCGTATTTAAAAAACTTTTAGATATTGGCGATTACGTAGGTATAAAAGGATATGTTTTCCTGACCCAAACCGGTGAGATCTCGGTGCATACCGAAGAGTTAGTTGTTTTAGCCAAATCGTTAAAACCACTCCCGGTTGTAAAACGTGAGGAAGATGGCACCATCCACGATGGTTTTACAGACCCCGAAATGCGTTACCGCCAGCGTTATGTAGATTTAACCGTTAACCCGGAGTATAAAAATATTTTCATTAACCGCTCTAAAGTGATCACCGCTATGCGTAATTACTTTAACCAGCAGGGATGGATGGAAGTTGAGACCCCTATTCTGCAGCCTATACATGGCGGCGCTGCGGCCCGCCCGTTTGCTACCCACCACAACACGCTGGATATGCCGCTGTTTTTGCGTATAGCTAACGAGCTTTACCTGAAACGCCTTATTGTAGCCGGTTTTGATGGTGTGTACGAGTTTGGCAAAATGTTCCGTAACGAGGGCATGGACCGCACCCACAACCCGGAGTTTACCGCAATGGAGATCTATGTAGCCTACAAAGACTATATATGGATGATGGCCATGGTTGAGGAATGTTTGGAAACTGTTGCCAAAGCAGTGCATGGCATCCCTGTGGTACACGTTGGTCAACACGAGATAAACTTTGCAGGCCCGTATGAGAAACTATCCATGTACGATTCTATCCTGAAATATACAGGTATAGATGTATCTGCCATGGACGAAGAAGGCCTGCGTAAAGTTTGTGCCGACTTAGCTATTGAGGTTGATGCCAGCATGGGCAAAGGCAAACTGATAGACGAGATCTTCAGCGCTAAGGTTGAACACAACCTGATACAACCTACCTACATTACCGACTACCCTATAGAAATGACACCACTTGCTAAAAAGCACCGTACCAAAGACGGCCTTGTGGAACGTTTCGAGCTTTTTGTGAACGGTAAAGAGATAGCCAATGCATATTCTGAATTGAACGACCCTATCGACCAGCGCGAGCGCCTGGAAGAGCAATTGGTACTTGCAGGCCGTGGCGACGATGAGGCAATGGCTATGGATGATGACTTTTTACGCTCGCTTGAATATGGTATGCCGCCAACATCGGGCCTGGGTATAGGTATCGACCGTTTGGTGATGCTGATGACTAACCAAAGCACCATCCAGGAAGTATTGTTCTTCCCGCAGATGCGCCCTGAGAAAAAGGCCAAAGTGGCTACTGCCGATGATTTTATTAACATTGGCGTACCTGCCGTATGGGTACCCGTGCTTAACACAATGGGTTTCAATACTGTTGAAGAGTTAAAGGCAGCTAATCCCAATAAGGTATACAACGACCTTGGCGGGATGCGAAAAAAGATGAAATTGGAAATACCCATGCCTACTAAAGAAGAGGTTATGAAGTGGTTTGAATAAATAGAATTAATATTTAAACAAAAAGAGACGCGATATATCGCGTCTCTTTTTGTTTATGAAACTTTCGCGCAAAACATAATTACGCACAACTGCTTGATATATGAAAATGCGGAAGATGCGAAGCTATATTGCAAAACAGGAAAAACAACAAAAATCTGATTATCAAACAGATACAAAATCTTGTAGGCGTTCACGGCAGTGAACGTGAACACTAAGGTCGATTCAGGACGTTTAAAGGACATTTAAGCCGTTTCAGGTCGGTGCAGATTGATCTAAAAAAGCAGAAAACCAGGGTTTATTGCGCTGCTCACCCCTATTTCTTAACAAAAAGATAAAGAGAATAAAACTTTCAATTAATAGTAGATGTTGAATTTTATATCAGACACACTATAATTGAATACCATGACAAATTCCATCCTTGAAATAACCGAAAGCGAGTACCTGATAAAATTAAACAGGAGCAATTTCGACTTGTCGTTCATCCGCAGCCTGTTAAAAATTGTTGAGGTATCAAAACCCGCAAAAAGCAAACAGGAGGAAGAAAGCTACGAATATTCTACCATGCACATTACCGACAGGCACATCGCGCCGAATCAAAATCACTCGTCAGAGCCTGATTATTTCAGCAACCTCGACGAGAAATAAAAACCTGCCCTGTTCTTAGAATTTCTGCTGACGGAAACCGCCGCGCACTACCTGCTGCTTATCCATTTGGGCCATTTGGCCTTTCATCATCTTTATCTGGTCGGCAAGCAGTTTGTTCTTGTCATCCTTGGCGGCATCTTTTAAATACATCTCGGCTTCGCGTTTATTGCGTTTTGCCATGGAGATGCCTGCCAGGCTAAGTTTAGCCAGCGCTGTATTATGAGACATACCCATACCCAATTGAAGTGCTTTCTTAAAGTATTTTTCAGACTTTAAAGGCGCCTTGCGTGATTCTATCAACCCTATAAGCAGGTTGTAATAACCGTGCTGGCTTTTGTATAATTGTTTTTCGTAATCGGTTATTTTTACCAGTGCAGCTTCTGCTTTGTCAGAGTTTTCTTTACGCAGATAAAACTGTGCAAGTAACATATTCTCGTTAAAAAAGAAGGTAAGCAGCGTAATGCCGCCTAATAAAAACACCACTATTCCCCAGCCCCAGAAACCGAATGCGCAAAGCGTAACTCCGGCACCCATTATAACACAAGCAATAATTAACCTAACTATATTTGACATAATTTGTATTAGTATAAAAACAGAGTGCAAATATCGTTATTTGTAAGCTAAATAAAACATCAGTATTCAATATTTATGGCAGGAGAATTAGAACCATCGTGGAAAAAAGTTTTAGGCGAAGAATTTGAAAAGCCCTATATGCATGAACTTAAAGCTTTCCTTAAAACAGAGAAGGAAGCCGGCCATATAATTTACCCAAAAAACGCGGATATATTTAACGCTTTTAACATTACCCCTGTTGATGATGTTAAAGTGGTGATATTGGGGCAAGACCCTTATCACGGCCCCTACCAGGCGCATGGTTTGTCGTTCTCAGTACAAAAGGGCGTTGCTGTGCCGCCATCGTTAAAAAACATATATAAGGAACTATCAACCGATATCCCCGGCTTCAGCATCCCCCAAACCGGCGACCTGACCAAATGGGCCCGGCAGGGTGTACTATTATTAAACGCTACATTAACTGTAAGGGCCGCAACAGCAGGCTCGCATCAAAAAAAGGGATGGGAAAAATTCACAGATGCTGCCATCAAAACACTGTCTGACGAAAAAACAGGTTTGGTATTTATCCTATGGGGGGCTTACGCGCAATCAAAAGCGGTGCTCATCAATCCCAATAATAACCACCTGGTCATAAAATCAACCCACCCTTCGCCCCTGGCCGTAAGTCATGGTGGGTTCTTTGGGTCAAAACCGTTCTCAAAAACCAACGAGTTTTTAATAAAACAGGGTAAACAGCCAATTGACTGGCAGGTAGTTTAGATAGACACAAAAAAATAAGAGCCAAGAATCAAGACCGGATTAACCGACCTTATTCTTGGCTCCTATATCTTTAATCTCTTCTTTAGTATTCCAACGGAACTATCGGTTCCTTTTTGCTGGTACTCATGATCATCATGGTTTGGAAGGTCTTCACCACGGTGATGCGGCTTATCTTCTCCATGATCAGTTGCTCATACGATTTAATATCGCGCACGTAAACCTTCAGTAAAAAATCGCACTGGCCGGTTACGTGGTGGCACTCGGTAACCTCTTTAATGTTTTGTATCTCATCTAAAAAAGTCTGGATGGTGTTTTTTTGATGAAAATCGAGCGAGATCTGAATAAACGTTTTAATGCCCAGTCCAAGTTTTTCTTCATCAACAAGGGCATGATAGCTTTTTATGTATTCCGCGTTCTCCAGTTTGCGCACACGCTCCAAAGTAGGTGCCGGCGACAGGCCGATCTCATTTGAAAGCTGCAAATTGGTGATGCGGCCATTCTCTTGTAAAATCTTAAGTATCTGTAGGTCTATTTTATCTAATTCTGCTGCCATGGTACGTGCAAATATATAGTATTCTCTATCTCACAAAATAATATTTTTTTTAAAAGTATTTCTACAAAACATTTTAGAATTTTATTTGTAAATTTAGACAAGCCTAAAAAAAATATTAGATTTGCTTAAATGCATACTTTAGCCGAAGAAAACTATTTAAAAGCCATTTTCAAGTTATCGCAGATAACAGAGAACGTGAGCACCAATCAAATTGCTGCCGAGCTGGCTACCAAAGCCTCATCGGTGACGGACATGCTGCGAAAGCTTGCCGAGAAGCTTTTGATCAATTACACCCGCTACCAGGGCGTTAGTTTAACGCAAACAGGCGAAAAGGTAGCCATCAATATCATCCGCAGGCACCGCCTTTGGGAATATTTTTTGGTAGAGAAGCTGCATTTTAAATGGGACGAGGTGCATGATATGGCCGAAGAAATGGAACATATCTCATCAAACGAACTGATTGACCGCCTGGACGAATTTATGGGTTTCCCCAGCCGCGACCCGCACGGCGACCCAATACCCGATAATAAGGGCAACTTTAAAAAGAACGACCTTAAACCAATTTCGGCCGTTGATGTTAACATCTGCGGCATTATATCGGGCGTTAAGGACCACTCCACGGCATTTTTACAATACCTGGAGAAGCAGGGCCTAACCATCGGCAAAAAAATAACCGTTAAAGAAATAATTACTTACGATAACGCAGTAATACTACAAATGGAAAACAAAGACATACAAATAAGCCGCGATGTGGCCATTAATCTATTGATAGCCTTATGACATCAAAAACTACTACACACGATAGCCACTCGTTAGGCAACGTACATAACACCGTAGCTACCGAAAATAAAACCGGCTGGCGCAAACTGCTCTCGTTTCTTGGCCCCGCTTATTTGGTAAGCGTAGGCTACATGGACCCGGGCAACTGGGCAACAGATTTAGCCGCGGGTAGTCAGTTTGGCTATAAACTCATCTGGGTACTCCTCTTATCAAACCTGATAGCCTTGCTATTACAAAACCTTGCCGTGCGTTTGGGCATCGTTCGCGGGCTCGATCTGGCGCAGGCATCAAAGCATACCTACCCGCGCTTTGTAAACTTTTGCCTGTATATACTGGCTCAAATAGCCATCATAGCCTGCGATCTGGCCGAGATCATCGGTATGGCCATCGGTTTAAACCTGCTTTTTGGTTTGCCGCTAATATGGGGGGTATCTATTACTTTATTAGATACGTTGTTATTGCTTTTCCTACTTAATAAAGGCATGCGTAAGCTGGAGGGGTTTATTATTTCCCTTATATTTATAGTAGGCGTAGCCTTTTTGGCGCAGATGTTTATTGTGCAGCCCAATGTGATTGATATTGCAAAAGGCTTTATCCCAACCAAATTAAACGCTACATCGCTTTATTTGGCTATTGGTATTATTGGGGCTACGGTAATGCCGCACAACCTGTACCTGCACTCATCGCTGGTGCAAACCCGTAAGATAGACCGCAGCGAAGCCGGTATCAAAACCGCCATCCGTTATAACTTTTGGGATACCACCATTGCCCTTAACCTGGCATTTTTTGTAAATGCCGCCATATTGATATTAGCTGCAAGCGCTTTCTATGGCCGTGGTTTTCATCAGGTAGCCGAAATTCAGGATGCACATAAACTGCTTACCAACATCTTCGGCAAGCTGGCCCCTGCCCTGTTTGCCATAGCGCTGATAGCCGCCGGGCAAAGCTCTACCGTTACGGGTACCCTTGCCGGGCAAATCATTATGGAAGGCCACCTTAACCTGCGTATAGCCCCATGGCTGCGCCGTTTGCTTACGCGGTTGCTGGCCATTATCCCGGCGTTTTTCACCATCCTGCATTTTGGGGAAGAAGGCTTGGGCAAGTTGTTAATATTAAGCCAGGTAGTGCTGAGTTTACAATTGGGCTTTGCCATCATCCCGCTTATCCACTTCACATCTGATAAAAAACGAATGGGTAACTTTGCCACCAAGGTACCTTTAAAAATATTGGCCTGGGTGTTTGCCACCTTAATTGTTGGCCTTAACGTACGGCTGGTAATACAGGAAATTGAGACATGGGCCGCTTCAAGCCCGGGATCGGCTAATTTGGTTCACTTTGTGATATCGCCCATTGCGGTGGCGATAGGGTTACTGTTGTTATATGTATTTTTGCGCCCGCTGCTTTATAAACATGTTAGCCAGCCAATATATGTACCACATGGTATTGCTGCTAACTTAGACAACCTGGAAGCGGTGAGCTATAACAACATTGCCATCACCATAGATTTTTCCCGGAACGACGAGGATTGCATTCGCCACGCTTTAATGCAGGGCGGCAAAAAAGCGCATTATATCTTAATACATGTGGTTGAAACCGCCGGCGCGCGCTATTACGGCGGGCAGGTTATGGATAACGAAACCCAGAGCGATGCAGACAACCTGGATAAATACGTGAACACCCTAACCACCTTACACTATAAAGCCGAAGCAAAAATTGGCTATGGTGGCGCGGCTACAGCAATTGCCGAGATCATCAATCAATCAAAAATAGATTTTGTGGTGATGGGGTCGCACGGGCATAAAGTTTTAAAAGACCTGATATTTGGCACCACTGTTGATTCGGTACGCCATAAGGTGAATGTACCGGTACTGGTTGTGAAACCTCAAAAAAAATAATCGCATATTTGCAGGGTAATGGAGCAGAATTTATATATCAAAAATAAGAAGGCATACTTTGAATACCATATACTGGATAAGTATACCGCCGGCATACAACTATTGGGTACCGAAATTAAATCGATACGTGAGGGTAAAGCCAACGTGAACGATGCTTTTTGCACTTTTATAGGTAACCAGCTTTATGTACGCAACCTGCATATCTCTGAGTACTCCATGGGGTCGTTCTACAACCACGAAGCCAAACGTGACCGCATACTCCTGCTCAACAAAAAAGAATTGAAGAAACTCCTTACCCGCGGCGAAGAAAAAGGATTGACCATTGTACCCCTCGCCCTATTCATCAGCGAGCGTGGTTTTGCCAAATTGGAAATAGGCCTTGCCCAGGGTAAAAAGACCTTCGACAAACGCGAAACCCTGAAAGAGCGCGACACAAAAGTGGAAATGGACAGGGCGATGAAGCGCTAAGGCAAACCCCGTTTATTCCCAAATAGCGTAAGTATTATTCCTTAAATCCGGTTCTTGGCTTCACTCTTGTATGGTATTGATCAAACATTCATACCATGAGCAAAGAAGCAAATATAGAAGCACAGAAAAAATTTGGCGAGGCCGTAAACACGGGTAACCTTGAGGCATTGAAAGATGTTGTTGCCGAAGGTTCAGTAGACCATGACCCGGCAGACGGACAAGTTGCGGGTCCGCAGGGTTACATTGATTTTTTCACCGAACTACGCACTGCCTTTCCCGACCTTAAAATTGAAGTAAAACATTTGGTTGCCGACGACGAAAATGTAAGTTTTGCTTATGAGGTTACCGGCACACATAACGGTAATTTTATGGGTATTACTCCTACAGGAAAGCCCATTAAAGCCCGTGGTATGCAAATAAGCAAATTTGAGAACGGCAAGATGACGGAACGCTGGGGCAGCTCGAATGAATTAGGCATTTTAAAGCAGTTAGGTAAAACAATTTAGACCATCTGCGATTGGTAGTTAGCATGTAATGTGCAAACTACCAATTAATAGTTACCACGCTCTATCGCCTACTAATGGCACAAACCTGAAGGTATCCAGCACGTGGCGTTCGTAATCATGCTCGGCGGTTTTGAGTACGGTTACCATTTTTTGGGATTTTTCATCCCCTACCGGGATAACCAGGATACCGCCTATTTTTAGTTGTTTCAATAATATCTCGGGTACAGTGGGTGCACCGGCGGTAACGATGATCTTATCATAAGGTGCATCTTCAGCAATCCCTATAGAGCCATCGCCTAAAAAGAATTTAGGTTTATAGCCCATGTAAGGCAACACCTGTATGGTACGCTCGTAAAGTTTTTCCTGGCGCTCAATGGTAAACACTTTGGCACCTACTTCCATCAGTACGCAGGTTTGGTAACCGCAGCCTGTGCCTATCTCCAGCACTTTATCATTTTTTTGGATATGCAGCAGCTCGGTTTGGTAAG
The DNA here is from genome assembly GCF_001636615.1 of Mucilaginibacter sp. L294. Lineage (GTDB taxonomy): Bacteria > Bacteroidota > Bacteroidia > Sphingobacteriales > Sphingobacteriaceae > Mucilaginibacter. The sequence goes on along the minus strand of NZ_LGEK01000044.1, from coordinate 5,126 downwards.
CCACCGTGTAGGGCTGCGAAATGGTTTGCCCGGCCCCTATCGGGAAAGCGATATCTTTATAAGCCTGGTTCCAGAAGGTTTCATCGAAAAAATAATGGCGGGGCACTTTACCTATGGCATGCAATACCTTTTCATCCTCAATACCCTTTTTCCTCAGTATCTCTACCAGCCGTTTCCTTGCCCCTTGTTCGCGGTAATTATCAATAAATTTGTACGCCATTACAAAACAAAGTTATATAAAAAGCCGGCATATTGCCGGCTTCTGTTACTGCTTTATAATAAGGCTTTGGTTGTTAACCAGTAATGTTTTTAACATATCCGTGCGGGCACTTTGGGCTACCTGCCTTTTCAATTTTGGCTAAAGCCAATTAGCCTATTTACTTTAACCGTTGGCTAAAGCCAACGGCAATGAAAACATAGCTTTCGTACATTGTTTCAAAACATAGGTTCAATCGAAAAATGTGATGCCCCAATAACCGCTTTCATTCATTGCCGTCCCATTTATGTGACGGATAAATAATAACATCAATTGGCTTTAGCCAAATGGTAATATACTTTAAAGCGCTATTACCACCAGCCGTGTACATTATATACCGTGGTACGCGGCTGTGCCGCATAAGCAACGGCTACATCGCGCGCGGCGTTAATAATACCCATATCGTTCTTTTGTTCCTGTAGTTTAAAGCTCCATTCGCGGTTATCAATTTCTTTAACGCGTTTGGCTACCTGCGCCACAAAAACCTTCACCTCTTTATAGCAGCTTGCCTGCGGGTCTATCTGCGATAAAACCTCGCTTGCCGCGTTTGCGCCATTAATATCCTGGTTGGCGGCCCACAGGCTTTTGGCTTGGTTAAGTTTAACCGAGCAATCCTTCTCTACCTGTTTTTTGTAGATGGGCGCTACCTGTGCCATTGAACGTGTATAGCAGTTGGTACAAGCCTGCGGTACCGATGTAAGGTTATAAATAGCCTCGTCCATACGGCCGGTGTTGGCCAGGGTTTGGGCTTGTTTAATAATTACATCGCAATGGGTGTTGTAGTAGCTGATGATCTTGCTTTTCCCCTTCTCTACAAAAGTCTGCAGTTTTGGATCGTTAAGGTTGATGTTTTTAAAGGCGTTTATGTAAGCCTTAGCAATATTTTCGCCTACCCCTTTAACTGACAATGATGTACTGGCAAACTTGGTACCCTCGTAACCATCGCCAATATAAAGGTTAACATCAAGCGTAAGGGCCGTCATTGGCGGCGCGGTGGAGAGCATATCTTTGGTAAGCACCACAATATTAGCGGTGATAATAAAGCGCTGGCCTTCATCACCGCCAAAACCGTTTTGGCTGATGATCTGGTTCAGTTTATTGCCTAACATGTTACGCGCGGCTTCGGGCAGGTCATCCACCTGGTCGGGAATGTAAGCGGCAAGGGTTACCTTACCGCTATTCCCCCTATTCGCCGACCTTACTATGGTAGTTTTTTGTGCATACGCCCCTATCACCAGGAAAAGCGACATGCAGGTTATGATTAGTTTTTTCATGTTGATTGCGTTTGATTTTTATTTTTCACCAAGTACTATTACGGCCTGGCCAAGGCCTTTAGCCGTAAGCTTATTCACAATAGAATATGGCGCGGCAGCAAGGAATTTTTGCAGGCCACGGGCAAATCCCCTGGCATCAATAGCGTTACCGTTTGCATCATATAGCGGGATGCGCACCTGCTCAAACAGCATCATGTTCTCGGTAGCATCGCTATTGCTGAAACGGCCTTTCAGCGAATTTGCGCGGACCCAATCTTCAATCACAACATTCAGCTCTTTACCACCGTACTCGGTTTCCAGGTCGTTTTTCCATGAATCGAATTTTTTGATGCGGATGATGATCTCGCGGCCATTAGCAAACAGGTCATCGAAATGCCTTTGCAGGCCTGCATTAAAGTTGTCAACCTTATCAGCAACGGCTTCTTCCAGTAAAACAGCCGTTTCTGCCGAAAATGACGGGTTACCGGTACCACCTGCTGTAGCTACTTCCTTATCGGTGTAAGCATCAAGCCCCTGCATGGTAAAGCGCACCGACTTTTTGGGGCCGGTTTTTAATACATCCCAGGTTAACTGAATGATGATATCGGCCTTGGCTGTTTTTTTAAGTTTATCCATAGGGCTTTCAGATACACCCGCACCGCTTTTTGAAGTAAGTATAGCGTTCTCGGCACGCTCAGATTCGAGCGTTTTAATAACCGACTCCATATTTTTAAGCGGGAACCCGCGTTCGGCCATCATGCCGTTCACCTTACTGATCACGGCCAGCAGGTCGCTGTTTTCCTGGAACGCCCTCTTATAATCGGGAATTTTCACTTTAGTCCCCTGGTCATCATACACTTGCATGTAACCGTTTGTATTACACCATACGTCGCTTGGCACCACCATTAGGGTTGGCTTTTTTGCCTGCGAAAATCCGGCTGTTGCCGCTCCCAATACCATTAATAACAGGAGGGCTATTTTCATTATTTGTAGTTTCATTTATCAGGATTGAATGTTATTGATTTGGAAGTATACCGTCTGCTATCATTTTCTTCTTCAGCTCGGGCCTGTTTATTTTCAGTACATAACCAGTGCTTTGCGCTACATCTTTAACCTTTTGTTGCTGCTTTGCCTTTTGCCCGGCACGTTCTTCTATATAAAGCGCGTAAGTTTTGTAGGCCGAATTAAAGAAGCGGATAAAATACTCCTCGTGGTTAGCATAGGCATTGGCCTCGTTCAATATGGGTTTTACATCGCAATCGGGCTTGCCTTCGCGCAATCCGTTAAATAAAATTTCGCGCACGGCTACCTTTTTTGCTTCTTCAATAGCATCCTCGCGGTTACGCTTGCTTGAATAAGCTACTACCTTTTGCGAGCCGTCAAACTCAACACCCAGGCATTCTGTTTTATAGGTGTAGCTGCTGTTCAGCTGCTTTTGTTCGGCGCAGCTGCTGATAACAAGCACGGCCGCAAAGCTTATATACAGTAAGTTTTTCTTCATGATGATTAATGTTTAAAAGCCTGCATTTAATGATTTGATGATCCCGGCATCCTCCAGATCCTTACGCAGCAGGGCCACGTTAACCGATACCAGCACGCCTATTTTGTATTGCTTGCCAACCTTCATGCGGTCTTCGGCTGCCACGGCGCCATCACTTGCAAGCGAAACAAACTTCATATACTTGCCGCCATCAGCAAAAAAGGTTTTGAACCACTCATCCTTCTCCTGCTCTAAATTTGAGTTGGTAACTAACGGTGGTTTACCCAAAATACCCTGGTCGCCGGCAAAGCCTTTAAATATAATGCCGTGTACAGCGTTCTTTTTAGCCTGTTCAATAGCCACATTAGGTTTTTTTGAGTACGACCATACCTTTAAAAGGTAAGTACCCTGCACGCCTGTGCCTGCAACTTCCAGTTCATATCTCCAGGCTTCGGTATCCTCATTTGCCTTTTTATTTGTTTGCGCGCTAACCACCGATGAAAAACCTGTTATCAGCAGCATTAGCATTACCCAAATTGTAGTCTGTTTTTTCATTATATGTATCTGGTTTTGTGTTTACTTTATTTGCCTTAACAGCATGCCCGCATAAAATTTACCGCCACCTTTAAAGTAGGTACGGTCAATTACCGGTTTATCCTTGTCTTTGTCTTTCTTTTTATCGTCTTTATCGTTTGCTGATACCTCTTCACCGGCGTTAAACCGGTTATCCCAGATCTGCTTTTTATCAACCGTTACGGTTCCTTTTTTCACATAAGTGGTAAGCCCGGTTTTAGAATCGACCGTTTGCTCCAGCACTTCGAACTTCTCGCCGCCTTCCAGGCCTTCCTTCATCCCAATTTTAGCCGTAACCGGGTCGCCCGAGTAAATAGGTGTTTTAGGTTTAAATACCTCGTAAGCCTTTTGCAGCTTGGCAAAAACATGCTCAACGTTACGTACGGTTGCCAGCTCTACTATCTGGTCTTCACTACGGGTTTCTTTTAGTGAAAAGGTTACCAGACTGCTTGATTTTTCGCTGCCTATGTATTCCATCTCAAACAGGTTGGTGTTATCAAAAGCTTCTTTTCTTTTCTTGTCGATTTTGGCGGTTTTATCTATCCACAGGTCGTTATAAAAAACAGCGGCGGTAGAGTCGTTCCATTTCAGGCGGTACAGGTATGAGGTTGTCCATACCGAGTAACCCTCTTTTGCCTTGTTGTAGGCAATATCAAGCACCTTGTAAGCAGCAGGCTGGAACAAAGCAGGCAAGCTACCGGCTTTAAGCTTAGCAACTTCCCTTATCGCAGCGGCAATAGGCTCGTTACTTACAAACTTTAGCTTTGTTAAAACCACAAAGGTGTTTTTGATCAGTTCCTCGCCAGCATCAGATAACGATGCTGTGCCCCTCGCGCTGCCTTTGGCAATATTGGCCTGCATTTCTGTAGCATCGTACGAGCCACGATCGCCTATCAGTTTCATATCAAAGCTGCCATCGGCCTGCCTGTTAAACCACTTGGCCACCAGTTGGTTGGCTATCTTCTTATCTTTTACAATTTTGCCTGTTATAAAAGGCATATCAGAGGCATCTTTATCTACAATACCCGCCGTAGCACCCGATAGCATGCTGGCACCAAAGTTACCTATGCCGCTTTTTTTAGTACCGGCAGTTATTTTTTCTGCATCAGTAGGTACATAAGTTGATGGGTCGACAGAAATAGTTGATATGCTATGGTTATTGTACTTATCAGGAAATGGCGCTTCGTGATAAGCTTTCATTACCACTTCTTTTCTCGGGAAATCTTCCGATTCCAGCAGGATAAGGTGTAATGAGCTTCTGCGGTACTTCAGTTCGGGGTGCTGATCGGTAGCCGCGGGGGTTTGTGCATTTGCCACCATACTTAACCCCAAAAACAGGTTTAGTACAATGGTTAATTTGGTTGTTTGTTTCATGATGTTGCGTGTGTGGTTTAAGTATCTTTTAGCTTTGTTTAACTATGTATTCCGAGTTAATTATCAGCTTTAAAAGTAGATGCATTTTGTTTTGGCAACCTGAGTTATAATCCCATTTATTTAGGGTGTTTTAACCCGGATAAGTATGAAAAATACAGGCAATATTTGTCTATTACAGTTAATATAACTG
>NZ_LGEK01000042.1 GCF_001636615.1 Mucilaginibacter sp. L294 | reverse complement strand
GTAAATAAATAACAGGACTATCTTAAAACCTGTAAACTTTTTTTAGGACGAGACACGATATAAAACGACTTTTTTTGCCTTTTTTCGACCTCAGTTCACCCTTTTTATGCCGTAAAAATCACATGAAAGCCAAAAGGGTATTTTGTATTAAATTGTTGATTTGTAGGTATTTATTAATTTTAGACTTGTTCCGTTTTGTTCCATTTTGTCTCGTTTTGAACAGAGGTTTTGGGTTGATGTAAAAGCTAACACCAGAACAACTGTATAAAACTATCCCTCAGCACATCAACAGATATCAGATAATAACAAGTACTAAAAAATAGCTACCGGCAATACCAGTTCTACCCTGTTACGTCCGTTACCACCAAATAGGTCAGGGTCTAACAAGCGGCTGTACCTGATACCAAATGAGATAGATGCCTGGTTAAACCATTTGGTATCAAAAAACAGCGCTGCCCCTGCTGTCCGGAAGTTTGCCTTTAATGCCGAGCCATCTGTAAAAAAGTTAGCTGCTGTGGCATGCGTTTGATCGTAAAAGAAGTTGCCACGTAAACGCATAATGTATAACAGGTTGCCAAAACCTGCATCAGGGTAAGCGATGGGGAAATGATAGCTTGCGGCAAATTTGTTCATATTATCCAGGCTTTCGGCAGTGTACCCGTGCGAGAACGGAAAATCGTTGGAGAAGCCTATGCCCCTGTTTTCGCCTTTATGCTGGTATGCGCCACTTATAACAAAACTATGGTTGGCAGATAAGCCCGGGAAATAAAATGTGCCCGTAGTAAGCAATTGGGTGGCATCAACACTGGAAACCGAGGTTTTATAATTAACAGAAATGCTTTGTGCAAAATGAGGGTTAATGTTTTGCCGCGCCTGCTGCCCCTGGTTACTAAAACTGATGGTATTGCTCAGATACGTATAATGGCTATCCTTAAACATGGCACGGAACGGCTGCTGAAATGCATTGGCGCTATAATACAAACTACTGCTTACCGATAAAGCTGTTGAATTTTTACTGGTAGAAAGATTAAACGGCACCTGCAAACCACCGTGTATGGAGGTCTCATTATAATAAATACTGTTGCCTTTATAAAAACCCCGACGATCAAACGTGTAATCGGCACCGGCAATAAGGTATGGGAAAAACGCCCCATATGCGGCATCATAGCCTATTTGCTTATAACCTTCATCGCGGTTATAGTTAAAGGTAAGTTGCGACTCAAAAGTATTCAGCACGTTATTGCCCACCAGTTGCAGCGAGTAGTTAGGATCATCTAACGACGGGAAGATGCTATGAAAATTGAACAAACCATGCAGTTTACTGTATTTGGTTACAGGCAATGAATCGGGCTGAACGGAAGCCAGCAGGTTGGCCGCGCTATCTTTCCGCAAGGCGCTGATATTCATATCCGGCAAAGCCGAAAATGCCTGCGAATTATTGATATCCGCTAACTGAACATCCGCCAGGTTAACCTCGCTTAAACGATAACCCAAGGCGGTAAAGCTTGTCCACGCCAGTTTGTTTTGGCTAATGGCGGGTTGGTAATAGCCAATAGCATTTTGGGGGATTCCTTTTACTTCAGATAGCTTACTGGTGCTGATATTGAACGTAAAAAGCTGATCATTTAAACCGGATGTTTTGGAGAAGTAAACCACATTGCCCTGCAACTGCGGGAAAGCAATTGGCTCAAAGCTAAACGGCAGCAGGTATTTGGCAGCCCCGGTTTTAATATCGATCAGCGCCAGCGACATCTCTCCCGTAAAGTTACGCACTGCCGAAAGCAGCTTATCATCCCCATAAAATTTGGGGTAAGTATAAAACAAACCTGCATTATTAGGCACAACCGACAGCAGTTTTCCGTCTTCGGTATTTAATACGTGCAGTTCGCTTTTGCCACTTGCGGCCACCTGTACTACTGCTATCTGCCTGCCATCGGCACTAAACGACGGCGAAAAGTATTTGGTTTTGCGGGTAATGCGATGTTCCCTGCCGGTGTTTATATCCAGCACTATCAGTTCGTTATAGTTGCGATAACCCCAGCGCAGGTCTGGCCGGTAACCGGCATAAACCACCTTGCCATTGTGGTAGCTAAAGTAATTATCGGTGGTGATGCCCTGCACAGCTATCGCGCGTTCACTTTCACCGGTTTTGATGATAAATTGCGGGATGTGTTTATATGTGCTTTTTAAATAGATAAGTGTACTATCGTTTACATACGCGGGGTACTCCTGGTCGGCCACAAAATGCTGATCCTTTGCATCGGGGCGATCATCTTTGGCATCAGCCTTAAATGCCGTTTTAAAATGATTTAAAGCGGCGTTTCTAAATTCGGGGTAATCAACGCCTGCATGCTTTTTAATGGCGCCCTGCAAGGGGTAAAAAAACGGACTAAAAGCAGCGGCATCGTGCGTAACATCCTTCCAGAAAGTATTACCATATTTTTCGCGGCCGTAAGCTACCATCATATAGCCCAACGGGTAATGGTTTGGCGTATAATCCAGGTACGAGCCGTTGCGCAGCTTCATAAAGCTGTAATCTTTACCGGCGGCCCAAAGCCCCCTGTAACCATTAAAAAAGAAAGGCAGGCGGCCCCTGCCCTGTTTACTCACCAGCGTTTCGTTATAAACGGCATCACCCTCAAAAAACCAATCGGGTACGGATAGCGCATTGGCCAGCGCCTGCCCTCCTTCGCCAAAAATGATACGCAACCCGCGCGATAAGCCCACGTTAAAATTATTGTATTGCTGTACGTGCCTGAATTCATGTATAGCCAACTGCTCGGGCCATGGCAGGCTGCCCACATCAAAATTGTTTTGCGAGGCTGTTAAATAAAATTCGCTGCGGAAAGGCGCCAGCCCTACATAGGCGTTTGATATGGTAGTTTGGTTTTGCAGTACAATGCTTACCTGCCGTTGCTTAAAGCCAATAGTTGGCTCTATCACGCGGTTCATTCGCGCTATTGTTTGTGCCACACGTATGGCTACAGAATCCATCCCCTGCGAAAAAATAACGCGCGCCACCGGGGTATTTACCTGCTTCCATTTAATAGATGGCGGGTTACCGCCAAACGTTTGCGCCCTGGCAAATGTTGCAGTAAGCATAAATACAGGTAACAGCAATCGTTTAAACATCCTGGGATGAAAGTAGGAAATTTTTAGCTTAACAAATTAGTATGAGGCATAGCTATTTACACTATTTTTTCAAGCTCGGTTATAAACGCGGCCTGCCCGGGAATTATTTTTAGCCGGGCAGCATCTGCCGTAAACCAACCGGCACGGTCTACCTCAGGGAAACTGGCCATCTTGCCCGACTTGGGCGGCCATTCAATCTCAAATAAATTGCTTGTTATCTGCTCATGGTCTATGTCGCCCTCTACCGCCCAGGCATGTACTACCTTGCCGCTTTTTTGTTTTATGGGCTGCAATTTTATAAAATTACCGTTTATAGGTTTACCTACTTCTTCTTCAAATTCGCGCTGCGCGGCAACAAGTGGCTCTTCGCCATCAACAAATTCGCCTTTAGGGATAGACCATGCACCATCATCCTTTTTGCGGAAGAAGGGGCCGCCCGGGTGCACTAAAAAGATATGTAATAAACCATCTGTTAGCTTATATAATACTACCCCTGCGCTTTGTTTTGGCATAAAATTGTTTTGTTGGCAAATTAGCAAAACACAAAGTATTATGGTTAGTTTTATACAAACACATTTATAGTAACCTTATTGCTATGGAAGATACCCGCTGGAAAAAATTTAAGTTGTGTGGCGATTATCAGGTTGATATGCGCAGCCTGTACCTGGCATGGAGCACCCCCGCCGGGTTAGAGAAGTGGTTTTTACGCAAGGCTGATTTTTTCACCGTGCCACAGCGGCTGCGTGAGGCAAACGAGCATATAGCAAAAGAAGACACTTACACCTGGTACTGGCATGGATACCACAATAATGTGGTACAGCGCGGCAGGATACTGGAAGCCAACGGGCAGGATTTTTTAAAGTTTAGTTTTACCGGCGATAGTATTGTGAGCGTATCTTTTAGTACCCGCAACGGCATTACTATTATTGAACTGGAGCAAACAGAGATCCCGGAGGAAAGCGACCCTGAAAAAAACCTGCTGGTGCAATGCCAGATAGGCTGGACATTTTACCTGGCCAACTTAAAATCGGTTATGGAGGGTGGTAAAGACCTGCGAAACAAAAGAGTGGAATTAACCAGTTGCTTTAAATAATGCACACACCTTGATCATAGGGGACGATAGTGATGAGTTAATACATCATCGTGCATGATCAATTATACTGATAATTTTTGCGCAAGGGGCAATTTTTTAAGCTAAAGGAAATGTTTTAAGTAATGTTTTCTCTTTTCTTAAATAGAAATTTTGTTTCAGTAAAGTGAAAATATTTTGTGTAAATGATTATGAATGAAGTACTTTTGTATCAAACTAAACACTATCATTACATATATTATGATCTCAAAATTTAGGTTCGCAACTATATTATCGCTTGTAGCTTTAACAGTAGTAATTTATTCGGCTTGTAAAAAAGATACTACAGCGTTAAACACCAATAACGATGCTGAAATTGCCCGTAGTATTGCCGTTAACTTTTACAATTCAATTGGCAGCACTATTGCAAGTAAAAGTACAATTACGGGTGTACCAACCGTTAACAGTGTTCGCAATGGCATAAAAGTTAATGACCTTACCTGCGGTGAAACCATTGATCAGCCATTTAATAATATTTATACTAAAGGCGACTCTGTAAGAGATGTAATGACCGGCGCAAATAAATTTGTTGTTAGTTGCGATGCACAAAACGCACCTAATGGTTATGCTTACACAGGCAAATATGTTAATACAGGTTTTAGCCCATATTCTACTTATGATAACAGCGTTAACGAACAATACACGCTTAAAGCTTTATTGCCCGAGTATGCAAAAATGGAAGTTAACGGTAACCAAACCTCTGTTTATAAATTTACTACCAAAAAAGATGGCGAGTACATGGTTCAAAATAACACCTATGCACTAAAAGGTATTATCATTGATGCAACAAGCAAGCCGTTTGATATTACTGCAGGTACTGCAACTTTTGTGTCAAAGGGTAACAATGCAGGCAAAGATTTTAATTTTGCAGGTACTATCGAATACTTAGGCAACCATAAAGCAAAAGTATCTTTCGATGGTAAAGTATTTAATATTGAAATTTTATAAGATATTCTCTATAAAACTAAAAAGCGGATGGCCAAAAGCTATCCGCTTTTTTTATGATGTTACGGTAACATAACGCACACCTAAAAATCTGTATTTTTGCGGCATGTTTACAGGAATTATAGAAACCTTGGGAAAGGTGGCCGACCTGCGTAAGGAAAACGGCAACCTGCATATTACAGTTGAATCGACCATTACGCAAGAGCTAAAGATAGATCAATCGGTAGCGCATAATGGCGTTTGTTTAACGGTTATTGCTTTGGGCGATGGTACACACACTGTTACCGCTATTGAAGAAACCCTGAACAAAACCAGCATAGGCCACCTAAAGGTTGGCGAACCTGTAAACCTGGAGCGCTGCATGCAAATGAACGCCCGGCTGGATGGGCACATCGTGCAGGGCCATGTTGACCAAACTGCCACCTGCATTAAATTTACCGAACTTGACGGCAGCTGGGAATATACTTTTAAGTATGATACATCTGCAGGCAATGTTACGGTAGAGAAAGGCTCTATCTGTGTAAACGGCATCAGCCTTACAGTAGTTAACTCGGGCCCCGATCATTTCTCTGTGGCTATTATCCCCTACACTTATGAGCATACCAACCTGCACAACGTGCGCGAGGGGTCTGTAGTGAACCTGGAATTTGATATTATTGGCAAATACGTTGCAAGGTTAATGAACAGGTAATATTTGCATTCCAACGTGTCATTTCGAGGGAAGCGCAGCGACGAGAACCGACCGTAGGGAGCTCATCGCAGATAAATCTTGTTCAAATGACAGGCGGCGAACTTTGCATTTCGAACAAGATTTCTCCTCGTACCTCGTTCGAAATGACAGGGTGGTGAGGTCGCTTGTAAAAGATTTCTCCTCGCTACCTACGCTCGTTCGAAATGACATAGTTTATTAAAAAACTATCGACCCAGCGCAAGCACCCTGCTTTTCGAATAATCGATATAGTTTTTCTGCTTGTTAACAGGAGGCTTTAGCGACAGGTACTTTTTATAATACTTTACAGCGCTTTTCTTATCCTTTAAATTACTATCGTACAAATTGGCAAGCGAATAATATATCAAAGGCTTTTCATCAAACTGCAGGCTTTTCTGATACGCCGCGATCGCTTTTTTATATTTAAATAACTTTTCGTTACTATCGGCCATTTCACCATAATACGAAGCTGTATTTGGCGAGATCCCCGCCTCAATGGTTTTAGCTAAATAGAATATCGCCATCGGCTGATCTTTAATCTCTTTATACGCCAAAGCTGTATAGTAATAACTTGTTTCGCCTTGCGCTACTTCATCCATGCTTAAAAGGGTAGCTATACTACACTCATAGTTTTTGGTATAGTAATACGCAACACCGAGTTTTGTTAACATAGCGCCGGAGTTGTTGCCATTATCTACTAATTTAAGGCAGGTGTTTATAGTGCCCGGCCAGTTTTTTTGAGCGTATTGCAGCTTCATCAGGCTGTTCAGCAACACAACGTTTTCGGGGTCGGCAGTTATTGCCTGGCTTAAAACTTTTTCTGATTGATCTGCAAAGCCCATGTTTACATAAAGGTCGCTAAGGTCAGATGCAACATCCGGTTCGGCAGGGCTTAGGCGATTGGCCCTTTGCAGATAGGCTACATAAGCATTGATATCGTTCTTCTCAAAACTAATGCGCGCCAGCTGCTTATAAACCATAAAGTTGGTGGTATCTCTTGTAATTATCTTTTTATAATAGGTTTCGGCTTTTTGATTATTCCCCCTGCGCAGGTTGAGGCTGCCAAGGCTGTATAATATGGGCGTGTTTGTAGAGTCGATGGCATAAATGCGTTGATAATACCCCTCCGCCTCTGCTAAGCGCCCCGCCATGTTACAGGTATAAGCCAGCTGCCCTAAAGCCTTGGCATTGGTAATAGGCTCGGTATAACTCTTCTTTAAATAATCGGCGGCTTCGCCAAAGCGTTGGGTTTGGTAATAATCGAGCAATAGAGCGTCGTCAACTTTACCGGTTTCCTGGGCAAACCCTATAAAGGATGCAAGGCAAAAGGCAATACAGATCAGGGTAGATTTCATATAACTAATTTATTAGTTATATATGATATTTCCAAATTTAATACACTTTGGCACTGTTATGGCTATGCATTATGTATATAAAACAAGATACCTATGGATAAGATAAGGAAATTTGAATTGATGGAAAAAATTGTCCATGAATTAGAAGATTTGAAGAACAGTAACCAGGCATTGATACAGAAAATTGCTAAAATTGAAGTAGATAACATGGACCTCGGCAATAAAAGAATAGAAAAAGATTTGCCCGACATGCATCAACGCATTGCAGATAACCTGGATACTATTGCCAGCATATTGGAAGACTTTGCAACCCAAACCGACGAGTACAGTAACAAAAACAACATCTCGGCATTAAAAGAACAAGAAGAAATAAACAAACTATAATACCTTGTTTGAAAAATAGAAAAGCCCCCGTTAGTTAACGGGGGCTTTTTTTGTTCACATGACGCTCTCCTTCCCTACTGGTATTGAATGTAAATTGGGGCTGGTTTTAAACTCAGCACTTCTTTAGGTGTCATCATGCGTTTTGGGCCGTTTTTAATATCGTTCTTGTAAAATAATTTGAAGCCGGTGAACTGTACAGGTTCGCCTGCTACAAAATATTTATAGGTGCCTTTTTTAAGTTCGGGAGGGCCCCAGCCATCCATATCCATCACAAACTGTACATTCTTGTCCAGCTTAATATCCTGGTAATTGGTAACCATCCGCTTGGTGAAACGATGTACCACAAATATTTTTGGCGGCAGGTTATATTTTTTACATAGACCGCTCAGGTAATTAGTTACATAATTAATGTCTTTCGCATCAAAGGTGCCAATACGTTTACCGGGTACACTCCCCTCTTTCATAGAAAACTCCGGGTCGATACCGAAATGTACATTGGGCATTTTCAGGTATTTTTCCAGCTTGGGTAGTTCAGTTTCTACGGTGCTAAAGCCAACCTGGATGTCCAAAAACACTAACGCGTTAATTGGCTTTGCCATCTCTATAGCCTTATCTATCTGGCTAAAAGGCATGCGCAGGTTGTGTAAGCCGTTGCGGCCTGCATCTGCCTGTGCAGTAACGCATATGTAATGCAAAGCGGGCTTAACGGGCGTTTGCGGGTCGGCGGCCTCCCAGTTCTTTACTTCGGCCATGAGTTTAGCGCGCATAACCGATGGTTCATACTCGCCAAGCACCCCCATATTTTTAGAGTACATGTTGCCGTAATAAGCTACCACACGGTAAAAAGGTAATATGGCACCGGCCTGCGGATAAGGCGCCTTTTTAACCGGCCATTTGCCTGTTTTATCGCCATTGGCTAAACGGGTAACCAATGAATCATAACGGGCGCTATCAAGCGAAATAGGTTTAAGGGTACTATCCTGCTGAACGGTTTGGGCTGATGAGGTGATGGATGATGCGGCAAAGGCAAGCGAAGCTGCAATACGTAAAATGTGTTTCAAGTGCTGTTAGTTAGATTGCTACAAATAACGCATTTTATGGTTATGTGTTTGGTATAATTACAGCATATTTTACAAACCCGTTATTGCGAGCGATAACGTGGCAATCCTCGATAGAAAGGTCGGCGACATGCGTGTCGAAGATTGCCACGTCGCTACGCTTCTCGCAATGACGCGCGGAGAAAACGAAATAACGCGCGTGGATTATTATTCCCCACCCTCTATGCTCTTTCCTTTCATGGCCGTAGCAATAGCTACATCCATTACACGCTCGGCAAAGGGGCGGGTAAAGTTATTCAGGTCGTCAATTTTGGTGTGGATAAGGTCTTTATCACCTGTACTCAGCGCGGCTTTAAGGGCTTCTACTTGTATATTAGTTTCGGTTACTTCGTCCGCATTTAATAACTGGCCATTCTTTTTAAGGAAATTCTCAACAACATATACCATTTGTTCGGCCTCGGTTTTTGCTTCAATCAGCATACGGGCGTTTACATCATCCTTGGCGTTGGTAATGCTGTCCATCAGCATTTGTTCAACCAGGTCGTCGGTAATGCCGTAGGCTGGTTTTACTTCAACCTCCTGTTTAACACCGCTGCGCAGCTCAATAGCCTGGATCTTTAAAATCCCATCGGCATTCAGTATAAAATTGATATCTACCTTAGGGAAGCCTGCCGGCATAGCCGGGATGCCCTTCAGTTCAAATTCGGCCAGTTTACGGTTTTCGCTGATCAGGTCGCGCTCGCCCTGGTAAACAGCGATCTTCATATTCACCTGCCCATCCTTGGAGGTGGTGTACTGCCTGCCCGCTTTAGTCGGGATCTTAGAGTTACGGGGGATAATGGTATCCATCAAACCGCCCATGGTTTCAATCCCTAATGATAATGGCGTAACATCAAGCAGTAAAATATCGCTCCGGTTACCGGCCAAAACATCGGCCTGTATAGCGGCGCCAAGGGCAACTACTTCATCGGGGTTCAGATCATCATGCACCGTGCGACCGAAATACTCCGACACCATCTTTTTCACTAACGTTGTACGGGTACTGCCGCCAACCATCACAACCTCATCAATATCGGCAATGGTAAGTTTGGCATCTTTAAGTGCATTTTGACAAGCGGTAATGGTTTGCTGCACCTTTGGTAATATCAGTTCCTCAAAAATATTACGATCAATAGTACACCAGATGTCGCCTATTTTCTCATTAAATATACTTTGATGCGCGAATGCTTTTTTGGCTTCTTCGGCCTTCAGGCGAAGTTCTTGGGTAAGCTCGCGGTTATTGGCCAGTTCGGCTTTATCTATGTTGTTCTTTTCTATCCAGTAATCGGCAATGGCACGGTCAAAATCATCCCCACCTAAAAAGGTATCGCCATTGGTTGACAGCACCTCGAAGATGCCATTCTGGATCTGCAGGATAGAAACATCAAACGTACCGCCACCCAAATCATACACCGCAATGGTTTTGGTTTCATCGGGGTTTAGGCCGATGCCATAAGCCAGACTCGCGGCGGTTGGCTCGTTCACAATACGCAATACATCCAACCCGGCAAGTTTACCGGCATCGCGGGTTGCCTGGCGCTGCGAATCGTTAAAATAAGCAGGTACGGTTATCACCGCGCGGTTTACCGGCGTTTTCAACGCGTGCTCGGCACGTTCTTTAAGTTCTTTTAATATCAGGCCCGATAGTTCTATCGGGTTATAAAATTTATCACCAACCTTAATTTTTACCAGGTTTTCGGTATCGTCGTCGATAATTTTGTAGGAGAAAAAGTTTTGGTAATTCTTTACATCGGCATATGAGCGGCCCAGTAAACGCTTAACCGAAAACACGGTATTTTGCGGGTCGGTCACCAAAAACTCTTTGGCTTCGTTACCTACTTTGATGTCGCCGGCAGCGCCAAAATGCACAATAGAGGGTACTAAAACACCTTTACCTGTATCATTAATAACTTTAGGGTTTTTATCAGGATCTATAAAAGCAACCAGCGAATTGGTGGTACCCAGGTCGATGCCTACAATAATATCCTCTTTTTGTATTGAACCTGTTGCCAGGTTGATGGAAACTTTAGCCATAGTAATATATCACAAAACGCAAATGTACTTAGTTTTGAGGGATGGAGTGTCTTTTGAATATCTAATTTGCTTAAATTACTACCGGAGTGATGTGGAAAATAGTCAGAATAACATATTACATGTGCCCCAGTTTTATATTGTTCAGGCAGGTGCCAAAACCAATAAGCGGTATTAGTAACCCGGCTAATGCCCAGATCCACCTTTGTTTTATCAGCGCCATAATGAATGCAATGACGCCATGAACTATAGCCACAATGAAGGCACCGAATATAGCGTCCTGCCCACTTATTAAGCCCAGAATTGTGTAGGCTGCAAATATGCCCATATTAATACCTAATATGGCTAAATCACTTGTACGGGGTTTATTTTCATCCATAAATATTCACAACTTATATACTTATTTTGTATCCAGGTGAAAGTTGTTGGCACATGTTGCACAGCCAATAACTAATATTAATACACCGGCCAGTACCCATATCCAGCGCCTTTGCACTAAAGCCATAACAACGCAGGCAGCAGCATGCCATAACGAGATCACAAACCACCCATCAGCATTGTTATACAGCCCCAAAAGCGTATAGGCAGCAAATACAGCCAGGTTAATACCTAATACTGCCAGATCTCCGAATTTCTTTTTTTCCTCGCTCATGCCGGTGATATTTCGTTTCTTAACATTTCCAGGTATTCCGCTTTATCGTCGCGGTAAAACATATTCATGGTTTCGAAAGGTATAATGCTCATATCCTTGTTCACAATATGCACGCATGATTTTTTGATGGCTCGCACATCAAAGTTTTGCGCATCAATAAAATTCATAATTATTACCCTGAACAGGTTATCGTAGCTTAAGCCACGTGCATCAATATCCGGCAGACAACACATTATACTTTTCAGGTGCTCCTTAGCTGTATCTACAGAATTACCCGTACTAAACATATGCAACAGGTGGCTTTTAAGCAACTCATCCTGTTCGTAAACAATGGTGTTTTTGGAGTTATCCAACAGATCGTTAGGGTCTATCATCCGTGTTAACGGGAACACCTGTCCGCTTAATTTTAGGGCGTAACCCATTACTAGGGCATCCGGGTTACAGGGAACAGGTAACAAGTCCTGCGCGGTAAAAACATTGGTTTGCTCCAATATAGCGGTGCGTACCTCCGTCATGGTGTACCGATCGGTAGCCGGGTTAAAGTTTTCCAATCGTCCTGCTTGCTGAGTGGGCTGCAGGGTTACCCCTCTTACACAAGGCTGCAGTAAAGCGTAGTCTATAATAGCTCCAATTTCATCTGTGTTTAATCCTTTTTGCAGGGTTACCACCAAAGTGGTTGAAAGGTTGTATTTATTTAAATTCTCGATCGCTTTGCGCCTCACCTCGCGCAGGTCTTCTCCGCGTAACTGTTCCAGGGCTTCCTTTTTAAACGAGTCGAACTGCAGGTAGATCTCAAAATCGGGCTGGTAGGTAGCCAGCCGTTTCACAAATTGTTCATCTTTAGCAATGCGGATGCCGTTGGTATTCAGCATCAGGTGTTTAATGGGCTTCCGTTTGGCAATATCCAGTATCTCAAAAAACTGCGGGTGCACGGTTGGCTCCCCGCCGCTTATCTGCACCACATCAGGTTCGCCTTCGTTAGCCACAATTACATCCAGCATCTGCTCTATCTCTTCCAGTGTACGATGCCGGCCATAATGCGGCGATGACATGGCATAACAAGTTGGGCAGGCCAGGTTACAACGGTCGGTTACCTCTATAACGGTAAGGCACGAGTGCTGTTCATGATCACGGCACAGTCCGCAATCATAAGGGCAGCCATAATGGGTTTCCCGGTTAAATTTGAGGGGCATTTCGCTGCGCTTGGCGTAATTACGGCAGTTTTTATAATATTCAATATCTGTAGCGATAAGTACTTTTTCAAAGCCGTGGATACGGCAGGTTTTAAGCATATAAACCTTATCGTCCTCAAAAACAATCTTTGCATCAACCCGCCTTAAGCAGGTAGAGCATATACTGATAGTGAAGTCATAATAAATATAAGGGCGCTCAGGCATAGGCTTTAATAGTTTTAGATGGATAGATGAAAACTTTATAATAATAAGCAATACCCGCCAAACTGGCCATTTGTATTACCGATAAACCAAAACTAAAGAAATAATCAGGCTTAATAAACTCTATCATCAGTCTGAATGTTAGATAACTTGTCATTAATATTTTGAACTTAGAGCCATTGGTGAACTGATACTTACGCTCTATCAACAGCAGGGTTATCCATAGTATTATCCAGAATAAAATTTCATACAAATTGGTAGGGTGCCTGCGGATGCCATCGCCAAAGTTAATGGCCCATGGCAATGTGCTGGCCACCCCGAAGGTGCCATCCTCCAGGCCGGCAAAAAAGCATCCGGTACGCCCAATGATCATGCTTAAGCAAATAGGGTAAACCATTAAATCGCCGGAGGAGGCCGTAATACCCAGCTTTTTCTTAACAAGCTCTACACCAATAAGCCCGCCAAGTAAGCCACCAACTATTGTAGTATTGCCCATAAAGTAAAATACGGTCATCCGGGTAAGCAGATCCGGTTTTTCCAGTACACCAATAATATGCGAGCCTAAAAAGCCGCCCAGTGCCGCGCCAATAAATATGATGATGCGACTATTATCGCTAATAGGGTCTTTGCTGTGTTTTTTTAAATATACATAATAGCGGTAACCTATTGTATAGGCCAGGGTTTCACATATAAAATGAATAGGGATACTTGATTTGCCAATGGGTATGTTAGCCGGGAAATGCACTTATAATTTATCTGTTTAATGTTTCAGCAGTAATGCTATTGTAAGATACATAATCCATACTATTCAAAACCAGGAAAATGCCCCTATCGCCTGTTTTTAACCCAATTGCTTTCTGTAACGCCAACCGTTTCTGCAAAAGCAACCTTTTTTGTGGCCAGTAATTGCTCCATTACCAGGGCCGCTATCAACGCTTCGGTTTCGGTACCGGTTTGCAAACTTTCGGGCGTGAAGTATTTTTTAACGAAGTGCGTATCAAAATTACCAGAAGTAAAGGCCTCGTGCTGCATCACAAACCTGCCGAAGCTAAGGGTTGTGGTGATACCGGTAATGTTATACTCGTCAATGGCCCTTATCATCCGTTCTATCGCCTCTGTACGGTCTTTACCATAGGTAATGAGCTTGGCTATCATGGGGTCATAATAGATCGGGATCTCCATCCCCTGCTCAAAACCATCATCAACCCTAACACCGGGGCCTTTGGGGGTAATATAGGTTTGCAGGGTGCCGATATCGGGCAGGAAGTTATTATCAGGGTCTTCAGCATATACGCGCAGTTCCATTGCGTGGCCCTGAATCTTCAAATCTTCTTGTTTAAAGCTGATGGCTTCGCCCCGGGCAATCCGGATCTGCTCTTTTACCAGGTCGATTCCCGTGATCAGTTCCGTAACCGGGTGCTCTACCTGCAAACGGGTGTTCATCTCCAGGAAAAAGAAATCGAGCTTCTCATCCATAATAAATTCTACCGTACCTGCGCCCGTATAGTTTACAGAACGCGCCACATCAACGGCACACTTACCCATCTCCTCGCGAATTTCGGGTGTAAGCACAAATGACGGGGCTTCCTCTATCACCTTTTGGTGGCGGCGCTGTACCGAGCAATCGCGCTCAAATAAATGCACGATATTGCCATGCGTATCGCCCAATACCTGGATCTCGATATGCCTTGGCGAAGAAACGTAACGCTCAATAAACACCGCGCCATCGCCAAAGGCGGATATGGCTTCGGATACGGCAAGGCCCATTTGTTCCTCAAAATCATCCGGGCCGTCAACTATGCGCATCCCCTTGCCACCACCACCGGCAGCAGCTTTGATCAGGATAGGGAAACCTACCTCAACGGCACGCAGTTTGGCCTCGGCTACATCTGTTATAGCTTCTTCTGTACCGGGCACCATGGGGATGTTGTATTTTAACGCGGCAGCTTTGGCAGATAGCTTGTTACCCATTACTTCCATAGCCTCGGGCGATGGGCCGATCAGAATTAAACCCGCCTCGCGTACCTGCCTTGCAAAGCCGGCATTCTCGCTCAAAAAGCCGTAGCCTGGGTGGATACCTTCGGCGCCGGTTTGTTTACAGGCGGCAATTATTTTATCGCCAACAAGGTATGACTGATTGGAAGGAGCTTCGCCGATAAATACGGCTTCGTCTGCATAACGCACATGCAGGGCATTGCGGTCGGCCTCTGAATAAACAGCTACAGTTTTTATACCCATTTCGCGGGCAGAACGCATTACACGCAAAGCTATTTCGCCGCGGTTTGCTACCAGTATTTTTTGCATAGGTAACAAATGTAATTAATCTGCGCTAAGGTTAAACGTTACTTTTTAGAGAATGCTACTTTTATACCCATCAGCACAAAAGCAACGCCCGAGAATTTGTTGAGCCAATTACCGGCTTTGGGGTTGCTGATGAATTTTTCGGAAAAGAATGACACGAACAGGCTTAGCAACACATACCATATTAAACCTAAAAACACATAAGTAAGCCCAAGTATAATAAAGGGCAGCGACTGGCTTAAGGCTTCCTTTTTGATAAACTGCGGGAAAAACGCCAGGAAAAACAAGGCCACTTTTGGGTTAAGCACATTGGTTACCACGCCCGACAGAAAATTCTGCAGGTTACTTTTATCGGCTTTATCAACCGCAGTTAATACGATGCCATTATTTTTGGAGATAAGTTTATTAACGCCAAGATAAATAAGGTAAGCCGCGCCCAGATATTTAACGATAGCAAAAGCCAATACCGATTTTGCGACAATAAGCGATAGGCCAAGCGCCGCCAGTACAGTATGGAACAAAACGCCTGCATTAACACCTAATGCCGAATAGATACCGGCTTTTTTACCCTGCCCTGCGGCTTTGTTTATGACAAACATGGTATCCAGGCCCGGTGTCATGATAAAAAGGAATGCGGTTAGCGCGAAGGTTACAAAGTTATCTATACCCATGCGGCAAATTTAAAAGTATAGCCAAAAAAAACCTAAATTTATCTTTATCAATTAAAGACATGCTCAATTCTTACATACTTATCATTAAAACCGAAGGCGGAGAGCGCGAGATTTTTGTTAGTCCATTCTCACTGCACTCCAAATGGCGCCCTGATATTAAACCGGGCGAGATTGAGATTTTATACTTTTATGGGCAAATGCAGGATGATGAATATAAGGCTATGCTTGAATATGAAGATTTGGATGAAAAGTTTAAATCAGAACGCTATATTATGAATTGCGGCCAGGACTTTGAAAAGCATTACATAGGCTGCCTTCATGTAGATTTTGATAAAAAGCTTTATTGGGATTGGAAAGGAAAGTTAGATAATAACATGAGTGAACAGGATGTGAAATTCTTAGCAGAAACTCTATTCAATCCTGAATCATCATCACGGCCAGTCATGTTGTTTACACCTACAAGGGCATCTGATATAAATTTAGACCGAATGTAATCTATCTAAGATGCTACCTGCTCGCCCGCCACAATATGCTCCGTCTCTATCTTCTTTTGAAGTTCTAATATAGCGCCTATTAAAGCCTCGGGCCTTGGCGGGCAACCTTGTACATATACATCAACCGGGATAACCCTGTCAACGCCTTTTACTACATGATAACCATGCTGCCAGTATGGGCCACCGCAGTTGGAGCAGGACCCCATAGAAATAACATATTTAGGGTCGGGCATTTGCTCGTACAGGCGCTTGATACGCTCGGCCATTTTAAAGGTAACCGTACCTGCTATGATAATCACATCCGACTGACGCGCAGACGGACGAGGGAACACGCCAAATCTATCCAAATCATAAGTAGAGGCCATCGCGCCCATCATTTCTATGGCGCAGCAGGCAATGCCAAAACTTAATGGCCAAAGGGATGATAGCCTTGCCCAGTTCAGCAGGTCATCCATCTTGGTGATCACTATGCCACCGGCTTCATTGGTCAGATCAGGCGTCATTAGCTGGTTTTTTAAAAGCTGGTTTAAACATAGGCTTCCTTACTTCAGGGGTAGCAGACGCTGTAGGAGTAGCAGTGGCAGTCTGGGTTATTCCTAAACTAAATTCTTTTACCTTAAAATTGCCTTGCTGTGTGTTCAGATCATCATATAACGCCTGCGGGATGCGGGTATCTGTTTGCGGCAGGGTTACGCTTGGTTTTATCCAGTTCAGGTCGCCCTTGCGCCAAACATAGGCCAGGCCTAATATCAATATCCCTAAAAAGATGAACATTTCTGTGAGTGAGATCCACCCCCAACGGGCATCAGCAGCTATAATTTCGCGGTTACCAAACACCGTTGCCCAGGGGAATACGAACACCATCTCCACATCAAACAGCAGGAAAACCAGCGCAATTACATAAAAGCGCGAGTTAAATGGCAACCAGGCATTACCGGTTGGTTCTTCGCCGCATTCATACGTACTTAGCTTTTCGGCATTGGGGTTACGGGGCGCTAAAAGGCGGTTCGCAAAAAACAACCCGCCAATTGCAACAATGCCTGTAATTAAAAAGATAAGTATCTTTCCAAATTCTGATATTTGCGCCACAGCATCCATGACAGCAAATTTAACAAAACAATCAAACTTTGACGCTATAATTATTGGCGGCGGCGCCTGCGGACTAATGTGCGCGGTACAAGCCGGCTTTTTAGGCAAGCGCACATTGGTATTAGAGAAGAACGACAAAGTTGGCGCCAAGATATTGATAAGTGGCGGCGGCAGGTGTAATTACACCAACCTATACACCACCCACAAGCAATTCATCTCACAAAACGAGCACTTTAGCCGATCGGCCTTAGCGCAATGGACCGTGGATGACACCGTGACTTTTTTTGAAACTTACGGCATCGAGGGGAAAGAAAAAACCCTTGGCCAGCTTTTCCCAACGAGCGATAAGGCCAAAGATGTAGTGACTGTATTTACCGGCCTTTGTAATGATCTGGACCAGGAGATATGGTGCGATACCGAGGTTACTGCCATTGAGCAAACCGAAGACGGCTTCAGCATTACCATCCTGCGGAATGATAAACAGCAAATTTTAACCGCCCCAAAAGTAGTGGTTGCCAGCGGCGGCCTGCCAATCGCAAAAATGGGCGCTACCGATTTTGGGCTGCGTACTGCCCGTAAATTTGGCATGGCAGTTACCGAAACCTCCCCTGCCCTGGTGCCGCTTACTATTACCGGTAAAGACCAGCCCTGGTATGAGCAACTATCGGGCAACAGCATATTTTGCCGCGTATGGAACGACAGGGCAAGCTTTGAAGAGAACATCCTGTTTACCCATTGGGGACTGAGCGGCCCGGCCATATTACAGATCTCATCGTACTGGAAACCCGGCGAACATATTTACATTGATCTGCTGCCCGGCCAGGATATTACCGAACTGATATTACAGGAACGCGAGCAAAACGGCAAGAAAATGCTGCTGGCATATCTATCTAACCTGTTTACCCGCAAATTTGCCGAGGCTTTGGTTGATTATATCCCTGCGGATAAAAACCTGGCATCACTCACCAAAACCGAACTGGAAGATATCAGCATACTGCTGCACGAGTTTAAAGTAAAACCCGCCGGCACCAAAGGTTACGATAAAGCCGAGGTGATGACCGGTGGCGTTGATACCAACGAGCTATCCTCAAAAACGCTGGAAAGTAAGAAAACACCCGGCCTATATTTTGGCGGCGAATGTGTGGACGTTACCGGCTGGCTTGGCGGTTATAACTTTCAATGGGCATGGGCAAGCGGTTTTGTTATAGCGCAGAATATATAATATCAATTTGTCATCCTGAGCGATAGCGAAGCATCTATTAGCGAACTGTGCATAACTAATATGCATGGCGGCGATTAGATGCTTCACTATGTTCAGCATGACAAAGGGTAAAAACAAAAAAGGTCACAAAGAATAAATCTCTGTGACCTCTGTGAAAATCTTTGTGTACTCTGTGGTTAAACTTAACCTTATGGTTTCTTTTCAGGAACCGGCGCTGGTGCAGGTGGCGTTGCGCCTGCTGCTGGTGCTGGCGTTGTGCCCGGTGCAGGTGTTGTACCCGGCGCCCATGACGGCTGGCCGGCTGGTGCCTGGCGTGGCAACTCTGATGCCCTCACCACTTCGGGGTGCGATACACCACGGTGGCAACTATAGCAGTTAATGCTGCTTTCCATGATCCTGTCTGTACTATCTTTTTGCGCGTGGAAATATTTTTTGTTGATGTCCTGTGTCATTTTGTACATCTCGCGGGCCATTTCTTTTTCGGGTTTGCCATCGGCGGCAAAGTCCATTTTTTTGGTATCCTCGTTACGCACGTGGCAAAAGCTGCAGCGTGCACCTAAAGCATGCTCCCACTCTTCCATTGTTTTGTGCATTTCCTCTTTAGAGATATTTTTTGGCAGTACTTTCAGGTTTTTGAATGGTTCGTCGGCGGGTTTAGCATCCGGCGACATCGCCATAAATACTACGGCCGAAAGCAGGCCTATTGTTGCAAGTAGTTTTTTGTTAATTGTCATGATAATGTAAGCGCGTTTGAACATCTAAACTAAGATATTTAATTTAGAAACGCAATACGCCATAATAATGTTACGCTAATTATCTGTAAAAGGCTTTATCATTTCCATACTCAGGTCCCAAAGCCTGTTACGGCCAAGTTCGTCGGTGGCTTTTGCAGATGGATCTGCCGGGTGGCAATTTTTAAAATACTTGCCGCTTTTCGCATCAATACGCGCAGCTGTGGCAAGGTAAATAGTAGTTTTGGAGCCGCTTTCAGCCGAGATCATAAAAGGCCTGGCCAGCCACATTAATATATTACCTATGCCGGTAAGGCCTGTGCCAAAGCCCGTATTAACCAGCCCCGGGTGCAGCGCAAATGCGCTTATACCCTTCGGCCCATATTTAAGGGCCAGCGAACGGGTAAAATATATGTTAAACAGTTTGGCGGTGCCGTAAGCCTTCCATGCAGCATACGGGCGCTTTGCCCATTGCAGATCGTTAAAATTCGGTTTGGCCATGCGGTGCGCTTCAGAACTTACATTGATAATACGCGCCTGGCCTTTTTGTAATAAGGGTAACAGGTTATTCACCAATAAAAAATGGCTAAGGTGGTTAACCGCGAAGGTCATCTCATACCCGTCTTTACTTTCGCGGCGTTCGGCAAAAATACCACCAGCATTATTGATGAGTACATTAACAGCCATTAAGCCCGATTTTAATATCCCCGCGGCGTTCTGTACGCTTTCCATATCGGCCAGGTCGCATTCTACTACATAAACATGCTTGCTTTTGGTATCCGCAATTATTTCCTGCCTAAGCTCTTCCCCCTTTTTCATATCGCGCACCAGCATATAAACTGCGTGCCCCTTTTTGGCGAGTGCCATAGCGGTTTCTTTACCTATACCGGATGTTGCGCCGGTTATAACTGTTGTTGTAAAAGGCATTTTTTCTCAATTTAAATTAGGCCGGGGGGACATATCAAATTTAGCATTTTTTAGGGCAATTAACAAAATTGCCTGGTTTTATACCCTGTGTATTAAGCTAAACCCGAAAATAAATCTGTTAAATTTTGTTAAACAACTTGCCTTATTACGAACCCGTCGTATATTTACGAAATAATCGTAGATAGCATGGAGAAATTATCACAACAAGAGGAAGAAGCAATGCAGGCCGTTTGGCAGGCTGGCACTGGCTTTATAAAAGATCTGCTGGACCAAATGGCCGAGCCAAAGCCCCCCTACACCACGCTGGCATCAACCATCAAAAACCTGGAACGCAAAGGTTTTGTAACCGGCGAAAAGCTGGGTAATTCGTATCGCTACACCCCCGCTATTTTAGAGGAGGAATACAAAAAACGCTTCATGAGCGGCTTTGTAAGCGATTATTTTAAAAACTCGTATAAAGACCTGGTTACCTTTTTCGCAAACGAGAAAAAGATCAGCGCATCTGAGTTAAAAGAGATCCTTAACCTGATAGAAAAACCTAAACAATAATACCATGCCGGCCTTATTTGTCTTTTTATTCAAAGTTAATATCGCATTACTGTTGTTTTGCGCGGGCTATTACCTGGTGCTACGCCACCTCACCTTCTACACATTGAACAGGGTTTACCTTATGGTTGCCATTATTTTTGCAACCCTCTATCCTAAAATAGATCTGAACGATTTTGCCATGAGGCACGAAACCCTTGCCAAACCGGTAAAAACCGTAGTACTAAACTGGAAGGCACCTGCCGAAAGCCTGATAAAACCACTCACCCAACCCAACTACTGGCAATGGGCAACGGTTATATTTTGGGCCGGGGCTATATTCCTGGGGTTTAGGTTACTGATGCAGCTGTTCTCGCTGTTCCAATTATACCGACGGTCAAAACCGGCACGCATCCATGAGCATGATGTAAGGCTTATTGAGGGCGAAACCGCACCGTTCTCTTTCTGGCGAAGCATTTATGTTAACCCGGCAAACCACACCCCTGCCGACCTGCAAGCCATACTGCTGCATGAGCAGGTACACGTAAACGGATGGCATACCATTGATATTTTACTGGCCGAACTAAGCACCGTTTTCTACTGGTTTAACCCCGGTATATGGCTTATGAAAAAAGCTGTGCGCGAAAACATTGAGTTTATAACTGACCGGAAAATATTGAACAAAGGCTTTGATAGTAAAACCTATCAATACAGCCTGGTGAATGTGAGCTTTAGCGCCACTACCCCGGGCATCGTAAATCACTTTAATATATCAACCATTAAAAAACGCATCATTATGATGAACGCTAAAAGATCTTCGAGGTTTAAACTTACGCGTTATGCGTTTGTGGTACCTGCCGTTGTGGTATTGCTGCTGGTATTTACCCTATCAAAAGCAGATGTTGCCAAGCCTATTACCCGCAAAATAAGCGTGACCATTAAGCCTGTTACCGCTGCTATAACGCACGCCGCGCAAACGGTTATGGCCCTTACCGATACCGTGCCGGCTAAAAAAACACAAGTGTTTACCCTTAAAGTTGACACCGTAGTACACAAGCCCCTACAACAATTTTCGATCACATTGAACAGCGATACGGTCAAAAAAGAGAAATTGTTTATCAGGTTGGCCAATAAACCAATACTCGATTCTATGAATATCGTTCTAAATGGTAAAAAAGTGGTTGAAGCTACATTCTCAAAGGTAGAACCCTCAGATATTGAAAATATCAACATGATAGATGCCGACGACGCTAAGCTTAAGCCTGTTGAGGGTTACACCTTCAATAACAATAAACAATTATTGTTCATTGCCACTAAAGATTCTAAAGAAGGAAAAGCATTGGCCGAAAAGCTGGGCAAAAGGCATCAGGTAACCAATATCAGGATTAACGGTTTAAGCAACGATGATAACAAGCTTAACGGTAACCAGAACAATGTGTACAACACCTTCTCTACCCTAAACAGCAATGTTAATGTGGTAACAGTAAGGGCCCACGGTAATTCAACAAACATCGCGGCAGATGATATCAAAGAAATTGTGCTTGATTCGGGCATAGTGCGTGTAAAAGGGGTTAAAAGCCAGGGCATTTCCGGCATTCAGTATAATGTTCGTAAAGATGCTGGTGCCGCCAACACAGTAGCATATGTCACAGCTACAGGCAGCTACAGTGATGCCGAACCAGGTAAAAATGTATTGATCAAAGGGTTGCGCACAAATGCCAACTACATATACACTACCGGTACAGTAAGTGTTAACCGCATATCCGATAAACTGATCGTTATTGACGGCAAAGTAGCCAGCGAGAAAGAACTAAAGAAACTGTCGGCTTTTGATATTGACAGAATGAGTACAAGCAATAGCGCCGACACCGTAAAAAAATACGGCGATAAAGCAAAATATGGTGTAGTTTATATCTACACCAAAAAAGGGAAACAGTAATAAGATCAGTTAGATGTTGACCTATTTTAAAGGTTGATTGGGGCAAGCCTGGTCAACCTTTTTTGATTTTATACTCCACAAACCTTCATTGCGAGGAGCGATAGCGACGTGGCAATCTTCGATAGAAAAGTTGGCGACGTGCCTATCGAAGATTGCTTCGTACCTTGCAATGACGCGCGGGGTTTAGTATTTAACTCGCTTCCGCCAGTTTCTCTTTATCCAGTATCTGTAGCAAAGCCTTCTCGGCAATATTTAACTCGGCCGATTTCACATCCTTATCCTCATCCAGCTTATCTATATACTTAAAAATGGTGCCTTCTTCGTAACTTTTTATAACCGTTGGGTGTACATAGTACTTTTTACAAACCGTACGGGTGTTACCAAGGTTTATGGCTACTTCATCCAGCACGCTTACTATCTTCTTTTTACATTCAGATATCGTGTCAAATTCACCGGCCTCTTTAAAAGCGTACAGGGCGCTTACGCTGCCTGCCCAAGTGCGGAAATCTTTAGCGGTAAAATCCTCGCCGGTTATATCTTTCAGGTAGGTGTTTATATCCCCCGAGCCTATGGTACAATGCCCGCCATCCTCGTTATAATATTGAAACAACTCCTTCCCGGGGATATCGCGGCATTGCTTAACCAGCCGGGCCAGTTTTTTACTTTGCAGGGCAACCTTGTGCATCACCCCTTTTTTACCCTTAAATTCAAAGTTGAGTTTACTGCCTTCAATTTTCACATGCCTGTCCATCAGCGTGGTTAAACCGAACGAGCCGTATAACTTTTTGTATGATTCGTTACCCACACGGATGCTGGTTAATTCCATTAACCGTACTACCAAGGCCACCACCTTTTCATGATCGAGTTTGTGGCGTGCCAGGTCATGATCAACCTGCTTACGTATGGCAGGTAAATTGGCGGCAAATGTTTGCAGGCGATGGTATTTTGATTGATTACGGATCTTGTTCCAGTAAGCATGATAGCGGTATTGCTTACGCCCGGCAGCGTCGGTACCGGTAAACTGCAGGTGGCCGTTATCATAAGGCGAGATCCATACATTGGTATAGGCCGGTGGTATTACCAGTTTGCTAAAGCGTTCGATCAACTCTTTATCCTTCACCACCTTGCCATCTGCATCATAATAACTCCAGCCCTTGCCGCTTTTTTTACGGGTATAACCCGGGGTAGCATCTGATGCATACCGCAGCCCAACAGCTTTTGCAGTTATTTTAGGGTCGCGGCCAATTTTTTCGAGTTTTTTTACGAGGCGGTTCATGTGTAGGATACAACATGGAACCGGGTGATAAGTTTTAAGTACTAATTAAATGAATTACACATTAAGAATAAACAAACTTGTCATCCTAAACGTTTGAAGGATCTATTCGCGAAGATGCATGTTGGCGGGTAGATCCTTCGTTCCTCAGGATGACAGGTTATTTATAAACTCTTCAACGCATCCACCACATACTCCACTTGCTCGGGGTGCACATCCAAATGTGTCACAAAGCGGATGCGGTGGGTATCGGTACTGCTGGCTTTAATACCTTTTTCTTCCAGTTTAGCCAATATGGCATCGGCAGGTTGGGTGGTATCAAATAAAACAATATTGGTTTCTACAGGCACTACATTGGTTACCCATGCGCATTTTACCAGTTCCTCGCCTAAAATACGGGCGTGGGTATGATCTATCTTTAAACGCTCTACATGATGATCCAGCGCGTAAATACCTGCTGCTGCCAGGAAACCCGCCTGCCTCATGCCACCACCCAATACCTTACGGATGCGGCGGGCATATTTAATAGTTGCTTTATCTGCCAGTAAAACCGAGCCAACAGGTGCACCCAGACCTTTAGACAGGCATACCGAAATACCGTCAAAGTATTTGCCGTAGTCCACGGCGCTATCTCCGGTATGGGCAAGCGCGTTAAATATTCGGGCACCATCTAAATGCAATGTTAGGCCGCGCTGTTTACACAGTTCGGCAATGGGCTTAATATGATCAAGCGTGTAGCAGCTGCCACCGCCTTTGTTAACTGTATTCTCCAACACTACCAAACTGGTATGCGGGTAATGGATATTTTCGGCATTGATCTCCGGCGCTATCATTTCGGCGGTTAAGATACCCCGGTAGCCATTCAATAACCGTGTTGATACGCCCGAATTAAAAGCGATACCCCCACCTTCGTAACGGTAAACATGTGCGGTTTGGTCGGCTATGAGTTCATCAAGCGGCTGGGTAAAACATTTAATAGCTATCTGGTTGGTCATGGTACCCGATGGGCAGAAAATGGCCTCTTCCATCCCAAACATCCGCGCAGCTTTTTGCTCAAGCGCGTTCACGGTTTCGTCTTCGCCAAACACATCGTCGCCCACTTTGGCGCTCCACATGGCTTCGAACATCCCCGGTGTTGGTTTTGTTACGGTATCGCTGCGCAGATCAACTGTTATCATGTCAAAAAATCATTTATATTTGGTTTCAAATCTAAACCTTTATGCGTAAAATTTTACTCTCGCTTTGTATTTTAAACATTACAATTAATACCGGGGCCCTGTATAATTCATATAAATGATGAACCAACTACCGGTAAGTAAAATACACGTTGTAAAAAATTAATGACAAGAGCCTTTCAACACAATAAAATATAAAATTTACTGTATTTGTATAGAACAAATATTGGCCTGCACCAATATCACAACCCGTTAACTATTTAATACCATGCGCAAAGTCGTTTTATTAATTATCATCATTGTAAGCACCTTCGCTGCAAAAGCACAGCCTCAGCGTAAATGGTTTGAGGGCACGCTTTACCACACCAGCGGCGAAATATTCGACGGGCTGATATCATGGGCTCCTCCCCACAAAGGCGAATACGAAGACGGCGACCGCATACTTTACTGCGCCGATGAAAAATCGGAAGTGTTCCCTATCCCTTATTACAAGATCAAATCATTTGTGATGGGTGAAGATAGCTTTGTGGTATCGCGAAATGTGCTGTTAAAAAACAGTCCGTTCATGATCGTATCTGTTGATAACCCCACAAAATTATTTGCCGTTAAAACAGCTAAAAACGGTTTCCCGTTAATTATCAATACCGGCGGTTTTACCGGTAACGTAGGCATGGGTGTGGGTGTTGGCACAACCATTGGCGGCGGTACAAGAACCACGTATTACTATGGCCCTACGCAGGATAAAGTTATCAAACTGGAGAAAAAACAGTTTATTGAAGTAATGAGCAATATTATGGCAGATAAACCCGAGGTTGTTGCTAAAATTAAAGACAAAACTTTTCGTTATGGTGATATGGAGGACCTGCTCACCTATTACAGAACAGGCCAGATGCCAAAAAAATCATATGACTACTAAGAACACCCCGTACACCAAACACTTTTTTAATACCGCTGCGCTTGTTTTATTACTAACGCTGGCAAGCAATACCGTTAAAGCGCAAAAATGGCTTCCCGGCTATTTTGTTGATGTAAAAGGCGTTAGAACTACGGGGTACATTCACCCTAACCCGGGTGGCCGCGGGCCGTTCAGGGATGAAGGCTTTATTGAGTTTAGGGACGAAGAACACTCAACTCCGTATTATCTGAGCACCAGTGACCTGCAATCGTTTGTGGCCGGGCGCGATAGTTTTGTGGTAGCACATGCCCCCGGTAACGAAACCTGGGCAAAAAAGGAATTTGATTTTGTACGCGTGGTTATTGATGAGCCCACTAAAATTTACGCCACCCGTGGCGCAGGCAGCGGCGGAAGCGGCGGCGGTAAAAAAGTACAGGTATCGCCAGAACTGGGCATAGGCACTGGCAGCTACGGCACATCATATGGTGGTGGCGTAGGTATAAATATTGGCGGCGGTGGCGGCGGCAGTAACAACAATAAACTAAGCTATTACTATGGCAGCAGCACCGCTACCATGCAGCACCTTACCCGCGAAAACTTTATAGATATTATGAGCGAGGTGATGGCCGATGAACCCGAGGTTGTAGAACAGATCCGTGCCAACCATTTTGGGATAGGCAATATAGAAAAGCTGGTAGCTTATTTTAATAAGGTGAGAGACTCGCATCAATAGTTAATATTACTTTGTAATTTCTTAAAACTTTTACGAGTACTATACGTAATTATGTGCATAACTAAACAGCACACAATGCCCAATAGAACCCCCACTCCTGAAAGACCCTCTAAAAAAGAACTCACCTATATAGAAAAGGTTTGGCATACCGTGGCCATTGTTGCCTTGCTGGTGGTTTCCATATTAATTGCCCGTGTGGCCTTTAATGTACTGTTAATGATACTGGCGGGAGCGCTGATATCGGTATATTTCCATGGGCTGGGCGATATGATAGAACGCAAAACCAAATGGAACCGTAAGATCTGCATGGCTGTGTCTGTTGTGGGTTCGTTCCTCATCCTGTTCACCTTGCTTTATGTTATGGGTACCACCATACAGGGCCAGATAGCCATTTTGAGCGAAAGCCTGCCCCAAACCATTAATAATTTTAAGGCAAAACTTGGCGAAGGCCCCCTTGGCGCAAAAATACTGGAATACTTTGGCAGCGATAATACCGATAAACTTTTCGCGACTGCCCAAAGCTTTTTCAGCACCAGTTTTGGCGTGCTGGGTAATATCTATATCATTATGTTTTTGGGGATATTTTTCACTACAAGCCCATCGCTTTATATGGATGGTATCATCAAACTATTCCCTGAGCAAAATAAACCAATGGCCAGAAAGGTTATAGACCGTACCAGCCAGGCATTAAAAGGATGGCTTAAAGGCATGATGCTTTCTATGGTGCTGATATTTATTATGATAGGTACAGGCCTATCTATTATTGGCATACCGGTAGCATTGGTGCTTGCCCTGTTAACAGGCTTATTAAAGCTTATACCCAACTTTGGCTCGCTGGCGGCTATGATACCGGGTGTTTTGCTTGCCTTAACTAAAGACCTTAATACCGCCATTATTGTTGCATTGCTTTACATCGTATCGCAAACCATTGTAAGTAATATTGTTACGCCGCTTATTCAAAAGAAAATGATCAACATCCCCCCTGCTTTAACCATCATAAGCCAGGTGCTGATGGGGGTATTGTCGGGCGTGTTGGGTATTATACTGGCAGTGCCGTTACTATCTATCATTATTATTTTGGTTGATGAGATCTACGTCAAAAAAATAAATGGTGAAGTTGATGATGAGGTAGGCCACCGAACGGTTGACAGCGATTAAAAGAAGTTGGCAGTTGGCAAATATCCAAATTAAAAGGCCTGTCGTGTTCGACAGGCCTTTACTTTTTACTTTAAACTTTCGGCTTTAAACTTATTGCCCCTGTGCTAAAGTATAACCTATTTTGCCATCAAATTTCATCAGGAACTCAACCGAGCACACTTTAAAATCTTCCGAAAGATCGGCAGCAATGTGCAAAATCTCTTTCTGGGT
Organism: Mucilaginibacter sp. L294; assembly: GCF_001636615.1. Taxonomy (GTDB): domain Bacteria; phylum Bacteroidota; class Bacteroidia; order Sphingobacteriales; family Sphingobacteriaceae; genus Mucilaginibacter. Next base: position 12,168 of record NZ_LGEK01000042.1, on the reverse strand, counting down.
GATGCTGGTACCGTCTTTCTTTTCAAAACGGAGGCGATATTCGTTCACCAGTTCGGTAAAGATAGAGCCTGTTGGCCAAACCTGTGTACCACGGTTTGATATCATCACCAACTGAAAGTTATCCGTTTGTTTGCGTTGCGCCAAAGCGGCAAGCTCATTTGGTTGTTTGCTCGATTCTACGAAAACATCCACACCAACCATTTCCTCTGTAGTAGTAGTGCTGGTAACGGTTAGTTTATTTTTAAGCGGATGATCGTGATTGGCCTTCACTTCCATATCCGGCTGGGCAATTACTTCACCTTTTACAGGCACCTGGCCAAGGTTGGCAATTACAGCATCAGCAAAAGCATCCGTATTAACCGATGCTACAGCTTTATCTCCAAAATCGCCGGTATGTACGCCTTGTTCAAGTGTGTATAGCAATGAGTTTTCGATATTAGCCGCGGCGGTAGTGAAACCTAAATAACGCAGCATTAAAATACCAGATAACAGCAAAGCGGTTGGGTTAGCAATACCACGGCCGGCAATATCCGGTGCGGTACCATGCACAGCCTCGAAAATAGAGATGTTATCGCCAATGTTTGCTGATGGTGCAAAGCCTAAGCCGCCAACTAAACCGGCGCAAAGATCAGATACGATATCGCCCTGCAGGTTAGTCAATACAATAGCCTGGAATATTTCAGGGCGCGATACCAGTTTCATACAAAGGTCATCCACAATAATGTCCGACGATTCAATATCCGGGTACTCGCGTGCTATTTCATAAAACGTTTCCAGGAACAAGCCGTCGGTCAGTTTCATGATATTGGCCTTATGGCCACAAGCCAGTTTTGTATAACCCTTGCGGCGGGCCATTTCAAACGCGTAACGGATCACCTGGGCAGAGCCCGGGCGGGTAATGATACGGCGGCCTACTGCAACATCATTGGTTAACAAGTGTTCGATACCTCCGTAAGTATCTTCAATATTCTCGCGAACGATAGTTAAGTTGATAGGGATACCCGCTTTAGAGAAAACGGTATCAACACCATTCAGTGAACGAAAATCGCGTTGGTTGGCATAAGTGTTCCACACCTTACGAGCGGTAACGTTAATGCTTTTTACGCCTTTGCCTTTCGGGGTTTCCATCGGGCCTTTAAACAGCAGGCCTAAACGTTCAATGGTTTCTTTTGCTGCGGCGGTCATCCCGGTGGAGTGGCCTGCATCAAAATACGACTTGCCCATTTCTACGTACTCGTAATCGAGCTGTACGTTGGCGGCTTCAAATATGCGGAGTACGGCGGCCATAATTTCCGGGCCTATACCGTCACCTTTTGCTACTGCTATTTTGGTTTTCATGTATAATATATTGGTGGAGTAAAAACGCTGCAAAGGTAGGCTTTTTGAGGCTGTTTTGGAAGGTTTTGGGGCTTATTGTGGTCGAATTGTGACGTTTGAATGTCCTTATGACGCTTAAATATTGTTTTACATTACAATCTCTAATCAGTTTCTAATATTTTGACATGACCGGTCATCTTGACATCGCAATAAATAGCTGTTAAAATTGCTTTATGCCAGTTTAAAAGATTTCAACTAACTTTGCAACACTATACATGAAAGCATTTTACGGGGATTTACGATTAGGAATATTAGGCGGCGGCCAGCTTGGGCGCATGCTGATACAGCAGGCAATAAATTACAACGTCACCGTAAAGGTGCTCGACCCAGACCGCGAGGCACCCTGTCGCCGGCTTTGTAACGAGTTTGTTGTAGGTTCATTAAGCGATTACGAAACCGTTTATAACTTTGGTAAAAAGGTTGACCTGCTTACCATCGAGATAGAGAAGGTGAACGTTGACGCGCTGGAGCAATTGGAAAAAGAAGGCGTTGCCGTTTACCCGCAATCGCGTATTATTCGCCTGATACAGGATAAGGGGCTGCAAAAGCAATTTTTTAAAGAAAATGATATCCCTACTGCCGAGTTCCAGGTGATCTCATCGCCCGGGCAGTTAAAGGCAAGCCATATCCCATTCCCATATATTCAAAAACTTCGCCGTGATGGTTACGATGGCAAGGGCGTTTACAAAGTGGTTGACGAAAGTTACCTAAAAAATGCATTTACCGAACCAAGCCTTATTGAGCGCCTGGTTGATTTTGAAAAAGAAATTGGTGTAATAGTAGCCCGTAACGAAAGCGGCGAGGTAAAAACCTTCCCGCTGGTTGAAATGGAGTTTAACCCCGAAGCTAACCTGGTTGAGTTTTTGATCTCGCCCTCTACCCTGCCTTTCGAGGTACAGATGGAGGCCGAGAACATTGCCAAACGTATAGCTGAAACGCTTAATATTGTTGGCATACTGGCGGTAGAAATGTTCCTGACCAAAGACGGCAAAATACTGGTGAACGAATTGGCCCCGCGCCCGCATAATAGCGGCCACCAAAGCATAGAGGGTAACGTAGTATCGCAGTTTGAGCAGCACTTACGAGCAATATTCGACCAACCACTGGGTGATACCTCCTGTCTGAGCAACGCCATAATGGTAAACATTTTAGGCGAAGCCGGATACGAAGGCCCCGCTGTTTACCAGGGGATAGAGAAGATCTTAAAATGCACCGGTGTGTATGTGCACCTGTACGGCAAGGCCTTAACAAAACCTTTCCGTAAAATGGGGCATGTTACTATTATTGATAATGATAGAGAGAAAGCGATAGAGAAGGCAAGATATGTGCAACAGACTTTAAAGGTTATCAGTTAGGTTATTTATTTATATCTCCCGTGCGTACCAAACTTTTCCTCATTGCATTTTTATTCCTTTTGTCACCATACGCATATGGCCAGTATAATTACAACCAAAAGTTGGGCGGCTTAGGAAGTATTGCGTTGCCTGAAAAGCCTGAGATCAAAAAAATAAGGGATCTCAATATTTATATTGCCAAATACAAACAAGTAGTTTTCTTAGCACAGGCGCAAGACATTAGCGGCGGATTAAAGGACCTTTTCAGAAGTAACAATCTTGACTCGACATATAACGCATTTGTAAATGGAGCGGTAGGCACTTCAAAAGGTAAAGTTTTTTACAAGAACAACATTCTTATAAATGGCAACAAGGCCTTAGAATTTGGTTATAAAGCTAATATAAAAGGACAGGATCTGTACAGTTATATACGCGTAGTAGCGCTTAATGATAGCCTGTTGATGACAGGGATAATGGCATCAGACTCCCTGTCACATAACCATCCGGCACTTGAGAACTTTTTTAAAGGCTTTAAGGTGGCAAATAAAAAGGACTTGGGTTTGAAAAAAGCTGAAAATTGGGGTCGCAAAACCGGATATGCTCTTGGCATAGTAATTACAATAGGTATAATGGTGGGGATAGGATTAGCGATAGTTTTTTTAATTAAAAAAATAGCATATAAAAATAAAAGGTAATTTTAAACCATGAGCCAACCAAAAATAGCCATTATAATGGGCAGCAAGTCCGATCTGAACATTATGCAGGATGCTGCTGACGTTTTAAAAGAACTGGGTGTTGCATACGAAATAACCGTTGTATCTGCCCACCGCACGCCTGACAGGATGTTCAGCTACGCCCGCGCCGCTGCCGATCGTGGCATTAAGGTAATTATTGCCGGTGCAGGTGGTGCCGCGCATTTACCGGGCATGGTAGCATCATTAACGCATTTACCCGTAATTGGCGTTCCTGTAAAGTCGAGCAACTCTATTGATGGCTGGGATTCTATCCTGTCTATCCTGCAAATGCCTAATGGTATCCCGGTGGCAACAGTAGCTTTAAACGCTGCTAAAAATGCGGGCATACTGGCCGCGCAGATCCTATCAACGGCTGACGAATACCTGGTGCAAAACCTCATCGCTTTTAAAGAAAAATTAAAGCAGGTTGTTGAAGCTTCGGCCGCGGAGATGGAAGGGAAGTAAAACTACGCTGTCATTTCGAATGAGGTACGAGGAGAAATCTTGTTCATTAAGCATAGTTCGTCACCTGTCATTTGAACAAGATTTCTCTCTATCGTTCGATATGACAGGTCGGAAGATTAATTCAGCAACGGGTTCTCCGGGAAATTGGCAATATGTGCGTAGCGCTGGCCAAGGCTTATTACCACTTCTTTCCAAAGGTTGTTTTCATTATTGCCAAAAATACTGTCGGCTTCAAATTTATTAGCCACTATCCAGGCATCTTCGCGCAATTCATCATCAAGCTGTCCGGGTGTCCAGCCGGAGTAACCGGTAAAGAATTTTATCTCGCTTTCGGTTATCTGGTAATTGTTGATCAGTTCTTTTATCTGCTCAAAATCGCCACCCCAGTAAATCCCATCCCATATTTCAATACCGCCTTCAATTTTATCGGGGCAACGGTGTATATAATGCAGGGTATTTTCGGCAACGGGGCCACCCATATACACAGGTATTTCTGAATAAGAAGCATCGGGCAGGATATCTCCCAGTAAATATTCGGTTTGGTGATTAAGGATGAACCCCATAGCGCCAGCCTCAGAATATTCGGTAAGTAATATAACCGACCGCTTAAAATTAGGGTCGGGCATAAATGGTTCTGATATTAGTAAACGGCCTGCAGCGGCTGAAATGGGACTTAGCATAGGTGTAAATTTATATTGTATTAACACTAAATGTAAAATTATGTTCATTAATGGCCAAAATGAACAGCGTATAGATATGTACGGTATAATTAATTTGTAAGTTTGCGATAATGGATCAAAAAGATATAGAAAATTTAAGGCAGGACTATGAAGCGGCTTCGTTGAACGAAACCGATGTTGATGCCAACCCAATACGCCAGTTTGATAAATGGTTTAACGAAGCCATTAATTATAAAGTACATGAGCCAAACGCCATGACACTGGCCACCGCTACGCACGACGGCCGCCCATCGGCAAGGATAGTGTTGCTTAAGGGTTTCAGTGATGATGGCTTTAAGTTTTACACCAATTACCTAAGCCGCAAGGGTAAAGAGATCAGCAAAAACCCACTGGGGTCGCTTGTTTTCTTTTGGGGCGGTATGGAACGCCAGATCCGTATTGAAGGCACTATAGAAAAGCTTGACAAAAACTATTCTGAAAAATACTTCCACTCGCGCCCTAAGGCAAGCCAGATAGGCGCTGCTGCATCACCGCAAAGCCAGGAAATTGACGGTCGCGAAGTACTTGAGCAAAAAATGGCAGCTTTAGAGGCTGAATACGCCGACAGCGAAGTGCCAAAACCATCATACTGGGGCGGATATGTTTTAAGGCCACGCTACATTGAATTTTGGCAGGGCCGCCGCAGCCGCCTGCATGATAGGATAGTTTACAAAAAAACCGATAATAAAAACTGGAAAATTGTTCGCCTTGCGCCATGAGTTTTGATGATATTAAATTATTGCTTACCCAAAAGTTTGGCGACGATGTAATTACCGGCGAAGAACGTACCGGCATGCAACCCGCCCTGCTGATAAACCCCAACCATATTGTTGAGGTTTGTTTGGAGCTGCGCAATAATCCAAAAACTTATTTTGATTTCTTATCCTGCCTTACAGGTGTGGATTATGGCGAGGAGGCCGGTCGATTTGGTGTGGTTTATCATTTGTCGTCTATCCCCTACCATTTGCAGCTTACGCTGAAGATAAGCAGGGAAAATGACCGTAGCGAGGATAACTTACCATCGTTCCCCAGCATTGTATCCGTTTACCGCACCGCCGACTGGCACGAACGCGAAGCATACGACCTGGTTGGGATATTTTTTGAAGGCCACCCTGATCTGCGCAGGATTTTACTACCTGATGATTGGGAAGGTTACCCGCTAAGAAAAGATTATAAGGCGGCAGAGTATTATAAAGGGATAAAAGTAGATTAAATTGATTTCGAATTGCGAATGTTCAATTTCGAATTTATGGATAAAGCAGAACTTCAACATAGAACAAAAATATTTGCTGTAGACATTATAAAATTTGTCGGTGAACTACCGAGCAATAAAGCGATTAATATATTAGTTAATCAACTATTAAGGAGCTCTACATCTGTGGGTGCAAACTACAGGGCGGCTTGTAAAGGCAAATCAATTGCCGATTTTATAAATAAAATAGTTATCGTTGAAGAAGAAGCAGATGAATCGATTTATTGGTTGGAGTTAATGGAGGAATCTGGATTAGTACAAAGTGACAAACTCATCCTTTTAAAGAAGGAAGCAAAAGAACTAACGGCCATTTTCACCGCGATTGGAAAAACAGCAAAGGAAAATCAACGCAATTCAAAAAATCTTAAATAAATTCGAAATTGAACATTCGAAATTCGAAATATAACAACGCATTAATAAAATATCAACAGAGGATTAATGATGCCGCTGTGGAGGATATGGTGCTCAACATGGGGCCGCAGCATCCGTCGACCCACGGGGTTTTGCGGCTGGAGCTGATAACCGATGGCGAGATCGTTAAAGAGGTTATCCCCCATATAGGTTACCTGCACCGCTGTTTTGAAAAACACGCCGAATCACTTACCTACCAGCAAACCATCCCGTTTACGGATAGGCTGGATTACCTGGCATCTATGAATAACAGCCACGCCTGGGTTATGGGTGTGGAGAAAATGCTGGGCATTGATAAAGATATCCCAAAACGTATAGAGTACATCCGTGTGCTGGTTTGCGAGCTTAACCGCATTGCATCGCACCTGATAGCTATTGGCACCTACGGCATTGATATAGGCGCTTTTACGCCTTTCCTGTGGTGTTTTCGCGATCGTGAGCATATCATGGGGATGCTGGAGTGGGCTTCGGGCTCGCGCATGCTGTATAACTATATATGGGTGGGCGGTTTATTTTATGACCTGCCCGTTGGATTTGAAGAACGCTGCCGCGAATTTGTTGATTACTTTAAACCAAAAATGGTTGAGCTTAACCAACTTTTAACCGATAACCAGATCTTCATCAGCCGTACCGCCAATGTAGGTGTGTTACCTATGGATGTGGCCATTAACTGCGGCTGCAGCGGCCCGGTATTGCGTGGCTCGGGCTTAAAATATGATCTGCGCCGGATAGACAATTACTCTGCTTACCCCGAGCTGGAATTTGATATCCCGGTAGGTAAAGGCCTGATGGGCACTGTTGGCGATTGCTGGGACAGGTACAAAGTACGTGTTGACGAGATCCAGGAATCGTTAAAGATTGTAGAGCAATGCCTGGACAGGTTACAGAAAGAGTTAAAGCGCACCCCTGAGTTTGACCCGCGCGCAAAATTACCGCGTAAACTCACCCCAAAAGTACAAGACTATTATGCCCGCTGCGAAGGCGCCAAAGGCGAACTGGGCTTTTACTTTATCCATAATAACGAACGCTCCGAGATCCCGTTCCGTTCGAAAGTACGCGGCCCGAGTTTTAATAACCTATCGGTACTGCCCGAGCTTGGCAAAGGCGTTATGATAGCCGACTTGATAGCCATCATCGGCTCGCTTGATTTTGTATTGGGCGAAGTGGATAGGTAACCCTCCTATTCTATTTGTCATCCTGAGCGATAGCGAAGGATCCAACAGCGAACTACGCATTGCCGGGCGAATATATGCTTCACTATGTTCAGCATGACAGAAATAAACAAGCTCACTACTTCCCTTTCATCCATGCAAGAGCCGCGAGAATCTTTTGGTCTTTGCTAAAATCGTCAAAATTATCCCCGGCAATTACTTCCTTATCGGGCGGCACATTTTTGTAATAGATGTTTCCATTCCTATCCGCCTCGGCAGCCTGCGCCATAATAAACTCAACGCCATAAATACTAAAGGATTCGTTAGCTGTTGTATAGCCTGCCGTGGTATCGCCTATAATACAGGCATTTTTTTGCCCTTTAAAAGTAATGGCCATTGCCTCACCAGAGCTTGCAGTATAGGGAGATGTTAATACTACTATTTTAATTTTTGGATTTACCTTGCCCAATGCCTTAACCGAGCAGGCTTTAGTGGTATCCGAATAGATGCTGGTACCGTTCACCAACCACGATTCATTTTTAGATGCATCAGGGTAAATAAAATAGCCCAACTTACCTTTGCTTACCAGGTTGCCTACACCTATTATCATTGGCCACATATTACCGCCTAAATTTAGCCTTAAATCGATAACAACACCTTTAAGTTTGGCGGGGTTAAGCTTGGCCAGCGAATCTTGTATCTGGGCGGCAATGAGTTGTGTTTCGCCCGGCTTAGTAGGGTTGTTTCCTGGCATTAATATATAACCATAGCCATTCTCCAGCATACGTGTTTCTATGGTTTGCTTATTCTTTTTGAATTTGGCTAACAACTCCTTATATAATTCCCTATCCACCTTTACAAGGGTGGTGTTCCATTTATATGTTTTACCATTGTATAAAGCCATTCCATGAAAATCGCCCAACATTTGATACATCATTGATACTGCCGGCATGGCTTCGGTAACACTTTTAGCGTCCTTGCTTCGTGCACGTACAGAATCTGTCAGCTTGTTCCAATCTACATGCCCCCTGTATATCGAATTGATCTTAGCGTAACTCAACGCCGTATCTATAAGCTTACGGGCGCTATCAGCACCTGTTAACGGCTGTTGTGCAAAGCTTAAAAATGGAAGAAGTAAAAGGCAGGCAAATAGTTTAAGTTTCATATAGGTAAATATAACCTTGTTTAATTAAGACGTTGCAACATATAATTAGTTACTCATCAATCTAAAAATATAGCACAAAAAAAGGGAGGCAATTTCTTGCATCCCTCTTAATATATTAATTGTTGATTTTTTACTGATTATAAACCTTTACCATAAATACGTAGGTACGCAGTTTTTCAACCTGTTGCGTACGGCTCAGATTGGCTAAACTATTTTTGGTATTCAGGATAAGCGATTTGTTTAATGAATCGGCGGGGATGCTTTGAATAGCTTTTAACAGGTAATTTGATTTTACCGCGAATGCTGCTCCCGAGGTTTGCGTTTGTTTACCGGTTATAACACCAATAACGTTTCCTTTGTCGTCTAATAGCGGGCCTCCGCTGTTGCCGGGGTTAACCGGGATAAACAATTCATATTCGGTAGTATCACCTTTAAAACCTGTTGCTGCGGTTAACGAACCGGGGCCAAATTTAATTTCATCGCCGGGGTAACCTAATGTATAAACGGTTTCGCCCAGGTCGCTTTTTGCTTTTTTAAACCTGTATGGAACAGCCCCAAGGTTTTTAAAGGCCGGGTCGTTTATTTGAAGTATGGCTACATCATACTGCGGCTCGGTGTAAACCACTTTTGTGCGGAAAGATTCGCCTGCGGCATTTTGTACATAAACAGAATCGGCACCGCTTACTACATGATAATTTGTTACAATATAACCGTTACCTGTAAGCGCGAAACCTGTACCACGGAATTTAGCCGAAATGGTGGGGCCGGTTTTGTCAGATTTGATAATACTATTGGTCTTATTTTCCAGATTCCTTTGTGCTACATCAATACGATGAATTTCTTCTCTTAAAGGAAGCACCCTTGGATCTTTATTGGTCAATGATCCTGTAGAGTAAAGCGTGAGCAAAACGGCAAAAATAGCTACCGAAGCCGCCACCGATATTTTAGAGTGGTGGTGGCGCCATAGTTGCACTATCCATGATGGGTGCGCCATCAGGTCTTCTTTTAATGTATGTACATCAATCTCCTCGTGTATCTCGTCTAAACGGCTTTGCAGGCTTAAACGCTCGTTATATTGCTTTAATAAAGCTGTAAATTCTTTATGCTCGGCAATTTTAGCGTCAATAGTTGCATCCTTTTTACGCAATGCATCAAATTGGGCACTTTCCTCAACGGTCATTTCACCGTACAGGTAGCTCTCAATCATTTCTAAAAGTTGGTTATCTTTCATTTCGTCACCCCTCCTTAATTACTGCTGAAAAAATAATTTCTTCAGCCTTTGCAGACATTTATACTTCTGCGTTTTAGCGTTATCAGCATTTGTGTAGCCAAACCGTTCGCATATATCCTGCATGCTGCGGTTGTGCATATAAAAATCTTCCATAATAGTTTTGCAGGGTTCGCCCAAAAGTTTCAATGCATCGCCCATTTTATTAAGCTGCATATCACGCTCTTCGTGTTTCTCCACCTCGTCCTCAACCGGCAGGTACTCCTGGAAATCTTTAATATCGCCACCATACCTGTTTAATTGTTTAAGCCGCTTTAGCCATAAACGCCTGCATATAGAGTATATGTAGGTTTTTAATTTGCTGCTCAGCTCAAAATCGCCCCGCTTAACCTTATTATAAAGAACTATTATAGCTTCCTGGTAAATATCCTTGGCCTCATCCTCATCGCCGTTATTATTAACAACAAGTTGCAAGATCATCGGGAAATAACCCAGGTATAACTTTTTTAAAACACTATCAGAATTATTAAGTATGCCAATGATGACTTCACTATCTGATGGTATTTCCACATTTAACTGATTATTCACTACTTAATACTTTTTATATGGAATTGTAACCCAACAATTTGATTTATTTTTTTGCAAGCCAAATTACAAGTGGCCAAAGCCGCAATATCGGGAATAATTATTAGGATGCCGCGGCGTTACTCCTGATCCTGCTATTGTTTAACCTAAACGCTTTACTGTCAGTCTGCGATATGTTTTTTTATTTTACAGGGTTACTTTTTATTATTTGTGGTAATTAATTATCACAAACAATAAACAATTAAAAACATGAAAACTTCCATTAAACTTACTTTCGTAGCCTTCGCTATCGCAATTACCGCAGCAGCCTGCGACCCTGCCAGAAAAACAACAACAGACCCTGCTGATAGCACTAAAATAGATTCTACAACTGTGGCTGTCGATTCTACCAAAAAGGAGACTACCGTTACGGCACCTGTTGACAGCACTAAAAAAGACTCGGTGAAAAAAAGTAAAAAAAATTAAAATTAGTTGGGTTACCTTTTTAACTCCGCGGTATTAACAACCAAATAAGAATATTTTAACTTACAAATAATTAAACAACACAAAATGAAAAATTCATTCAAAATTGCATTTTTAGCTTTAGCTATCGCTGTTTCTGCTGCTGCTTGTAAAGGTTCTGGTTCTGCATCTTCTGCTGATTCAGCTAAAATGGACTCAGCTAAAATGGATTCAGTTGCTACTGATTCATCTAAAATGGACACCACTAAAAAAGATACTACTAAAAAAATGTAATCTCTTTTTATTAATAAAAAACGCCCCCGGTTATGCCAGGGGCGTTTTTTTTATGCCTTAAATGTTGGTTTAAAAACATTAGCCGCTAATTTTGTTTATTGCTGAAAGTAATACATATATGAAGTACTCCGAATGGAACAACCTGAGCGACGAGGATAAAAAGAATACACATTGGAAACACCACCCGCGTATCCGTATAGCTACTATATTCAGTATTTTATTTGCGGTTTTCTTTTTGGTGGTGATGCTGCGTGTGCTGCAAAACCGCCGGGTGCATGTTAACCGTAAACCAAATGCAAAAGAAGCCTTTGCCATAGCTAAGGTTTTTGTTAACGATAGGCTAAAACAACCGGGTACGGCAAACTTCCCAAAAAGCAAATTTGAATCGGACATTGATACAGCGCATAACAGCTATCATATATCATCATACGTTGATGCACAAGATAGCAGTGGTAAAACGGTAAAAACGGCCTGGCAGGTAAACCTTTCCTATACCGGCGGCGATTGGGCCGACAGGAAAAGTTGGAAATTGATAGATATAATGATCACCAAATAAAAAAGCGCCTTTTGGGCGCTTTTTTATTGTTACAATATCGCCAAAAGCGGTTATGATCTGCCCCTGAAGGCAGAGATTATCCAGATGATGATAAGTATTACTACAATAACAGAAATGATGCCTACAGCTGCACCGGCTTTAAAAATTCCGCCGATAACTGAGCACCCGCTAAGGGCAACAATGGCCAAAGCGAACAATAATAAGTTAATTTTTTTCATGGTAGATCATTGTAAGATTTATGATGTAAATCTTACTACAACAATCAGACCTTTACCTCACATCAACAGGTTCGAATCGGATTCTTCCGTTTCTGTGTTGTCATTTGGTAAAAATTGTACTGCAATCAATACAATAAAAATAGCCAACAGGCTCATCGGTACAAGTGCTTCAATAGCTACTAATAATAGTTCCATAGCAAATTATTTGGGGGGTAATAACTGTCTCTTATACACATCT
>NZ_LGEK01000043.1 GCF_001636615.1 Mucilaginibacter sp. L294 | reverse complement strand
AGATGTGTATAAGAGACAGGCTATTTATCTTAAAATGTACTGAGAGCTATCATTGGGCTCTAAAAAATAAAAGCCCCGGGCACTCGCTGCCCGGGGACTTTCAACCTAAACCTTATCACAATGTAAATGCGAGGCACTTACAGGACTAATAACGTAATTCATGGCCAAATGATACATGCCTCAACATAAATGTTACACGTTTATGATATTAATGGATGCAATCCAACCTTTGCCGGGACGCAAACAAACGCCGTATATTATGGTTAATGATTAGTTATTAAACGCATAACTAATTATATAACATGAACTTAAAACGTACTTTTGGTGCTATACTTACAGTATTAGGTATTATAGGCCTTATTTATACCGGTGTGCAAATAATTCAGCATACGGGTGCAGCTACTACCTTAATTGTGGTTGGCTTAATAGCCATCATTTTCTTTTTTACAGGTATCAGCCTTATCCGTAATACTAAAGACGAAGCTTAGTTAATAGTTAACGGCGTTATTTGCCCCGAAGCCGAAATGCTTAAACCGGGCTGTATAAAATCGGCCTCGGTTAATGCTTTTATGCGCAAAGCAGCACGGTTTAGCGTATCTATCAGCAAGCCCTTATCATGTATTTGGCGGTATGATACGATCTGCCCGCCCAAAAAATCGCCCTTTTTGCTGATGCGGAGTTTTAATAGAGGCGCCAAGCCGCATATGCCGCTTACACTCACTCCTTTATAAGTTACAAAATTACCCAGGCTGTAAGCTATTAAACGGTTTTTGTAAAGTTCCATAGCCCGGGCTACATGCGGGCCATTACCCAGTATTACATCGGCGCCGGCATCTATAGCGGCATGGGTAAAAAGACGCAGGTTGCCGCGGTTCTCACCTTTAAAAATTTCAGCGGAATCAGGCACATGTTCGTAATCGGTACCCTCACCACCGCCATGGAAAGATACGATAACAATGTCGCTGTTGGCTTTTAGGTCGCGGATGATCTGTTTCGCGGCGGCTATGCCAAGCAATGATACCGTTTGCCCATTTGGCGAAAAAGCACAAAACCCATATTTAACACCATTTACTGTAAATGTTTTTGATGGATGGCTTTTAAAACCCGCGGTATGGATATCCAGGCTATCTAAAATTTTAATAGTGCTTTTGCGGCCGGCCAGGTCAAAATCATTCGAGTGGTTGTTACCCACGCTTAAAATATCAAAACCGGCATCTTTAAAAACGGCGCCGTACTTTGCCGGCATCCTGAATAAATATCCCTTATGCTTAAACCGTAGTTTGTACCCAACCGGTGCGCCGGTATCTAACAATACCCCCTCAAGGTTGCCAAAAGCAATATCGGCTTTGCGCAGATGTTCTAAAGCAGGCTTAAAACTATTCAGGGCATCATTGGGCGGCAGGTATGTACTGTCAGGGTATGACGATCCCAGCATGATATCGCCAACGGCAGTAATGTTAATAGCAGTATCAACCGGTTTTTTCTGTATGGTATCTGTAATGGCAGGTGTCGCTTCTGGTTGGGTAGTTACCCGTTTACCCGCATTTGGGTTAATGCAGGCGGCTACAGCTATGTTAATAATTAAAAATAAGGTTAACCGGGGTTTCATATTGGGGCAAAAAAAATCCTTTCATGGTTAGTGAAAGGATCAGAGATATTAATTTAGGTTTATTTAGTTAGCTGGTTCGTCGTCAGCAGATGCTGATGCCGTTGAAAGTTCATTTTTAAATGATTCTAACAAACGGCCGCCTTTATAAAAGTAGCGGCTGTAGTAAGCATCATCAAGGCTGCTTATGGCAACACCTCGTGATGATGCGTGTGCAAACCTGTTATTGCCAAGGTAAATACCAATATGTGATATACTACGACTGTGAATTTTAAAGAAAACCAGGTCGCCTTCTTTCAAGTCATCTTTATTAACAGGGTTTACCATGCTAAAAATATCACGAGAGCTACGGCGGATGGTTAGGTTAAATACATCACTGTACAATTGTTTTGTAAATGCAGAGCAATCAATGCCTTTGCGTGAGCTGCCACCAAAACGGTAAGGGGTGCCGATCCAATCGTATACAAAATGAAAAAGTTTCATGTTTGAGGTTGCAGATACCGCAACGCCCATAATTTGAGAAAGATAATCTTTCGCTAAGCTTTCCTGTTCTTCTTTATCAGCTACCTGATTTGGAACATTTTTTGTTTGAGCTTGAGCAGCTAAAACGCTCAGAAATAGTGCAATAGCAAGTGTAATTTTCTTCATTTAACCTCTTTAATTTGTTGAATCAGGGCAACAAATTATTATTAAATTGGACAGTGTGTCTATTGTTGGATACAAAACTATCCAATATTTTTAAACTACCAAATTAAAAGCGACATTTTTTTCTGCAATGATTTAAGCAATATTTTTAACCATTGTTAATAATTATATCGTTAAAGTGTTAATAATTTCCGCTGTTGAAATTATCTTCAGATATCGAAGTATATTGGGTTTGCAGGGCTTATGGGTAGGGATGTTAAATTTATCCTATAGATAATAACTTAAACGAGGGTTAAAAGTGGGGAGAAACAGGCTGGTTTGGATGGTAGCGGACATTGTCCCCGTCTTAATTATCAAGATTTTTTGTAAAAAGAATATTGTGGAAAACCGGAGTTTCGCGTTCTTAAAAAGCGTACATTTTACACCACATCCAAATGTTATTTCGCTTTTTGTAAAAATGCTATGCATGCATTGGAATGGCAGTTTAAAAATTTAATTAAATCATGCTAACAAATTCGTTGCAGTTTCGGTTATTTGCAGGATATAATTAGATTTGCACTTCCAATAGAAATTTGTTTTTAATAAATGAGTTCAATCGAAATAACTAAAGACACCTACCTGATGTGGTACGAGTCTATGCTCCTGATGCGTAAGTTTGAAGAAAAGACCGGCCAATTATACGGTCAGCAAAAAATACGCGGGTTTTGCCACCTTTATATTGGGCAGGAAGCCGTATTAGCCGGTGCCATGTCTGTTATACGCCACGAAGACAGTTTGATAACTGCTTATCGCGACCATGCACATGCCTTAGCAAAAGGGACATCCCCCAATGCTATCATGGCCGAAATGTATGGTAAGGCAACCGGATGCTCAAAAGGCAAAGGCGGCTCAATGCACATGTTTGACAAAGAAAACCATTTTTATGGCGGGCATGGTATTGTAGGCGGTCAGATACCAATGGGTGCAGGTATTGCATTTGCCGAAAAGTATAAAGGTACCGATAACGTAAACATCGCCTATATGGGTGATGGTGCCGTACGCCAGGGTGCTTTAACTGAAACCTTTAATATGGCCGCGCTGTGGAAACTGCCGGTAATTTTTGTTTGCGAAAACAATGGTTACGCCATGGGTACATCAGTAGAGCGTACCACCATACAAACAGACATTTACAAATTAGGCTTGCCTTACGGTATCCCTTCATCACCTGTTGATGGTATGGACCCGGTTGCAGTACATAACGCCATGGACGAAGCTGTAGCACGCGCACGCCGCGGCGAAGGCCCAACTTTCCTTGAAATGCGTACTTACCGTTTTAAAGGCCACTCCATGAGCGACCCGCAAAAATATCGTACCAAGGAAGAACTGGAAAGCTACAAATCAAAAGATCCTATTGAAACAGTGAAGCTGGCTATCGAAAAAGAAGGTTACGCTGATGAGAAATGGTTTGAAGAGATAGACGCAAAAATTAAGGCACAGGTTGAAGAAGCGGTTAAATTCGCTGAAGAATCGCCTTGGCCTGATGCATCAGAGCTTTATACTGATGTATATGTACAACAGGATTATCCGTACATACGCGACTAATATCTTATATTTATAAATATTAACAATATTCATCACAGTATATGGCTGAAGTAGTTAAAATGCCTAAAATGAGCGATACCATGACCGAAGGGGTATTGGCGAAATGGCATAAAAAAGTTGGCGATAAGGTAAAATCGGGCGATGTATTGGCCGAGATAGAAACCGATAAAGCCACTATGGATTTTGAATCGTACCAGGACGGCACCCTGCTTTATATAGGTGTTGAAGAAGGTAGCGCCGTGCCGGTTGATGCCGTTATTGCCGTTTTAGGTAAAGAGGGTGAAGACTATAAAGCCCTGTTAGATGGCGCCGGTTCTGCACCCGCAAAAACTGAAGAAAAACCTGCTGAAGAGGCTAAGCCTGCAGCAGCTGAAGATAAAAAACCTGCCGCAACCGCAGCGCCTGAAAAGGCTGCCCCTGCAAAAGCAAAGGTTGATACCTCAAGCATCCCGGCTACTGTAATACGTATGCCATTACTTAGCGATACCATGACCGAAGGAACCATTGAAAAATGGAACTTTAAGGTTGGCGACAAAGTGAAAGCCGATGATTCATTAGCTGATGTGGCAACCGATAAGGCTACCATGGAAGTTGTGGGTTACGAGGCCGGTACCTTATTATACATTGGTGTTAAAGAAGGTGAAGCTGCACAGGTAAACGGCATTATTGCTATTGTAGGTAAAGAAGGTACTGATATACAGCCTTTATTAGATGCTGATACCGGTGCTGAGGCACCTGCAGAAGCACCTGCTGCTGAAGAAGGTAAAGAAGAAGCACCAGCTGCCAAATCTGATGCTGCACCAACAGCTACGTCAACCGGTTCAACCGAAGATGATAGCCGTGTTAAAGCATCGCCGCTGGCACGCAAAATAGCTAAAGACAAAGGCATTAACCTGAATGATGTAAAAGGCAGCGCCGATGGCGGCCGTATCATCAAAAAAGATATAGAAAGCTTTACACCAGCTGCAAAACCTGCAGAAACCGCTAAACCGCAAGAAGGCGCAGCAGCAGCTGCCCCTGCCGAAAAAGCACCGGTTGTATTGCCAACTTACACAGGCGAAGAGAAATTTACGGAGAGAAACGTTACGCAAATGCGTAAAGCTATTAGCCGCAGGTTATCTGAAAGCTTGTTCACCGCGCCGCACTTCTATGTTACCATGTCGATTGATATGGACCAGGCAATTGCTGCCCGTAACAAAATGAACGAGGTTGCGCCGGTTAAGATCTCATTTAACGATTTTGTAGTGAAAGCCGTTGCAGTTTCATTGAAACAGCACCCAGCTATTAACTCATCATTCCTGGGCGATAAGATCCGTACTAACGAGCATGTACACATTGGTGTAGCCGTAGCGGTTGACGAAGGCCTGCTGGTACCGGTTATTAAATTTGCCGATGGTAAATCGTTAAGCCATATCTCGCAAGAGGTTAAAGAGTTTGCCGGTAAAGCCAAAGCAAAAAAATTACAACCTGCCGAAATGGAAGGCTCAACATTTACTATATCAAACCTTGGTATGTTTGGTGTTGACGAGTTTACCGCAATTATTAATACACCAAATGCTTGTATCCTTGCCGTTAGCGGTATAGCACAAGTGCCGGTTGTTAAAAACGGCGCGGTAGTACCTGGCAATGTAATGAAGGTAACCCTAAGCTGCGACCACCGCGTGGTTGATGGCGCACTGGGTGCCGCATTCCTGCAAACCTTAAAATCATTACTGGAAGAACCGGTAAGGATGATGATATAATTGAATTTCGGATTTCCAATTTTCAATTTCGAATTTAAAATAGCGATGAGTTTACTCATCGCTATTTTTGTTTAATAACAATTGCTAACGCGGCCCACGCGTCCTTGCGAGCGTAGCGTGGCAATCTTCGATAGAAAAGTAGGCTACAGGCATGTCGAAGATTGCCACGTCGCTATCGCTCCTCGCAATGACGGTATTTTTATTACCTTGCTTCCCAACAAACACCACCATGTTATACTTCATCATCGCAATAGTTGTTATCATCTGCTTTACGCTATTTAAACGTAAAAAAAACAGCGTGCTTACCCAAGCCATCCTAACCGATGCGCAAAAGCAATTGCTAACACAGCATATCGATTATTACAACAAACTACCAGATACGGATAAGCTTTATTTTGAAGATAAGATAGAGCAGTTTTTAGATGCTGTACGTATTGAAGGCGTAGGGCTGGAGCTAACCGATACCGACCGCCTGATGGTAGCCTCAAGCGCGGTGATCCCCATCTTCGCGTTTAAAGACTGGACCTACCGGAACGTTACCAATGTGCTTTTATACCCCGATACCTTTGATAAGGATTTTCAGTTTGAAGGGAACGAAGGCGAAGGCCGCAACATTATGGGGATGGTGGGCACCGGGTACATGAATGGGCAAATGATATTATCACGCAACGCGCTGGTAAAAGGTTTCTCAAAAAATAATGGCAAAGAGAATACAGGCATCCACGAATTTGTGCACCTGCTTGATAAAGCCGACGGCGCTACAGATGGCATCCCCGAAGGTTTTTTGCCGCATGAGTATGTAGAGCCATGGGTACGGATGATGCACCAGGAGATCCACAAGATAGAAGCGGGCCGGTCGGATATTGATGTGTACGCCACAACAAACGAGGCTGAGTTTTTCGCCGTAGTATCAGAATACTTTTTTGAGAAACCCGAACAGTTCCAAACCAAGCACCCTGAGCTTTATGAGATGCTGAGCCGGATCTTTGGGCAGAAGCCTGTATAGCTTTACGGTGTGATAGAAACGCCCCGGCTATTATGCTAAACCTTTGTTTACCATCAAAAAAACGTATAGCTTTAAACACCAAAATCATAGTAATGAAAAAAGTATTAATGATGCTTTGCATCGCTGCAACTTTTGCAGCTTGTAAACAAAAAGGAGCGGATAATACTACCGCTGCTGCCGATAGCAATAAACAACTCGGAAAACTATTTGATAACTATTATGAGGGTTACTTAAAACTCGACCCTGTAACCGCAACTTTTATTGGTGATACGCGCTATAATGATCAGTTGCCTAATTATGGTGCTGCCGATTATTTAAAAAAGGCGAAGGACTTTTACCAGACCTACCTGGATAGTGTAAAAACATTTAAACGCGAAGACCTGAACGATAACGATAAGCTATCCTACGATATTTTTGTTTACGAAGCACAAACCAATATCGATGGGTTTAAATATCACCTGGAGTATATGCCGTTTAACCAGATGTTTGCTTTCCCGCTAACCATGGGCCAATTAGGATCGGGCGGTAACGCGCAGCCATTTAAAACAGTAAAGGATTATAACGATTGGCTAAAACGCCTTACTGCGTTTGCGCCATGGGCCGATACCGCCATCGCTAATTTTGATAAAGGCATAAAAACAGGTGTGGTATTGCCAAAGGCATTGGTGGTTAAAATGATACCGCAAATGCAAAGCTTTGTAGTAACCGATGCCACCAAAAGCATTTTTTACGACCCTATAAAAAACATACCTGCAGATTTTTCTGCCGCGGATAAAAAGACGATAACCGATGCTTACAAAACAACTATCCTAACATCGGCAGTGCCTGCCTACAAAAGGCTTGCTGATTATTTGCAAAATACGTACCTGCCAAAATCGCGTAGTACATCGGGTTTATCATCGGTTACAGATGGCGCGGCAAAATACGCTTACCTGGTAAAACAGCTAACATCTACCAACCGCACTCCCGAGGAAATTTACCAAACGGGGTTAAGTGAAGTAGCCCGTATTGGTAAGCAGATGGACAGCATCAAAAACATGGTTGGCTTTAAAGGCGATAGAAAAGCCTTTTTTGAGTATATGCGAACCGACCGCAGGTTTATGCCTTATAAAACACCCGCCGATGTTTTAGCCGCTTTTGAGAATATCCACAAACGAATGGAACCGAACTTAAAAAAGATGTTTAACAACGTGCCAAAAACACCTTTCATCATCAAGCAAACAGAAGCGTTCAGGGCAGAATCTGCCAGTATTGAGTATAACCCAGGCTCGGCAGATGGTAAAAGGCCAGGCATTTTTTACGTACCTATTGTTGATGCTACCAAGTTTAACACCACATCGGGCATGGAATCAACGTTTTTGCATGAGGCTATTCCGGGGCATCATTACCAGATCTCGTTAACACAAGAAAACAACACCTTGCCAAAGTTCCGCAGGTTTTTGGTAAACGAGAGCGGGTATGCAGAAGGATGGGCACTATATTGCGAATCGTTAGGGAAAGAGCTTGGTTTGTATACCGACCCATATCAGCATATGGGCGCTTTGGGCGACGAGATGCACCGCGCCATTCGTTTAGTGGTTGATGTGGCCATCCACACCAAAGGCATGACCCGCGAGCAGGCGGTTAAATATTCTATGGATAACGAAGCCATTAGCGAGCCCGCTGCCATTGCCGAAATTGAACGTTATATGGGCATCCCGGCACAGGCATTAAGTTATAAAACCGGTGCTTTAAAGATATTGGAACTGCGTAAAAGATATGAGAAACAGTTAGGCGCTAAATTTAACCTGGCCGAATTTCATAACCAGGTATTAAAAGATGGCGCAATGCCCCTAAGTGTTTTAGAAAGTAAAATGGACGACTGGGCAAAAACGCAGTAATCATAAAATTTAATGTGCTGATGAGCTTTGCCGATAGGGTAATTGATTTTAACAAACAGCTGGAGTATACCGGGCCTGCATTGCCTGCCAACATCCGGATCATGAACCCGTTTAAAGAGGAGGAGAACGCTTTGCAGATCTCGTCGGTATTTTATAACAAATACTACAACGACGATAATAAGCGCCACCTTATCCTGGGCATTAACCCCGGCAGGTTTGGCAGCGGTTTAACAGGGGTGCCCTTTACCGATCCCAAAAGGCTAAAATCAGAGTGTGGTATCGATTACGACGGAAAGATCACCCATGAGCCATCATCTGTTTACGTTTATGAAGTAATAAATGCGTATGGTGGTGCCGAAGCTTTTTACAATAAATTCTATATCAGTTCGGTTTGCCCGCTGGGCTTTACCACTATAGATAATAAGGGGAAAGAGAAGAACTATAATTATTACGATAGCAAAGAGCTTTGCATGGCAGTAACCCCATTTAGTATTGATAACATCAAAAAGCAAATTGCCCTGGGCTGCCATACCGATACCTGTTTCTGCTTTGGCACAGGGCAAAATGAAAAGTTTTTAAAGAAACTGAATGATGAGCATAGGTTCTTTAACAACATCATCGCGCTGGAACACCCCCGCTTTATTATGCAGTATAAAGCCAAAACCAAGCAGTTTTATATCGATAAATACCTGGAAGCGTTCGGCAGTATTTAAATTAACGCTTAATTATAAACCTGCGATTCCTTATACTCGCTACGGATCATACTAAGTTTGCCATTGTTAAAAAGCAGCCTTATATAGTACGTCCCGCTTATTCCCGGCTTAGGGTATTTGGTAATATAGAAGGCCCACTCGTTATAATTAGCCATATCCGGATCAAAGGGTTTGGTTAATGCTTTATAAGCTAAAGTTATTTGATAGTTGGCGTAGTCGGGCAATTTATAAATAGCTAAAAGCTTAGTATAAATATTATTAACAGCCTCATCTTGATGCAGCGCGGATTCATCAGGTGCATCCTGCGGCCATTTACTAATTAGAGCAGGCCCGGGGCCTGTAATCGAGGTTATTTTATCCCCATCATAGTCTATACTTATTCCTCCTAACTCTGTAGTGTTTTTCTGCAGCAAAATCATACTGTAGAATTTTAACTTCTGTTGTATCTCTTCCGGCTTAGTAAAAGTTTGTTTTTGGTTAATAATATCAACCTCATTGAAATTATTTTGTTGTCCCGACTTTTGAAGCTGGGCATAAACATCCGCGTACGAACTTCCAATCTTAATATCCCATTTACTCCCGGAAATAGTGGTTTCAACCCTTGGTGAGCCATTTTCTTTTTTACAACCGAACAGTAATAATGCAGGAATAAGGAGTAGGAGTGTTTTTTTCATAATAAGGCCGATAAATATATACCTAATACGCAGATGCTTCTGTAAACGCTACAATTACGTAGCATAAATCACGCGCCATTGCGGTTCGAAGCAATGACGCGTAAGCTATATGGTTCGACAGGCTCACCATTACACAGAATTATCTACTCCTCATCCCCAATCTTCGCCAGCTCGGTAGATCTGCTCAATAATTTTGAACTCTCTGCCAAACGTATAAACTCGGCACGGTAGCCTTCATTATCTGTGCCCTTGCCGGCGCGGGCGGTAGCAATAGCGTGTGCATAGCTGGCTTTTTGTTTAAATTTTGAATCGCGCAGCAGCATCCCAACCTCGGCCACGGCCGATGCAAATTTGAAATCGGTACTGGTAGCAGTAAAGTTCATGGGTTTATCATAAACCACAGCCTGGCTTAATTTGCTTACAGCTGATACAGGCTCTTTGTAACGGAATTTAATGGTCATCATTTCTTCGGAGCCTGTAGTAACCGGCGCCGTTTGTTTAACCTTTTGATATTTTAAGGGATCAACACTTACCATGTAATCGTCTTTTATCCCGGCGGGTACTATCTCATAAAATGCGGTAACAGTGTGGCCGCTGCCTATGTCGCCGGCATCTTTTTTATCATCGTTAAAATCTTCTTTATTAAGAATGCGGTTCTCATAACCCAGCAGGCGATAGGCTTGTACTTTGGCAGGGTTAAACTCTATTTGCAGTTTCACATCTTTAGCTACGGTAAATAAGGTGCCGCCAAATTCACTCACCAGGGTTTTGCGCGCTTCGGTAATGTTATCAATATAAGCGTAGTTACCGTTACCCTTATCGGCCAGGGTTTCCATTTTACTGTCTTTATAATTACCCATTCCGTAACCCAATACCGATAGGGAAATGCCGCTTTCGCGTTTCTTTTCTATCAGTTTTTCCATATCATCGTCGCTTGATGCACCTACGTTAAAATCGCCGTCGGTGGCCAGTATAATGCGATTGTTACCACCTTTTATCAGGTTTTCGGCAGCTATGCTATAAGCCAGCTTAATGCCCGCACCGCCCGCAGTTGAGCCGCCTGCGCTAAGGTTATCAATAGCATTTTTTATACGCTCTTTTTTATCACCGGCGGTTGATGGCAGCACCACACCGGCAGCACCTGCATACACAACCAACGCAACCTTATCCTGCGGGCGTAACTGGTCAACCAGCATTTTAAGCGACGATTGTACCAGTGGCAATTTATTAGCCATGTTCATAGAGCCCGATACATCTACCAAAAACACCAGGTTTGATGCCGGCAGGTTTTTGGTTGGGATGGTTTTTGCTTTCAGGCCGATGCGCAACAGGCGATGTTTAGTATTCCAGGGAGCTGATGAAAGCTCGGTATGGATGGCAACCGGGCCGCCATCTGTAGGGCCGGCAAGGTCGTAATTAAAATAATTGATCATCTCCTCAACACGCACCGCATCGGCAGGGGGCAGTTGCCCATTATTGATAAAACGCCTTACATTACTGTATGATGCTGCATCCACATCAACAGAAAAGGTTGATAACGGGGTTGATGCTGCATTAGTAAAAGTATTTTCGGTGATGCCTTTATAACTTTCGTTGTCTGCAACAGGGGCAGGGGCCATGTATCCATAAATGTTTCTCGCTTCTTTGGAAACTTTATACTGTTTTGCCATTTGTAGGCCTTCGGCCCTGCCTGATAAAGAATATTGTGCCCTATCAGAACTATATCCTGCTGCCACAACTTCGTTTAAAGAATTTGATGATCCTTTTAAAGTGACATTCACTTTAGTGTTATTGCCAATTTTGATGTTTTGTGATTGATACCCAATAAAGCTAAACTCAAGGGTTGTACTGCCATTTGGCACATTAATAGAATAAGCACCGGCAGCGTTGGTTTGTGTACCGATGTTTGTGCCTTTTACAAGCACACTTACGCCGGGCAATGGTTGCTTGTCATCCGCAGAATAAACTATCCCGGTAATGGTACGGGTAGCTGTATTGCGCTTAAACCCGGCAAGCACAATAAACATAGTTAGGATAAATAATAACTTTTTCATGGTCCGTTGGTTTTTTATTACAGGATGCAATGCAGATACGATTTCCATAAGCCATTAAAAAAAATTATTTTGCAAGCCTCTTGATGAAGTTTTTTACCAAACCAGTTAAACCAGAAGATACCGCAGACGAGGCTTTGCTGAACAGCTACCGGGAAACCCGCGACCTGAAAGTTTTGGGCCGGCTGTACGAGCGTTATATGCCCCTGGTTTATGGTGTTGGTTTAAAATATTTAAAAGATGAAGAGCAGGCACAGGATGCCGTAATGGCCATATTTGAGGAACTGGCGCAAAAGGTGCACCAGCATGATGTTAAGCAGTTCAGGAGCTGGTTATATGTGCTTAGCCGCAACCATTGCCTGATGCAGCTGCGGGCCGGTAAAAAGTTAGAAACCGTAACTTTAGATGAGTTTGTGGAATTTACCCCGGTTTTGCATCCTGATACCGAAAGCCGTGAAGAAGCCATGCAGGCTTTGGAACGATGTATGGATAAGTTAATACCTGCGCAAAAGCAAAGTGTTAAGTTATTTTACCTGGATGAGAAGTGTTATAAAGAAGTTGCCGACGAAACCGGTTTTACCATGAACGAGGTAAAAAGCTATATACAGAACGGAAAGCGCAACCTTAAAATTTGTTTGGAGAAGAATAGTGGACAATAAAAGGGCCGACATACAGCAAATACAAAAGTACCTTAACGGGGAGCTTGATGCAAAAGCTATGCACCGCCTGGAGCGCGAGGCACAGAACGATCCGTTTTTGATGGACGCGCTGGAAGGGTATGGCCGTAAGAAAGGCGCTCAACAGGATAACCTGGCAGCCTTACAGGAGCGTTTACAAGCCCGCACAGCTACTAAAACCAGGCGATTGATACCATGGGCGGTAATATCAATTGCTGCCAGTGTGGTTGGCTTTGCCGTTATTGTTGGCATATTGTATAAAAGCAATAAACCGGAGCAGGCTGCAAAAGTAGCTATGACGCAACCAACAAAACCTACTGCATCCGACACTACAGCTATTGTAACGGATAAAAAAGCCATACAAACAATATTGGATACACCGCATGCACGCATGGCATATAACCAGTCCAAGCCTGTAAAAAATTATGCGCCTATAATCCACTCCAATCAATACGAGGCGCCGGTTGCCGTAAGCGAAACAAATGCTGAGCAAATGGATATTTTTAAGAAAATGCCGGATAGCTCTGCAATGGAAGATAAGATAATGGGTTATATGGCCTCCAAAAGGCAGGATACGGTATTGGGTGGCGGCACAGTAGCAACTACCAATAATGCATCAGCTTTAACTGTGCTAAGCAGCAAGGCAAAAGGTGCCGATTTTACGGTAAGGCCGGGCAGGCCGGGCGATAATAGCGCTTATGGTTTGAGCCAGGCAGGCTTGCCATCCAACCTGATATCGGGCGTGGTGCTCGACCGGACGAATGGTTCACCATTACCGGGTGCATCTGTAAAAGTAGTGGGTAAACCCGTAGGCACACAAACAGATGTAAATGGCAAATTTACCCTGCCAAATGTTAAAAAGGATGATGCCCTCTCAGTTGGGTATTACGGTTATAATAGCAAAACGCTTGATGTAAAAGGTTCTGATAGCCTAAAGGTTGAACTGGATGAATACAGAAGCTCGCTGAATGAGGTAGTAGTGGCCGGGCGTGCTAAAAAGGTTAGAGCCGAAAAAGCGCGCCCAAAAAATGGATGGGATGCGTTCAAAAAATATCTTCAGGACAATGCAATTAGTACTGATGGGAAGGAAGGCACAGTTGAACTTACCTTTACGGTTAATGCTAACGGTACTATCGCCAATATTAATGTAACCAAAAGCCTAAATGCCGCTACTGATGCCAAAGCCATCAGCCTGATAAAAGATGGCCCGCTATGGAGCGGCAACACCACCGGAAATGCCGAAGAAGTTAAGGTTAAGGTAGTGTTTCATAAATAATCCATCGCTATAAATTTCATGTCATGATGAGCTTGTCGAACCATTAGTAGACGGTTAATCGATCAATCCTTCGATAAGCTCAGGATGACACAAACTCGCTTAGAATAACATGAACGCAAAAAGGCGACAGGTTTTTAAACCTATCGCCTTTTAAAATATCTCAGGTCTAAATATTACTTCTTATTCTTATCGTAGTAACCAAATACTTTTTGCAGTAGTGGTGTGGTACGCGCGCCAAGGTTTTGGCGTATGTTAAGTTCTTCCTGTGCTATTTCAACAAATAAACCGTCAATTGCTTTTTGGGTAACATAATCTGTAATATCGGGGTTAACTTTACTCACAAACGGCACTTTATTGTAAGCGGCGGCTGCGTCATTGTAGTACTTAGTGGCACCTACATTGTTTAAGCTGGTTTGTATAACCGGTTTAAAGCTTGCTGCCAGTTGCAGGGTGGTGGTGCGCTTAAAGTATTGCGTAGCTGCATCCTTGTTGCCTAGCAGGATGTTGGTTACATCAGTAAGGGTCATTTGTTTAATGGCGCTAACAAATATAGGTTTTGCTTTACCGGCAGCATCTTCGGCCGCGCGGTTAAGGGATAGTATCACATTATCGGCCAGTTTGCCTAAGCCAATGCTACGCAGTGTTTTTTCAACTTTTTGCGCTTCGGGCGGGAAAAGTATCTTAACGGCAGCGTTGCCAAAAAAGCCGTTAACGGTTGAAAGCTGGTCAGAGCTTTTGCCGGTGGCCAGTTCAAGGGCCTGCTTAAGGCCGTTGCCAATTTCAATGTTAGTAGGGTTACCGGTTTGCTGAACGGTACTTTGTGCAACCTGGTTAAGCGTGTCGCAGCTGCAAAGTAAAATAAAAAGGAACGGGATAAGGATAAGTGTTTTTTTCATGCAATAAGGTAAGCAAATTTGCTGCCAGTATCTAATTACCAATGCCTAACCAGCATAAAAACCAAACCAGCTATTAAGGCCGAAATAGGGATGGTAATTATCCAGGCCCAAACGAGGTTAATGGTTACCCCCCAGCGCACTGCCGATACACGTTTTGTTAAACCAACGCCAATGATAGAACCTGTAATGGTATGCGTAGTTGAAACCGGGATAGCAAAATGCTCGGTAATAAATAAAGTTACCGCGCCTGCAGTTTCTGCAGCTACGCCCTCTAAGGGGGTTATCTTAGTGATCTTTGAACCCATGGTTTTCACGATCTTCCAACCGCCAGACATGGTACCTAATGATATGGCCGAGTAACAAGCCAGCGGGATCCATTCCGGCATAGGCGAGCCGCTGATAATAATTTTTGAAGCTACCAGGCTTACGTATAAAATACCCATTACTTTTTGCGCGTCGTTAGTACCATGCGCAAAGCTTAATGCCGCTGCTGATACCAGTTGAAGGCGTTTAAACCAGCGTTCGGCAATAGCAGGTTTAGCCCGCTTACAAATATGAAGTATAAGGATAGTTATAAAGTATGCAATGATCAAACCTATAAATGGCGCTAATACAATGTAAGCGATAATGGTTAAGATATAGTGAGAGTTAATGGCATCAAAAGCGTGCTTGCCCAGAAACAATGCGTTTGTGATACCCGCCCCGGCAAAGCCACCTATCAGTGTATGCGACGAACTGGATGGGATACCAAACCACCAGGTGGTTAAATTCCAGGTAATAGCGGCAATAAGGCCGGCCAATACTACATGCAGGGTAATAAATTCTTCATGCACTGTTTTGGCAACCGTGTTGGCTACCTTATGGTCTTTTATAAAAAAGTAAGCGGCAAAGTTAAATACAGCGGCAAGTAATACTGCCTGGAAAGGTGTTAATACCTTTGTTGAAACAATGGTAGCTATAGAGTTGGCGGCATCATGAAAACCATTGGTGTAATCAAAAATAAGCGCCAGGGCAACTACAGCAACAAGTAAAGTGGTAACCATTTAAATGATTTAAGTTATGCTTAGGCGTTTTTAATTAAAATTGATTCCATTACGTTGGCGGCATCCTCACACATATCAGTAGCGGTTTCAAGCGCGGCTAATATCTCTTTGTATTTGATAAGGCGGATGGCATCTGTTTCGTACAGGAAAAGATCGGCAACGGCACGGTCAAAAACATAGTCGGCCTGGTTCTCTACACTGTTTATACGGATGCATGAATCGGCAATAGCACGTACGTTCCTTAAGTCCTTCAGTTCGCGTACGGCTTTTTCCAGGTCGGTACCGGCCTGTAAGATCAGTTCAGATAATTTACGGATGTGCTCATTAAAGTCGTCTATTCTATAAAGCAGCATACGGTTAGCAGCGCCATGTATATAATCGGCAATGTCATCAATAGCGGTGGCTAAAGCGTGTATATCCTCACGGTCAAACGGTGTGATAAAGTTTTTGCCAAGTTCAAGATATATCTGGTGGGTAAGTTCATCGCCTTTGTTCTCAAGCTTATCAATCTGCCTGAAAAGCTCTTCGCGGGTAGCCGGGTTTACCGAGTTTACCGCTTCAACCAAAATGGTTGCCATGCTTACAACGTTACTTGCAGCCTGCTCAAACAACGGAAAGAAGGTCTTCTTATCTTTAGGAACAAAATACTGAAATATACTGTTTAGTGACATTTGCTATTAAATTTTGGGTAAAGGTAAGGTTGGTATGTTAAGTTAATGTTAACTTTTTAATACAGGTATGTTTGGAAAAGGTAAAGTTTGTTTGGCTATTTGTAAAGTAAACCCAAATGTTGAGCCCATACCTTCGGTGCTGCGTACATTAATGGTTTGCTGGTGGGCTTCAATAATGTGTTTAACAATGGCCAGGCCCAGCCCCGAGCCGCCAATTTGCCTTGATCGGCTGGTATCTGTACGGTAAAAACGCTCAAACAAGCGCGGCAGGAACTTTTCTTCAATGCCTATACCATCATCGGTAACCTCAACAAGCACCTGCTCGTGCAGTACAAACGTGCTAACCGCGGTGTCGCCGCCATCCTTGCCATATTTAAATGAGTTATCGATAAGGTTTACCAGCACCTGGCGTATTTTCTCGCGATCGGCGTTAACAAATATGCCGTCGTCATATTTTTGTTTAAACGTTAATTTAATATTGTGCTGTTTGCTTTTCAGCTCAAGCGATTCAAAAACCTCTTTGATGAGGTCGTTGATCTTGAATTTAGTATAATTAATAGGGATCTCGCCCGATTCCAGCTTCGAGATCTCGTCCAGGTCATGGATCAGGTAGCTTAGGCGGTCAACATTTTTTGATGCTTTTTCCAGGAATTGCGTGGCCAGTTCTTTGTCCTCCAGGCCATCATCCTGCAAGGCTTCAATGTATCCCTGTATGGCAAAAAGGGGGGTTTTAAACTCGTGCGAGATGTTCGACAAAAAATCCCTGCGGAATCTTTCCTGCTTTTTAAGCTCGTCTATCTCGCTCTTTTTTTGTTTGGCCCATTCCTGTACTTCGTGCTCAACATCGTTTATAGGGTCGGCGCTTACGTGTTCGCCAAGGGCATCACGCAGGTCGCGGCCAAGTTTAAGGTTGTGGATAAGCTTATAAATAAGCTTAATTTTTGAATAGATGTACTTTTCTATCAGGTAATAAAAAACAATATAGCTGGTGATGAAGGTAACCAGAAAGGTTATCATCATATCATACCACTTGTGCTGAAAGTAGTAGTTTACTGCCGATAAGGTAATGGCAACCGCGGCAGCGTTTATTAAAATGAGAACGCGCAATTTCATAGTATAAAGTTACTATTTGTAAACGGTTATAATTAACACAGAAGCCTGCCCCCGTGTTAATTAATTGTTATTATTTATGCGCGTTATGTTAAAAGCTTATTTTGCTTCAAAGTTGATGGTTACCTCATCGCCCATGGTCATGCTGCTGCCGCCAATGGCAAAATCTTTACGGTTAATTTTAAAGCTTCCTTTAAAAGCGTTATCCGCGTAGCTAAATGGTACATCAACCAGTTTGGTTTTGCCTTTTATGGTGATGTTAAACTGGCCTGTAAAGTTATTGCCGCCTTTTTTCTTCAATGAAACAGACGACAGGCTGATAGCCGGATATTTAGCCACATCAAAATAATCGTCTTTTTTAAGGTGCTCATCGCGCATGCTGTTATCCGTGTTAATCGTATTCACATCGGCAGTAGCTTCAATTTTGCTGGTTGCTAAAGCAGCCGGGTCAAAAGCGATGGTGCCCTGCACGCCGCCAATGGTGCCGCCGGTTTTTATGCCCAGGTTTTTTATCTCGAAGGACACTTTGGCGTTGCTGATGTTTTTTGTTTGAGAGAAGGCCGTAGTGCTTATAATAAGCAGGGCTATAGCGGCGATAATATTTTTCATGTTGCGGATATGACGGGTTTTACCCCGACGGGTTTAATTTGATATACAATTTTACTTTTAGCCGATATTAAAACTCTACGTACGCCCTTAACGAGAAAACGTTTACCGGCCCGCGATCTTTGTTATACGCGGGGTTGGCAATAAACTGGTAATCGGGCGATAGCCACAACTTATGCTGGTAGGCATTCACTTTATAATACACCTCGGCTATCAGTTCGGGCGAGTAGTTCAGTTGCCCATCGCCAATAATAAAGCCGTAACCACCTGCCGCCAGGTAGTTCTGATGATCTTTTGAGATGCCGTTACCTACAAAGGCCAGGCCCAGTTCATCATCCTTACGGTTCCATGATGTGCCTTTTAAAACAGCGCCTAAACTTAATGAGCGGTCAATTTCGGTAAAGGCCCATGTTTCGGTTTTGCCATCGTTATAGCTTGCTTTTGCAAAAACGCCAAAATCGTTTGTTAAGTATTGGTCGGCACTAATGCCGAAGCCGTATTTGTGCCTGCCATATGCCTGGGTTGCATCCACATCGGGTGCTGTTGGGTTTTGGTTAATAGCATCGCGGTACACACCCATTTTACCGTTGTTACGGAAAGCCAGTAACCTTAATGTGCCTTTTTGCCCGCCAAAGGTGTAGCGTTTCTCATACTCTAAGGTTTGTGTGTTGGCGCGGCTTACCTTCTCGTCCCAAATAGCGCCGTTTGCGGTAGTAGTGGTCATGGTGAAGCCAAAACGTAGCGCCCAGGTTGGTTGGCCAAGTTCTGCAATGCCACCTAAAACGTAACCGCGGGTATTTGCGGGGTAATCCCAGGCGGCATTATCCATCAAACTCCAGTTCATGAACTGCGAACGGGCATCATGGCTAAATTCGTTGCCATCAAAAAAATCGGCCATGCCAAACTTACCAACGGTAATTTTAAAATAGCGTTTGCTTTTCCACCCCGCCAGCTGGTTAACATCGTCGTTAACGTATTCTTTATCGGCGCCCCATTCAAAGTTTTGGGTGAAATAGAGGCGGGCTATATAAATTTTTGGTTCGGCGCCCCCCACGCGGAAGGTTTCGCCATTGGGGAAGCCTGCAATACCCAGGGTTTTACTCAGGCCCGCCCCGCCGCTCATCTCGGGGTTAAAGTATGCCTCCATGCCTTTCCATAAACGCGCCCCACCAAATAGCGTGGTAGTTAATGATGTTTGGGTTTCCTCGCCGGTAAGTAAACTGTTGTTGCCGGTGTAAGGCGCACTAAAGCCGGGTTTATACTGTGTAATAATGGTTTGCTGAAAGTGTAAATTAAAGCGCTGGTTTTTAAGCGTATCCTGTGCGGCAGCAAATCTGGTTGCAGTAAATAATATAACTAATGAAAGTAAAAGTTTTTTCATGCTGATGAAACGAAAAGTTAGGGGTTTAGTTTATTGTACTTCGCTGTAAAACTGTTGCAGGTAGCTTTCCATAAAGTTATGGCGTTGCTGGGCAAGCTGTTTGCCCGTTTGGGTGTTCATTTTGTCTTTAAGCAGCAATAGTTTTTCGTAAAAGTGGTTTATGGTAGGGGCGGTTGTGTTTTTATATTGCTCCTTGCTCATGTTTAGGTTGGGCTTAATGTTGGGGTTGTATATTTCCCGGGCCTTAAACCCGCCGTAAGTAAATGCCCGGGCAATACCAATGGCACCAATGGCATCCAGCCGGTCGGCATCCTGTACTATGGCTAATTCATTTGAGTGAAAGGTGGCTTTATCAAAGCTGGCCTTGAAACTCATATGCCTGATGATCTGCTGTACATGGGTTATGGTATCGGCATCTACCTGAATACTATTGAGGAATTTGCCAGCGGTGGCAGGGCCAATCTCTTCATCGCCATTGTGAAATTTGCTGTCGGCAATATCATGCAGCAGGGCGGCAAGTTCAACTGTAAGCAGGTCGCAATGCTCTGTTTGGGCTATGTGTTTGGCGTTGGTCCAAACACGGTGTATGTGCCACCAATCATGGCCCCCTTCAGCATTTTTTAAGGTGTCCTGTACAAAGTTTACGGTTTTTTCAACAATAGCAGGGGTATTCATATTTGCAGTATTTGGGTGCAAATATAACAGGTATGAGCGCTATTTTCTTGATTTTTTAGTAGGTTATGCCGCTTCGGCGTTTTCGGTTTTTATCAGTTCTGTAAGTTCTGTTTCCAAAATATCAGCTATCTGAAAAAGGCGTTCAACGGTTATTTTGGTATACCCTAACTCAATTTTGCTGTACGCGTTCTGAGATATATTGAGTTTGGCGGCAAGATATTCCTGTGTATAATGTAACGATTCGCGCTTATTGCGGATGTTTGTTGCAACGGCTTTAACCTTGTAATTGAGCATATCAGTCATTTGTTTACAATTTGACAATTGTTATATAAACGAGAATGACGCACCAATGGATTTTTTAATTATTCTTTTTTCGAAATTTTTTTTCGTGAATGTGATATGGTACTGGTTTTAAATAAGGAGATTAAACGGGATGGCCAGCTACTAAGTGTAAAGAGTTTGCCTCTTATCAGACTCGAAATGACAAGCGGTGACAGTAAAACAAAAAAGCGGCTTAAGCCGCTTTTTTGTTTTACTGTCTATCGTACTTTACCACTACTGTTGGCAGCAAGGTGGCTGCATTTAGCGGGATCTGATCATGCGCTACAATAGGCCGGCGTTTTTTGTAAAAATCGTATGCGGCTTTTTGCACCTCGGCTACACCGGTAGCGGGGTCATTAAAATTAATAGAGAACGGGATAATAAAATCGTGAAATTTCTCTTTGTTAGGGATGATCCACTTTTTGGTCGATTTTTTTAACGCCTCAATAGCAGGAATAGTAAGCAGGTAATCATCAGCATAATAAATAACCAGTTTTGACAGGTTCCCGTTAATATCCGCAGTGAATTTAATAACGGCCACACCGGCCGCTTTTTTTGAAATAATTTCGGGGCTTACGGTTAGGTTATCCTTAAAAAAATTATTCATAACCGCGCTTCCGCCCTGAAATGGGAACGCCAGGTCTTCCTGCGCTTTTGCGCAAAACGATGATAATAATAGGGCAAATATGATCAGTTTCTTCATTCTGTTTCTTTTGGTTCGCGTTTGCTGCCTTCATACAGCTCGTATTCAAATAAGCGGCAATCAAGCTTGCCGTTGTAAAACTCTATTCTGCGGGCAGCCTTTAAACCTATTTTTTTTGCCAGGTCGGGGTTGCCGGTAAACACATATCCGCGGTAGCCCAGGCACTTCTTTTTCAGGAAATCGCCTATGCGTTTGTAAGTAATTTCCAGCTTGGTATGTACGCCTAAACGTTCACCATATTCGGGGTTAAACATTACTACTCCGCCGCCTTCCGGCACTTCAGTGTCTTCAAAATCACAAACGTAAAATTCTATTAAATGTTCTACGCCGGCTGTATTTGCATTTTTACGGGCAATATCTACAGCATCTTCAGAGATATCTGTAGCGATAATTTTAAAATCGACCGCTTTTTTGGCTTTGTCCTTTAATTTACGGCGCTCCACAAAAAACTCCTGCTCATCATAACCCATAATATGCATAAAGCCATAGTTCATACGGAACAGGCCGGGGTGTTTATCGGTAGCCAGTAAGGCTGCTTCAATAGCCAGCGTGCCCGAACCGCACATGGGGTTAATGAAGGTACTGTTCCTATCCCAGTTTGTAGCTATAATGGTTGATGTAGCCAGCGCTTCCAGCATTGGGGCTTTGCCCGGTATTTTACGGTAGCTGTGTTTGGCCAGCGTTTCGCCGGATGTATCTATAAATATATCCGCCTTATCATCCTGCCAGTAAAGGTGTACCACCGTTTTATTGGCATCGGCGCCCGAATTTGGGCGGATGCCTTTTTTATCTTTTATCCTGTCAACAATGGCATCTTTTACCTTAACGTTGGCAAACAGAGGGGTGAGGATGTGTTCGTTATTAACGTTTGAGGTTACCGAAAAATAACCCGAAAAATCGATATACTCTTCCCATTCTATCTGTACCAGTTCGTCGTACAGCGCTTTTGGGTCGGCAGCGTCAAAGCTTTTTAACAGGTATAGT
The DNA here is from genome assembly GCF_001636615.1 of Mucilaginibacter sp. L294. Classification (GTDB taxonomy): domain Bacteria; phylum Bacteroidota; class Bacteroidia; order Sphingobacteriales; family Sphingobacteriaceae; genus Mucilaginibacter. Next base: position 18,381 of record NZ_LGEK01000043.1, on the reverse strand, counting down.
ACCTGGCTTGCGCAACGCAGGTTAAGGTTAAGCGCAATGGTATCGGTAACGGTACCTAAAAGCTCAACGCCGGTTTGGAAAACGCGTGTGGGTTTAAAGCCTAATGCCTCAACCTCTTGCTGCAGGTAAGGCGATAGCCTTTTGTTGCAGGTGATAATGATCTTACTCTCAGTGTGGAAAACTTGCATAATTATTTTGCGAATTTATGAATTAAATACGCCGCTATTTAATTTCATACTATTAACTTTACATTTTAAACATTTTCTGAAATTATGGAAGTTAAAGGTAAGGTATATGAAGTGTCGGCAACCCAACAGGTTACCGAGTCGTTAAAGAAGAGAGAATTGATACTTGAGTACATCGAGAACCCACAATATCCCGAGTATTTAAAGTTTGAAGCTATACAGGATCGTTGCAATTTATTGGATAACGTTAAGGTAGGCGATGATATAGAAGTATTTTTTAACCTGAGAGGCCGCCCATGGACGGACAAAACAGGTAAAAAAACTTACTTTAACTCTTTGCAGTTATGGAAAGTTAACGCTTTAGGTGGCGCTGGCAGCAGTTCGGCACCAGAATACGCGGCACCTGCGGATATCAGCTCGGCACCTGAAGACGACGATCTGCCGTTTTAATTCAGTTGGCAGTTGCCGGTAGGCAGTTTGCAGATTTTAAAAATTATAAAGGCCCTTCTTATTTTAGAGGGGCCTTTACTTTATAACGTTATTTGTGCCAGCTGCAAACTATGAACTGCACTGAGTAATTATTCTTTAACTATCTTTTTTACAGCAACGCTTGCCCCTTGTTTTACCTGTAGGTAGTAAACGCCGTTTAGCGGCAGGCTTATTTTTTTGCTGAAGCTACCGCCCGTTGCTTTGTCTGCCCATAAAACGTTGCCTTCTGTATCGGTAAATTTAACATCGGCTATAGTTTTTGCAGGCAGGTTGAATGAGAGGTTGGTTTTACCGGTTGAAAATTCCGGGGTTAAGTTTAAATCATTTATATGCAATTCGGCTTTTTCTGTACCGGTAATGCGTTTTAATTTTTCTTTTGATGGCTCGGTTACCCTAAAGCTGATATTGGTGCTAATGCCGTCATTATCGGTATTGGAGTAGTTAAACACCTGGCTATTACGGCCGCTATTTTCAAATCGTGGCCCGCGCGCAGGCATATCAAAGCTAAAGGTTTTCATATCCATAGGTGGCAGGCTGTTATCAAAGCGGTAGGTAAATGCCTGTGCGCTATCGGCACCCTGTAGCCTTTTTAAACGGATCCTGACATCTTTGCGGGCGCTATCGTTACCACCGTTCAGTGGTGAACCATCAAGCATGCTCAGGTCCTTTTCAATGTCAATATTATCGGTATTGCCATTGGTTTGGGTTTGCCTTTTAATAATAATGCGGTTATTGCTTTTATTATCATTGCTCCAAACGCTAACCGTGTTTGGCAAACCACCAATAGTTGCAAGGGCCTCTTTTCGCTCTTGCGCCGATAGCTTTTTAATATCCCTGCCATTAACAGTGGTATCGTTGTTGATGATCTTTATCTCGATATTTTTTTGATTTTGGGCCAGTACCAAAGGGGGCAGGCCTAATATAGCGATCAGGCTAACCGAGAATATAAACTCGAAGCTGGGCTTTATAAATTTTTTCATTGTTTATGCTGATTTAAGTTGGTAGCGCAAATTTAAAAACTCTTGCTAATCAATAGCTTAATGTAACGAAGGTAAATTGTTAAAAATTGTTAAAAGGCATTATTCTCATATAATTTAAAATATTTTTGTTGTTGCATGAAAAGAAGAAGCATTGGGCTTATTATTGGTTTAATGGGTTTTGCCCTTTTGGGGGTGGTGGTTATGCAATTATATTTTTTGCGGCAATCATACCAAATGCAATCCGAGCTTTTTAACCGGTCGGTTAACGAGGCATTAAACAACGTAGTAGCAAAAGTTACCAAGCAGGATGCCCTTAACTTTTTGAATACCAAATCGCAGGAATCGCACATCTACAATTTAAAATCAATCGATATTGCAGATAAGAAAACCGAGATAAGCATCAACGGCAATAAAAGGATTATTGATGACCCTACTTTTATCAGGAAAAAGCAAACCCGCCGCGAGCGTAAGCTGGCTATGCTGCGCGATAGCCTGAAGCGAATGATCATGCATAAAAAGATGGATGATGAATTGGCATCTTTAGTACAACAGGGTTCGGTTAACCTGCGTATCCGTATTGAAGAATATACCGACGAATTTGGTGAGGTGCATGGCCGCTTTATCCCCGAGATAGTAAAAACGGCACCACGCCCCTTTAAGCAAAGGCTGCATAAGTATGATACCCTGCGGTACACTTACGTAGACCCGCAATTTGGCAGGCAGATCATATCTGTAGCTAACCTAAACCCATTATGGGTGCAGGAGCAACAGCGGTTACAAAAAGAGAGGCAGTTTAAACAGGTGAAAAAAATGCTGGAGGCCGATTCGCTGGAGAACGCCCCGCAGAATGTTAGAAAACCAAATATAATTGAAAACCTGGCCGAGGAGTACCGAAAATCTGACGAGCCGCTTGTGAAGCGCTTAAACAGTATCTGGATTGATACTTTACTGCGATCCGAATTGCATAACCGTGGGATATTCCTGCCTTTTAGCTATGAGGTAAGCACCGCCAACAGCGATTCGCTGATCTTCTCGAGCGCGATGGATACCAAGGGCGCCAAGCCTGAGTTTATTGCCGCCAACACCTATCAAAGGGCTATTTTTAGTAACGAGGTGATCAACGACCCCGGTAAGATAAAGATCGCCTTCCCGCAAAAAAGCTCATTTATATTAGGTAACATGACGGCTACCATAGGTACTACCGGCGGTTTGTTGTTTGTGCTGATATTTTGCTTTGGTTATACCATCTTCTCCATCCTGAAGCAAAAGAAGATCTCTGAAATGAAGATAGATTTCATTAATAACATGACACATGAGTTTAAAACACCGGTATCAACCATCATGATAGCCAGTGAGGCTTTAAAAGATGAAGAAATAGCCGAAGACAAAACCCGTGTTGCACGCCTGGCCAATGTTATTTATGAAGAGAATGTACGCCTGGGCAGCCATATAGAACGTGTGCTGAACATTGCCCGCATAGAGAAGAACGATTTTAAGCTGGATAAAAAGCCGCTTGATGTAAATGAAATGATTACCATTGTGCTGGATAGCATGGCGCTTAAAATGCAAAAGTACCATGCAGCTATCACCCTTAGCCTTGATGCGGAACACCCGGTAGTACAGGCAGATGAACTGCATTTTAGTAATGTAATGTTCAACCTGATAGATAATGCGATAAAATACAGCGCCAATACACCAGAGATAGCCATAAGCACGTTAAACAAAAACGGGCACGTGGTAATACGTGTTGCTGATAAGGGAATAGGGATGAGCCGCGACCAGCAGGCAAAAATATTTGAACAGTTTTACCGTATACCAACCGGAAACCTGCACGATGTTAAGGGCTTTGGCCTTGGCTTAAGCTATGTAAACACCATAGTAAAAAGGCTTGATGGCATTATAGGCGTTAGGTCTGAAAAAGATAAAGGCTCGGAGTTTGAGCTGAAATTTCCGATTGCATAATATTAATCCGGAAGCCCGAAGGTCGGTAAAGCCCGGAAAAGCATACAAAGCATAAAATAATCTTACGGACTTTCGGTCTTCCCGACATCCGGTCACAATTATGAAGAAGATATTACTCGTTGAGGACGACCCAAACCTGGGCCTGCTGTTGCAGGATTACCTGCAGCTGAAAGGGAAATTTGATGTTACGCTTTGTAAAGATGGCGATGAAGGCCTGCGCGCATTTACCAAACAACAGTACGATTTACTGATATTGGATGTAATGATGCCCAAAAAGGATGGCTTTACCTTAGGGAAAGAGATTCGCAAGATAAACGGAACGGTGCCTATTATTTTTGCAACCGCCAAAGCCATGATAGAGGATAAAACCATGGCGTTTAACCTTGGCGGCGACGATTATATCACCAAACCATTTCGTATTGAAGAGCTTCTGCTCAGAATAAACGCCCTGTTAAAAAGATCTGACACTACTGAGAAAAAGGGCGATGATAAACCATCACAATTTAAGCTGGGGATCTACAGTTTTGATTATACCTCTCAACTGATCACTCACGGCGATGTATTGCAAAAGCTGTCAACTAAAGAGGCCGAGTTGCTGCGTTTACTATGCATCAAAAAAAATGAGGTGTTAACCCGCGAAGAAGCTTTGCTTAATATATGGCATGATGATAATTACTTTAACGGCCGTAGTATGGACGTTTTTTTGAGTAAGATACGTAAGTACTTAAAAGAAGACCCTTCGGTAGAGATCATTAATGTGCACGGCAGGGGGTATAAGCTGCTGATTAACTAACCATATTTTCAACCCATACACCTTCCTCAAAACGGATGATGTTGCCATCATTATCTGATAATACTGAACTGGCGCATCTTCCAGGGCATGCTCTGTAAATCGCCGTTAGGGTTAATTCAATATAACTCAAACTTAATTATTACGCGTAACAGCTTTGTTAAATCGCACTTAAGAAATTTGCAGTTCTAATTAGATATGTTTGTGCTAACTAACTGACTCATTATGAAATTAAAATTACTTTACACGTGTATGGCCATCACCGGCTTAGCAGGTACTGCCCTTGCGCAGGAAACTGTTGACCAGGCCGCGGTTCAAAAAATTCGAGAAGAGGGCCTGAACCACTCGCAGGTAATGCAAACCGCTTTTTATTTAACCGATGTTGCCGGGCCGCGTTTAGCCGGGTCGCCGGGGTTAAAACGCGCACAGGATTGGGCCGTTAACCAGCTAAAAACCTGGGGAATGGTAAACGCTAAAACGGAGCCATGGGGCAAGTTTGGCAAAGGCTGGGAAGTTCAAAAAAACTATGCTGCTATTACCGTACCTTATTACCATGCTATCATCGCCATCCCTAAAGCCTGGACACCCGGTACCAATGGCACCATAAAAGGCGATGTGGTTTTGGTAAAAGCCGATAGCGTTGCCGAACTGGATAAATACAAAGGCAAACTTGCCGGTAAAATTGTAATTTTTGATACACAAAACACTTTAAAGCGTTCGGCCAAGCCGGATCTTGAGCGTTACACCGACGAGCAATTAGCCGAAATGGCAGCAGCTAAACCACAGGCAGGCGGCCAGCGCAGAAGCGCCTTTGACCCTAACAGCCCGCAAATGCTGGCCCGTAGAAAAGCTATAACACTGCGTGGCGCTATCAGCCAGTTTTTGGTTAATGAAAAAGTTGGCCTGGTACTAAGCCAGGGCCGCGGTACTGATGGTACTGTGTTTACCACCAACGGTGCATCATACGCGGATACTGCCAAAGCTGTTTCGCCCGAACTGGAAACCAGCGGCGAAGACTTTTTGCGCATTTTGCGTTTAGTAAAAGCCGGGCAAAAGGTAGCGTTGGAGGCTGATATCAAAACACAGTTCTTTACTTCAGATCTGCAGGGGTATAACGTTGTTGCCGAAATACCCGGTACCGATAAAAAACTAAAAGAGCAGGTTATTATGATAGGTGGCCACCTGGATTCATGGCATGGCGCAACCGGTGCAACAGATAATGCTGCCGGCAGCGCAGTAATGATGGAGGCTATGCGTATTTTAAAAACTATTGGCTATAAACCAAAACGTACCATTCGTATTGCTTTATGGAGCAGTGAAGAGCAGGGCCTATTTGGCTCGCGCGGGTATGTGGCCGCACACTTTGGCGACCCTAAAACCATGCAGCTAAAACCCGAGCAAAAAACGCTTGATGCTTACTACAACCTTGATAACGGTACCGGTAAGATCCGCGGGATATACCTGCAGGGCGATAGCGCGGCAGGACCTATCTTCCAGGCTTGGTTAGCGCCGTTCAAAGACCTTGGCGCCACAACGGTTACCGTAAATAACACAGGCGGCACCGATCACCTGGCGTTTGACGCGGTTGGCCTGCCGGGCTTCCAGTTCATCCAGGATTCTATGGACTACGGTACACGTACCCATCACAGCAACCAGGATACTTATGATCGTTTAAGTGAAGACGACCTTAAGCAAGCGGCCACTATTGTAGCATCTTTTGTTTACAATACATCCGAAAGGCAGGACATGATACCGCGTAAGGCGTTGCCACCACCACCGCCCGCTGCACCAGGCAAGTAAAATTTTGTATCTATAACTTGTTTAGCTATTGACAAACAGGAAGGTAGGCGGGTTCCCCTTCTTAAGAGGGGGGCTTAGTATGCCTGATATTTCAATTGCTAAACGCATTATGTATAAACAAGCGTGATAAGGATATCGTAAATTTTCAGCTCACGTTTGTCAAAAAAACGCCGTCCCATTCAGAACAAAATGGAAAAAGCTTTAATTTGTCAATTAGCTATATATCAATATATTATGATAAAGTAGCTATATGTTCATTTTCGCTTATTGGTATCCCAAAAAGGCCGGACTGAGGGCGAAAAAAGTCGAATGAAAGCCGTTGTTTTGTTGTTATTTCCGTTAATGGTTCTTGTTCCGTTTCCCAAAAGTGGAACAAAAATCGCATTTTAATAAACTGCTGTATATGAGTTTATTAAGTAGTAATGATGAAGTATTTGTTGAGATACTGACAAGATTTTGTCAGTATTAAAAAGCTGATTATCAACATGTTCTATTTGTTCCGTTTGTTCCATTTCAAAATGGAACAAACATTGCTTAATTCAATTGCTAAGAGCGCTTACTGTAACAGGATTGTATCAATAAGTTAATGCAAAAAACGCCCTTTATTAAAACAATAAAGGGCGTTTTTTGCAAAGTGTAATCTTATATTATGACGCTATAATATGCGTGTTATCCCTTTTTATAGCGTGTTTTTTTATTTCGGCAGCAATGCCAGCTGCATCATAACCACATTCGGCCCAAAGTTCGGGCTGGTCGCCGTGCTCAATAAATTTATCGGGGATGCCTAAGCGTACAACATCTGCCTGGTATTTATTATCGGCCATAAATTCTAATACCGCGCTGCCCATGCCGCCTTCAAGGCAACCATCCTCAACCGTAATAACATGGTTGAATTTTTTGAATACTTCGTGCAGTAAAGCCTCATCAAGCGGTTTTACAAATCGCAGATCGTAATGGGCCGGATAGTAACCCTCGGCATTTAGGTTAGCAATAGCTTTTACAGCTTCGTTACCAATAGTGCCGATAGATAAAACAGCAACCTCCTCGCCATCGCATACGGTACGGCCTTTACCAACCGGGATGGCTTTCATAGGGCGTTGCCAATCAACCATAACACCATTACCACGCGGGTAGCGTATTACAAATGGCCCCATATTGTCCAGCTGCGCGGTGTACATCAGGTTACGTAGTTCTTCCTCATTCATAGGGGCAGATACCGTCATGTTAGGGATAAAGCGCATGTAAGCAAGATCATAGGCGCCATGGTGTGTTGCGCCATCGGCACCGGCAAAACCGGCACGGTCAAGGCAAAAAACAACATTAAGTTTTTGTATGGCTACATCATGTATCACCTGGTCATAAGCCCGCTGCATAAAGCTGGAGTATATGTTACAGAAGGGCACTAAGCCCTGTGTAGCTAAACCCGCGCTGAATGTTACGGCATGCTGCTCGGCAATACCCACATCAAAGGCGCGGTTAGGCATAGCCTTCATCATCAGGTTCAATGAGCAACCCGATGGCATGGCCGGCGTAATGCCCATTATTTTTGAGTTTTGCTCGGCAAGTTCAATAATGGTATGGCCAAAAACATCCTGATATTTAGGCGGCTGTGGCTTATCGTGTTTGGTCTTCTTTATTTCGCCGGTTATTTTATCAAACAAGCCGGGCGCATGCCATTTGGTCTGGTCTTTTTCGGCCAGGGCATAACCCTTACCTTTTACGGTAACACAGTGTAGCAGTTTAGGGCCTGGTATATCGCGCAGGTCCTGTAGTAACTTAACCAGGTGTTTTACATCGTGGCCGTCAACCGGGCCAAAATACCTGAATTTAAGCGCTTCAAAAAAGTTGCTGCGTTTAAGCAAGGTGCCCTTTATGCTTTTCTCTATCTTTTTGGCAATTTTAAAAGCATCCGGCCCCATTGATGATATCTTGGTCAGAACGGTCGCAATATCATCGCGGAAACGGTTATAAGGTTTTGAAGTGGTGATGTCTGTTAAGTACTCTTTCAGTGCGCCAACATTAGGGTCTATCGACATGTTATTGTCGTTCAGTATCACCAAAATGTTAGAGTTTTCTATCCCGGCGTGGTTCAATGCTTCAAAAGCCAGGCCGGCGGTCATGGCGCCATCGCCAATAACGGCAACGTGCTGGCGGTCGGTTTCGCCTTTGTATTGCGATGCCACAGCCATACCCAAAGCGGCGGATATAGAGGTAGAAGAGTGGCCTACGCCAAAAGTATCAAATATACTCTCGGTGCGTTTTGGGAACCCGCTTAAACCTTGATAAACTCGGTTGGTATGAAAGTTTTCCCGGCGGCCGGTAAGTATTTTGTGGCCGTAAGCCTGGTGGCCAACGTCCCAAACCAATTGGTCGTAAGGGGTATTTAATACGTATTGAAGGGCAACGGTAAGCTCTACGGTACCCAGGCTGGCCGCAAAATGCCCCCCGTTTACCGATACTACATCAATAATGTATTGGCGTAGTTCGTTGCAAATTTGCTCAAGGTCATCCTCTTTAAATTGCTTTAAATCAGATGGATTGTTGATGCGTTTTAAAAAATCACCGGCGGTTACCTGCATGTATGATATTCACTCTGTTATAACCTACAAAGTAAGCTATTTAATTACTAATAATTGGAATATATTAAAGGTAATTATTGTTTTACTTTTGTTAATTTATAATTTTTTAAATCGTAAATAGCTGTATTTTTGGCACATGACCGAAGATGGGTTCTCCATAAAGTTATCGCAGTTTGAAGGTCCTTTTGATCTTTTGCTGTTTTTTATCGAGCGCGACGAGCTTGATATACATGATATCCCCATCGCCAAAATAACCGACGATTTCCTGCATTACATACACCAGATGACGGTGCTGAACATGGAACTGGCCAGCGAGTTTATTTTTGTTGCCGCCACTTTAATGCGCATCAAGGCCAAAATGCTGCTGCCACGCTATAATGCCGGCGAAGAGGAAAACGAGATGGACACCAAAGAGGGGCTGATCCGTAAACTTATCGAGTATAAAAAATTCAAGGTGCTTTGCGACGAGTTGCGCCCTTATGAGGATGAACGTTTTAAACAGGAGAAACGCGGTAACATCAAAGCCGACCTGGAGCAGGTAGAAAAAGTTGCCGTGCCCGGCGAGGAGTTATCCGAGCTAAATCTGTATAAGTTAATGATGGTGTATAACCGCATGATGCGCCAGTACATGACCCGCACCGAAGAGGTGCACCATACCGTTGTGCAATACCCTTATACCATCGAGAAGCAAAAGGAAGCTATACAACATCTGCTTGCGATTAACAAAAAAATGGACTTTAAGAACATTGCCGGTAACAGCGAGAACAAGGTACACTTTGTATATAATTTTTTAGCCGTGCTGGAGATGCTTCAGCAGGAAATGATAGATATAACGATAGGATTGGGCTATAATAATTTTTGGATAAGCCCGAGGGAGATATGAGCTATTAGACGTGAGATATGAGATGAGCTGCGGAAATGTAACAATTTGTAAGCTCGAACGTGTGTTTTTTATCTCAAATCTTAAATCTCACATCTCAAATCTAATCTTAATATCTAAATTAGCACCGTTTTACACACAACAATGAAAAGAGACAAATTAATATTCAAGCTGTTAGACGAAGAGCAGCAACGCCAGGAAGAAGGAATTGAGCTTATTGCATCAGAAAACTTTGTAAGCAAGCAGGTAATGGAAGCAGCAGGTTCTGTTGCAACCAATAAATACGCCGAAGGCTTACCGGGCAAACGCTATTATGGCGGTTGCGAGGTTGTTGATGAAATTGAAACCATTGCTATTGAGCGTGCCAAACAATTGTTTAATGCCGAATGGGCAAACGTGCAGCCACACAGTGGTGCGCAGGCAAATGCCGCGGTAATGCTTGCCGTATTAAACCCAGGCGATAAAATATTAGGATTTGATCTGTCACATGGTGGCCACTTAACACATGGCTCGCCGGTAAACTTTTCAGGTAAACTTTACGAGCCGCATTTTTATGGTGTTGTAAAAGAAACCGGGCTTATTGACTATAAACAACTTGAGAAAGTTGCTTTAGCAGAAAAGCCAAAACTGATCATCTGCGGCGCTTCGGCATACTCGCGCGATTGGGATTACGCCTTTATCCGCAAAGTGGCCGATAAAGTTGGTGCTTTGGTACTGGCAGATATAAGCCACCCGGCAGGTTTAATTGCCCGTGGTTTATTAACAGACCCACTGCCGCATTGCCACATTGTTACTACCACTACACATAAAACATTACGCGGCCCACGTGGCGGCCTTATTCTTTTGGGTAAAGATTTTGCAAACCCATGGGGCTTAAAAACACCAAAAGGCGAGGTTAAGATGATGTCGGCCTTGTTAGATATGGCTGTTTTCCCGGGTACACAGGGTGGCCCGCTTGAGCATATCATTGCTGCAAAGGCAATTGCCTTTGGCGAAGCTTTGACCGATGGCTACATGAAATATATTGCCCAGGTAAAATTAAATGCTGCAGCTATGGCAAAAGCATTTGTTGACAGGGGGTATGATATCATATCGGGCGGTACCGATAACCATTTAATGCTGATTGATCTGCGCAATAAAAACATAACCGGTAAAGTTGCCGAGAACGTATTGGTTACTGCAGATATCACCGTGAACAAAAATATGGTGCCTTATGATGATAAATCGCCATTTGTAACATCGGGTATACGTGTTGGTACGGCCGCTATTACTACACGTGGTTTAAAAGAGAAACATATGGAAACTATTGTCGACCTGATAGATGCGGTATTAATTGATCCGGAAAACGAAACTTCTATCAAAAAAATCCGTAAAAAGGTACATAAGTTGATGGAAGATTTCCCGTTGTATAGGGATAAAGATGTGTAATTATAGATGGGGATAAAGCAGGAAAACTCTTTGGATATTGAAAATAGGCGCCTGCATGCACTAAATTCATACGACGTACTTGATACGTTGCCCGAGAAAGAGTACGATGCTATAACCCGCCTGGCATCCTATATATGCCAGGCGCCCATTGCCTTAATAACCCTGATAGACGACCATAAGCAGTGGTTTAAATCAAAAATAGGGATTGATATTTCTGAAACACCCCGTAACGAGGCGTTTTGTAATTACACCATACAAGGCGACCAGATTTTTGAGGTGCCGGATGCTTTACTGAACGAAGAGCTTAAAAGCAACCCTTTTGTTGACACTACGGACGGCGTAAGATTTTACGCCGGAGCGCCGCTGATTGACCCTGATGGTTACCGCCTGGGCTCGCTTTGTGTAATTGACCTGATACCGCGTAAGCTCACCCATGAGCAGCGGGATGCCCTGCGCACACTGGCAGACGAGGTGATGTCGCACCTTACGCTGCGTAAGCAAAAAAAGGAACTTGAAAAAAGCCTGGATGTACACAAAGAGTTTTCTAACCTGTTCAACAGCTCGTCCGAGATCCATTTTATTGCCGGGGCCGATTCAAACATAGAAACTATTAATGATTCTGTTGAAGCTATTTTGGGGTATACCCCCGGGCAGGCCATCGGCAAATCATTATGGGATTTTGTTGCCGGCCGTAACCGCGAACAATATGTGCCGCTAATTGAAGAGGCCATCAAATCGCAAAAACCTTTTGAACTGGAAACCGAAACAGTAACCCGAACCGGTGAGCTAAAACACATCAGCTGGACAGCCATTAACCGTGCAGGCAAGTGGTATGCCAGCGGCCGCGACACCACCTTTCAGCAAGAACTGATAAACGAAACCAAACAATTATCGCTGGTAGCCAGTAAAATAAAAAACGGCGTTGTTATTAGTAATGCTAATGACGAGGTGGTTTGGGTAAACGATGCCTTTGTAAACATTACCGGCTATAAACCAGAGGATGTTGCCGGCAAGTTTTTAGGCGAGGTTTTAAAAGGCAAGCCCAAAGATGCCGATGCCGAGCAGATGCTGATAGAGGCACGAAAGAACAACCAATCGTACGAGGTTGAACTTTCAATGGTGAGTAAAGATGGCCGGCCCTTATGGATCTCGGTAACAAACTCTATGACCTTTACTGCTGATGGTGCCATAGAAAAATCTATCCGCATTATTATTGATATCACCAAGCGTAAACAGGCCGAGCAGGATGTAGAAATACTATCGTTTGCTGCGCGTAAATCACCAAGCGGTATTATGATACGTGATGACAAGGGCGGCATTATGTGGATGAACGAGGCTATGGAGCGCATTATCGGATACTCTTTTGAAGAATTAAAAGGCCAAACCGTTGGCAAAAAACTGATAGGGGAAGAAACTGACCATGCCGTTTTTGAAAGTGCGGTACAAGCAGTTAAAGAAAACAAGCCGTATGAGATAGAGATAAAGATCTACAAGAAAGACGGGTCTACCGCCTGGGTATTCATCTCAAATAGCCCGCTGTTTAACGAGGTGGGTAGTGTTGAACGGCAGATAGGCGTGATGGTTGATATTACCGGGCGCAAAAAAGCGGAAGAAGAGTTAACCATGTTATCGCTTGTAGCCAGCAAAACCACCAGCGGGGTTGTTATTAATGATAGTGATGGCAAGGTGGAATGGGTAAATAATGCATTTGAGCAAATTACCGGCTACAGTTTAAATGATGTAAAAGATAAACACCTGGGCGATTCACTTAAAGGCGAGTTGACCGATGTAGCCATTATACAAAAGGCGCGTGAGCTATCAGAGAAAAAGCAATCGTTTGAGGTTGACCTGCTCATATACCGTAAGGATGGGCAACCCTTGTGGATCTCGGTGATCAACTCGGTAATTATGGGCGATAACGGTAAGGTGGATAAATACATCGAAACCATTATTGATATCACCGCCAAAAAGAAGGCGGAAATTGAGCTGATATCTGCCAAAGAGGAAGCATTGCAGCTAAGCCGCGCCAAAGATATGTTCATCAGCGTGATGAGCCACGAGATCCGTACACCGTTAAACGCGGTTATTGGCATGTCGCACCTGCTGTTGGATGATAACCCTTTAGAAGCGCAGAAAGAGAACCTCAGTGTACTTAAATTCTCGGCCGAGAATTTAATGACCCTGATAAACGATGTGCTTGATTTTACAAAAATTGAGACAGGTAACATCGACCTGGAGAAAGCCCGAATAGATATCCGCGAGATGATACAGAGCATTATAGGCTCGATGAAATACAAGGCTCAGGAGAAACATATATACCTTACGCAAAGTGTTGACGAGGATATTCCAACCGTTGTTATTGGCGATAGGGCAAGGCTTGTTCAAATTTTATTGAATTTGGTAAGTAATTCTGTTAAATTTACCAGCCAGGGCGGTGTAAACATCGATTTGAAGGTAATTGAACAAAATGATGACACCGTACGTATACGTTTTGGTGTGTCAGATACCGGGATTGGCATTGCCGAGAACAAATTAAACACCATATTTGAATCGTTTAAGCAAGCCGAAGCCGATACTACCCGTAATTACGGAGGCACAGGTTTAGGTTTAGCCATTAGCAAGCGTTTAATTGAACTGCACGACTCGCGTATAAACGTTGATAGTGTGCTTGGCGAAGGTTCAACATTCTGGTTTACAATTACTTTTAACAAAGTGGTTGGCCATGCAATTAATAATAATAACAAAGTGGATACAGGATTAAATATTAATGTGTTGGTAGTTGATGATAACCAGATAAACAGGCTGCTTATTAATAAGGTGCTTAAAAAATGGGGCGCTACCGCTGATTTTGCTGAAAATGGACAAGAAGCCATTAATAAGCTTGATGCGAACAAAAACTTTGATGTTGTATTGATGGATATCCATATGCCTGTTATGGGCGGGCTGGAAGCAGCCGGTATCATCCGCTCTAAAACCGATGCTTATTTCCAAAAGCTACCTATTATTGCATTAACCGCATCAATGCTGAGCAATCAAATGGGCCAGATTGAAGATGCCGGTATGAACGATTACATCCTGAAACCATTTGACCCAACCACCCTTTTTGAAAAACTGAGCAGGTATCAGAAGCAATAGTTGGCGAATGGTGAGTAGTTGATTCGGTGAGTGGTTGTCTAAAACAAACGTGTCATGGTGAGCTTGTCGAACCATCAACAAGCAAATCAAAATCCTTTAATGGCGTTTACTCCGCATACGCTATAGTAGCAATACTCAACTTTAATCCCGGTACTTTAAGCAATTCTATTCCGCAGGCTTCAAGTGTAGACCCGGTGGTGATGATATCATCAACCAGCAAAACATGTTTATTCTCTAAATTTTGGGGGCTTGCAACAACAAATACTTCCTGCATGTTCTGGAACCTGGCAAAGCGCGATTTATGCGTTTGCGTTTTGGTGGCTACAGTACGTATCAGATTATTTAATTCAACAATCCCACTTAATTGATCTGCCAAACCCTCAGCAAAACAGGCGCTTTGGTTATAACCCCGTGTTTTTAAACGCCTTTGATGAAGCGGCACCGGGATAATATAATCAACCGTGCTAAACACCGGGTTTTGCATTAGTTGTTTGCCTGCTATATTGCCCAGCAAATTACCAATGCGTTGCATGCCGTTGTACTTAAACTGGTGTACCATATTTTGCACCTTACCGCCCTTATTAAAATAATACAAAGCGTAAGCACCCTCAATGTTTAGTTTGCCCCAAAATTGGCGGGCAACAATATTATCAGGCTGTTGATGAAAGTTTGTGAACGGCAGGTTGTAGAGGCAATCGGTACACAGTATATCTTCATTGGCCACCAGACTGGCGCGGCAGGCCGGGCAAAGCTGCGGAAATATCAGCGAAACAAAATCGGCCAGGTAAGTGCGGAGGGCTTGCATGGGTTTAAGGTAAATAGAAATTATTGAATAGCCCAATAGTTTACTCACCCGACATCGCTTGCCGACCTCATCTCGTAAGCTGAAAGAGCGAAAAAAAGAAACCCCCTCTTTGCACAGCAGAGAGGGGCGCAGGAGTGAGTTTGCTCACCAATATATTTAATAAAGGTTTTATTCTGTAACGCCTTCTTTTTCCTTTTCTTTCTCGTTGATGGCTAATTGGCCGCAAGCGGCGTCAATATCTTTACCACGGCTGCGGCGCAGGTTAGTGTTTATGCCCTGGCTGCGCAGGTAATCGGCAAAAGCTTCTACCTTGTCCTCGCCGGCATTGATAAAGCTCGCCATTGATATGGGGTTATACTCAATAATATTAACTTTACAAGGCAGGTGCTTGCAAAAGCGTGCCAGCTCTATAGCATCCTGTATATTATCGTTTACGCCGTCAAAAATAATGTACTCGTATGTTACAGCATTTTTGGTTTTGGCGTAGTAATATTTTAAAGCATCGGCTAAGGCTTTCAACGAGTTTTGCTCGTTTATAGGCATTATAGCGTTACGTTTCTCGTCGTTAGCGGCATGCAGGGATAGCGCCAGGTTAAATTTAACCTGGTCGTCGCCCAGTTTACGGATCATTTTGGCAATACCTGCGGTTGATACTGTAATACGCTTTGGCGACATGTTAAGCCCATCTTCGGCAGTAATTCGCTCAATAGACTTCATTACATTGGCATAATTTAGCAAAGGCTCGCCCATGCCCATATACACAATATTTGATAAAGGGATGCCGTAATTTTCGCGTGCCTGTTTATCTATCAGCACCACCTGGTCATATATCTCATCCGGGTTTAGGTTGCGCTTGCGTTCCATATAACCGGTAGCGCAAAATTTGCAGGTAAGGCTGCAACCCACTTGCGACGATACGCAAGCCGTCATTCTTTCGGTTGTTGGAATTAAAACACCCTCAATTAAGTGAGTATCATGTAATATAAAAGAATTTTTTATAGTTTTATCAGCACTAACCTGTGAAGTATTTATTTTAACGTTGTTGATTACGAATTTTTCATCAAGTTTAGTACGAAGTTCTTTTGAAATATTGCTCATTTCATCAAAAGAGATGCATGATTTTTCCCAAAGCCATTCATAAACCTGCTTAGCCCTAAAGCCTTTTTCATCCATATCGATGAAATGCTGCTTTATTGCTTCGAGGCTTAAGCTGCGGATATCAATTTTATCTTTTTTGTTGTTCACAATGCAAAAGTACTTAAATTTAAAAATTCTGTTCTTTTTTTAAAGTCATTCTTTTCTAACATTAAAAACAATAACTAAAAGTTAATTGTAATAATGAGGGGTTGGATTTAAAAAAAACATTGCTGATGCTAAGTTATATTTAATGAAAAGTTTTAAAGCCGATTACGTTTACCCTGTTTGTGCCGATCCTGTAAAGAATGGAATTGTTACTGTAGATGACTCTGGAAAGATCATATCAGTTACCGACGACAAGGCCCCACCAACCCAAACACCCATCGAAACCGTAAGCGGAATAATTGTCCCCGGCTTTATAAACACGCACTGCCACACCGAGCTTTCGCACATGAAAGATAAAATAGTTGCCGGTGGCGGGCTAATCAGTTTTATAAAAGATATCATGTCTTCCAGAACTGCCGACCAAAGCGAAATATTGGCA
Source organism: Mucilaginibacter sp. L294 (assembly GCF_001636615.1). Taxonomy (GTDB): domain Bacteria; phylum Bacteroidota; class Bacteroidia; order Sphingobacteriales; family Sphingobacteriaceae; genus Mucilaginibacter. The sequence goes on along the minus strand of NZ_LGEK01000043.1, from coordinate 1,667 downwards.
GCGGCACAGGCCGCCGACCAGGAAATGTACAATAATGGCATAGTAGCGGTGGGCGATATCTCTAACAACAGCGTCACTGCATCTATCAAAGAAAAAAGCAAGTTATATTACCATACGTTTATTGAGATATTAGGTTTTTTGCCGGATAACGCAAATGAGCTTTTTCAAAAAGCGCTTGCAACAGCCGAAGAGTTTAAGCCACAATCAACATCAATAACCGCGCACGCCCCTTATTCAGTATCAAAAGAATTATTTAAGCTGATCAAACAGCATTGCGATACCGGCACCAACCTGTTAAGTATCCATAACCAGGAGTGCGAGGACGAGAATAAGTTTTACCGTTACAAATTAGGCGGGTTTATTGATTTATATAAGCATTTAGGGGTTGATATTGGTTACTTCAGGCCGCAGGCGCGTAACTCTTTACAATCTATCATTCCATTGCTAACCAACAGGCAAAAAGTTTTACTGGTACATAATACCTGTACCAACCTAAAGGACATTTATTTTATTAAACGGTTCGATCGTAAGGTAAACTGGTGCTTTTGCCCCAATGCCAACATCTATATAGAAAAACGGTTACCCAAAATAGAGCTTTTTATAAACCAGGGGCTTAACATTACTTTGGGTACTGATAGCCTCGCCTCGAATAATAAACTTTGTATTTTAAGCGAAATGCGTACTATACAACAGCACTTCCCTTCCATCGGTATTGATACCTTGTTAAAATGGGGCACCATTAACGGCGCGCAATTTTTAGGTGTTGATGATGAAAAGGGAACCATTGAGGCAGGTAAAACACCGGGCCTTAACCTTATTACCGGGATGGATGGCTCTAAATTAACCCCCGATACTAAGGTTAGAAAGCTGGTTTAATAATTGGTAGGTTGATTGCGTTGGATTAAGTCATTTTGCTTATCCCTGCATCTTTATTTGTCTCTTTATAATTAGGTTTATATAATAGGTTAGAAAGTCGGGCACCCATCAGTGCCGGTTTTTTTGTTTGGTAAAATTAAACGACTTTTGCCCCGTATGGGATTAAGAACACTTTTACGCAAATGGCTTAAATACCATAGGCCGAGTATACATTTAAACGAATGCTATTCACAGGAGGGCGAGGATGTTCTTTTATTTAGGATATTTCACGGGAAATTAAATGGCTTTTTTATCGATGTAGGGGCGCATCACCCATTACGGTTTTCAAACACGTATAAGTTTTACAAATTAGGATGGAACGGTATAAATATTGATGCTACACCAGGCAGCATGGAGCAGTTTAACCAGCTTAGGCCGAATGATATAAATTTAGAGATCCCGGTCTCTGATACAACGGAAACCCTACCGTTTTATATCTTTAAAGAAAAGGCATTGAATACATTTTTAGAAAGCCAGGCTAATATATTAACTGAAAAGTATAATCATCAGGTTGAACAAGTTGTTAATATTGAGACCCAACCGTTGTGCAACATATTGGATAAACATTTACTACCTGGTACTAAAATAGATTTTATGTCAATTGATGTTGAGGGGTTCGATTTCAACATATTAAAATCAAATAATTGGGAAAAATACCGGCCGAGTATTGTGCTTATTGAAAGTGAGCCTGAGCCTGAACGGTTTTTTAATTCAGACATATACCGCTTTATGCATGTCTCTTATACACATCT
>NZ_LGEK01000040.1 GCF_001636615.1 Mucilaginibacter sp. L294 | reverse complement strand
AGATGTGTATAAGAGACAGGGCTAAAAAAGGCGTTATTTTCCGCTGATAGACCGCACTATTTTTTGTCTCATTTTCCAAAAAGTGGAACAAAACTTATTAAAATATAACTATTTGTAAATAAGATTATTAACTCAAAGTAGTTAAAGATAAACTTTAGATAGAGCGGAAAAAATAAAATGCTAATATTCTAATTATCAATATGTTCCACTTGTTCCGTTTGTTCCATTTCACAATGCAACAAAACAAGACTGCAAGTGCTGCACCTCTGTAAGGTGTATATTGTTATTTTTGCCGGGATGACCGATCTGAACGAATATGAATGCGAACTGTTGGACGCGGTGCTGGAAGCTTTCGGAATCCCGGACAGCCTGACGAGGCTGCAATTGCTGGAGCTTTTTGACCAGGATGAGGCCGCAGCCTTTGCCATGGTGCAAATACTGACCAGGGAAGGCCTGATCACCAAGTCTGGCCTGCACGGCGATTATGAGCTGCCGGAGAAACTAATCCTTAAACCAAAAGGAGAGAAATTCCTGAAGCAGGGCGGGTTTACCCGGCGCTACCAGGCAGAGCAGCAAAAGCCGGCCGAGATAGGGAGTACAGTCACCAAGTTGCAGCAGCAAAACCTGCGGTTGCAAAATCTGCGGCTGGCTAATGAAACAGAAATCAATAGCCTTAAAAAAACCGTAAACGAACTGCAAAACCGGCAGCTAATCTGCTATGGGTTGATCGCCGCCGCGCTAATTATCGGGTTTTTTATCGGCCAGTTATTGAAATAATGGTTGAAATTAGAGCAAATGCTAACATAGGTATATTACAACCGGGAACTATAGCGGCGCTTCTGTTAACCGCTGCCGCTGTTTAATTTTTACTAAAACGATCGCGCTAACTGCTGATAAGGTTAGGAACAGCAAATCGATAAACAAAATATCAAATGCGCCATGGTTAAAAGTGTTCCAGAACCAGTTATTGCGCATAATGCCATCCATGATAGGGACGAGTAAACACAATATAGCCGATAACCATAAACTTTGTTTGTTGGTAACATCCAGCTTCTTCCTGATTATAAAATATACCCCAAGCACTAACCACGAATAAAAATACATGTGATAAATATCACCCTGCCCGGGATTACGCATAATTAAAATGCCAACCATAGTAAACGCAGTAACCGGTAACATACTAAGGCAGGAAGCCATGAATATATTTGCGGTCCAAAGGTTAAAGGCCCGCTTTTTAGCGGGGACACTATTTTTATCCCTGGCTACCAGCCAGATGAGGATACCGGAAATAATAACCAGGCACCCCATCACGCCAAGTATAAAATAAATAATCCGTAGCGGGCGGCCGCCAAAATCGCCGAAGTGCAGATGATAGATCGTGCTCCGAATTTTATCTACATAAGTGGAATGTTCGGTAGGCGATGTTTCATATAGAACCTTGTTATCCCGTACACGATAAACAATTTTACCCGTACCCGAAAAGCCGGCACCCGGATCTGGTTTGCCCTGAATGACCAGGTGCATATTGGCATCGTTGAAATTTTTGATCTGTACAAGACTGATGCCGCTTCGGCTCCACTTTTTTTCAACTTGCTTTGCATATTCATTGATGTCGAACGTTTGCTTAAGCGGCTGGTAGGTATATGCATACTTTGTAGTGTCATTGTACCCCAGTTCATGATAGAGTTTTTCCGTATTTCCCTTATATAGGAATTTTGTGTAAGGCGCCAGCAAAGCTACATTTGCAATTAATACAATACCCGTAACAGCAAATACAAACTGAAAAGGAAATTGAATTACCCCAAGCGCGGTATGCAGGTCAGTCCACACAGTCTTCCATTTACTCCAGGGGCGGAAAGTGAAAAAGTTGGAGACGATCTTCTCCCAGTGCACCATCAGGCCTGTAATTAAAGCAAACAGAAAAAGAAATGATACAACACCGGCAAGCAGGTACCCAAAGGGCGTTCCCAGGCGTATAGGAACCGCATTTAATTGCGCAAAGAAATGTAGCCTGTATAAAAACTCTCCAATATCATAACCATTCGTATAATCTACAGATTTGTTCTTGGCAAAACTATATGTAAAAAACTCCGAGTCGTCATCTCCGCCTCTGCCACGTCCACGGCGCTCTTTGCGATGCGCCGGTTTTTTACCAGCCTTCTTTTTTATCGTTGTATCATGAGAGGCAGACATGGATACATAAGCACTCACCTCGTTTTTTTGTAAAGAAAACTCTATATCGCGGCCTTGTAGTTTATGACGGCTTGCCAGCGTATCAAGTACTGTATTGAAATTTTTCGATGCAACCTTCCTACTATTAGTGTGAGAGGAGTTTTTTTGCCAGGCTGAGAGATCCTCTTTAAAAAAAGCAAATGAGCCGGCAAAAAAAATGACATATAACAATGCGCAGATAATAATTCCGCTGATTGTATGTGTGTGGAAATAAATATTGTATTTTCTATTATCCATATTTAAATCAAAACATCAGGTAAGGGAGTGAAAAGAGGGCAGTTAGTACGGCATAAGCCAGCCATACTTTCCAAACTTTGGAAACGATAAAAGCTGCCAGTAACAAAATTGCCCACAGGATATATCCCGTAATAAACGATGTTACAATTACATTTTGTGGCAGAAATATTTTGCTGAGCAATAAATGAAAACTGATCATTACGGTGTACCCGCCAATAGTTCCTGCAAGTATCTTAGAAAGCCTTGTCCAAGGCGATTTGGTAAGGTGTTTTTTGTTTGCCGGCATAAGCTCAGATAATAAATTCAAGAATTAAAAAAAAGAAAAACAATCCCATTATTGCCGGGCCTCGCAAATAGCGAAACGGATGCAGCGTTACCACCAGGTTACCTGCGCCCATTAAACACACAAGGCAGGCAATTAACCCACTAACCCAGCCCAATTGAATTATAAATAATACTGTAGATAAAACAAATATTAATGCTGCGACGATACGGGCTGATTTAGGGTTAGCGATTATTTTGCGGAGATACTTTGCTGGTTTATTGATCTTAGTTTGCTTTGAAGTGACGTAGCAGAGTTCAAAAGCGATCAATAGCAGAAAAAACAATGTAGTAATCATATAAATTGCTGTCCGTTTATTGCATATAGCGAAATTGCCCTCGTTTAGTGTAATTAATCGCCATCCGGGTTGTTTTGCGGATGGCGATTATTAAAGACCTTTTAACTGCTTAAATGGCTTTATCAGTCAGTTATAGCAGGTTCTGATTAGGCATTACTATTGGGCGTTATGCGTTGATTTTTTTATTTTAAATATTGCACTGCAGTAATAGAGCCACCTTCTACTTTAAGCCCGCGGGTAGCTGTATGCGCAGCTGCATCTATTTTATAAATGTAGCTGGTACCATCTTTTAGGTTAACACCTATATAACCTGTTTTACCATCTTTAGGCGTATAGTTGTTGGTGGTTAAGCTGTTAATGTCAGCAATTGCCGGCAGGCCGGCAACCTTTGTAAAGGTTTTATCAACAACGTTCACAATGCCCACATTAACGCCATCAGCATAGGCATCTTTTTGTGCTTTAGTAGTGGCACCAACAATAAATGTGTTATTGCCCAGGTAAAGCCAATTAGTAATGTTCATACCACCGCTGGCTGTTTCGAAATTGAACAGGTATGATTGGTCAAACTCTGTTGTTCCAGCCTTTATGCGGACAATAGCTGAGGGTTTTGTTGAGGTGATGTTTGTCCCGTCTGAAGCTACTGCCGGAGAAAATGCGTATACATCGTTATTCTCTGTTACGGCTAAGCCATCTGTAAAATATTTACCTATAAAACTGGTACGGTTATCCCTGATTATTTTTTCCAGTTTCATATCTGCATAATTGAACACGGCTACCCATGTACTATCCGGATATGCCGTGGCAAATGATCTGTCTTTAATACAAAAATAAGGGGCATAAACTTTTGTGCCTACTTGTGTTAACCAGCTAAAGTGGGCCAGCTCACCATTGCCTGCTAATTGCAGCGTGTTGGTAGTACCTTCAGAAGTGATCAATAAGCTATTTGTATTTACTTTATACCAGCTTGATAACGGAGTTGTAGGGGTCCTCGAAATTTTGAAAAGCAAAAGATCATTGTCAACAGGGGTAAATGCCTGTACAGTTTCAGTCTGGAAGTTGGTTAATTTGTTAAGCTTGCCCCCCTGTATATCATAAGCAGTTACAGCTCCCGGGTTACCTTGCCCGTAAAGCATACTGAAGAATTTGTTATTGGTTGTGACATAATAACGATACGTGCCATCCTGTTCAATGCCATTCCCGGCAGTAGAAATAGAGCCGCTTTCCAGGGTGCTTGCGGTAAGTAAATAATCTGCAACACCTGTAGATGCCGCAGGTGTAACCGTCAGGATATAATTACCCGAATTTTCAGGATTGACTGAATTGTTATTCTTTGAGCACGATGCTAACGTTGCTGCTGCACAAAGGATTGCAAGTGTAGTTTTTAGTTTCATACGTATATATTTATTTAAGGATTAATTATTTGTTTATTTTATTAATGAAATATCTGAGGTTTAAATAGAAGGCTCGCCCGGGCTTTTGCAGGCTGAAATTATCGTACAGGTAAGCATTGGTGAGGTTGCGCGCCTCCACGCCAACGTTGTAACGGCCATTATTAATGCTATACACTACGTTAACATCATGGCTGATCTGCTGAGGTATATCGAGCTTATTGTCGCCCCGGCTGGGCCAATACAAGTAAAAGGCATGTACGTAAAGCAGGTTATAACCAATATTAAGATTGTTACCGTGCTTGCCAATATCCCGCAGCGACACAGAAACATCACTATTACCGAAGAGATAGGGGATGTTGGGCATCTGATCTTTATACAACGGGCTTACTCCAGTGTAGCCGGGTTCATATTTTTGCAAATTTTGCAGGTGCTGGTACGTAACTGTTGTACCAACAGAAAGCCAGTTTTTGTAAGAATACCTGATCTCGGCATCGCCTCCTACGGTTTTCACACCATCGCGGTTATCTGCCACCAGTTTGGATTGATTGTTATTGAGCCGGTTGTAAATAAAATTGGTGGAATGACGATAAATAGCGTTGGCATTCAGAAGGAACCGGTTGTTAGCATTGAGGTTGAATGTATAGCTTAACCCTAAATTTACATTGTTGCTTTGCTCGGGTTTTAGGTTTGGGTTGCCTTCCTGATTTTCAACATCTCCAAAAATCTCTTCAGCTTCAGGCATCCTGTTGGTCAGCTCGTACGATGACTTAATCTGAATATTGGGGCTTAAAAAGTAAGTAGCAGCAATACCGTAACCCAATTTAGTGGTAGAAGCCGAGCCAGCCGCATTGCCGATCACATTATGCTGGTATACATCTTTACCAAAAACAGATGCACTCCATTTGTCTTTCACATCATAGGTATAACCTAAGCCCAGTACATTTTTCTGTGTCTTTTTGGGTAGCTCATTGTCTGCAACATCCGGGTTCAGCGCATCACTTCCCTTGCGGTTAAAAGTTGTAAATACATCGCTAAGCGCTATGCTTTGATGGTCGCCCAGGCGGTAGTTGAACATTGTAGTGGCAATACCATTGTTGTTTTTATATTTATATAAGCTCCTGGCGCGTTCACCGTTAGATCCATTTGGTTTACTGTTTCCAAACCAATCATAACGTACATTCATGGTATCAATATTCTGTTCGGTACCTAAGTTGTAATTGGCATTCAGGGTTACATCTAACCCCTTGACCAGGTTAACCTTCTTATATTTTAATGAGGGCATTACAATGTTGCCGCGGCGGTTCCAGCCACCAAATACAGATACCATCCTCGCGCCGGTTTGTATCTCCTTGTAGTTTTGACCCAGGGTTATGCCGAATAGTAATTTATCGGCATAACTTTTATCCACCACGCCTACATTGGCTATCAGTGTTTCGTTATGATATTGATCATGGAAACGGCGCACAATAGCCCCCGGCGCATAAGCACCGGTATTGATGTCAGCAGCATCTACTTTTACTTTATAATCGTTATCTGAATAGTTCTGAAAGGCGTTCAACTGAAAAGTTAAACCACTTTTGCTTGTAGCGGCAGCATTAATTACACTGCGGTGTGTATTAAAAGAACCATAGGAATAGGATACATCAATATAATTCCGGTAGCGGTCTCCTGTAATAATGTTAATGGCACCACCCAGCGCATCCGATCCGAGCCACACCGGCACAACACCTTTATACACTTCCACACGCTCCGCAATATTAATGGGGATGTTATTGATCTGAAAGGATGTGCCGAAATTGTCCATGGGAACCCCATCGATAAAAAACCGCACATGATTGCCCGAGAAGCCGTTTAAAGACAGGTTGGAATTGGACCCAACGCCACCGGATTCGCGAACACGGACACCCGCAACGCGATCAAGTGCATCTGCTAAGTTTAATGTCGTGTTATAGAGTTTTTTGGCATCTATAGCGGTTACATTAAATGCTTGCCGGTTACTTTCCTTAACGGCACTTCGCCCAGTAACTGTCACGGTTTGCATATCAATCTGGTTGTCATCAAGGGCAACTTTTAAAGTAAGTTCTTGCCCCTCTCTAAGATCAACCTGCTTTACCTGCGATTTGTAGCCAATAGCACTAATATTCACAACATAATGCCCTGGTTTAAGATTACGTAATTGAAAATAGCCCGACTCATCAGAAATAGCACCTAAAGAGATGCTTTGTAGCTTGATGGTTGCTCCCGGCAACGGCTCATCAGAACTGTTTTTAATAAAGCCCGTAAGGGAGGAGGTAGGCTTTTGGGCGTAGGTGTGAAAACTACAAGCACATAGTAATGCCAGTAGCAAATTTTTTGTAAATTGCATTGCTTTTTAAATATCAGTTTTTAGAGCACCCCAGTTTCCGCTGGGTGAGCCGTACAGTTTCCGCTGTCCGGCTCTTTTTTTATTGTTGCCGCAAATCTAATATTTATTTAGACTAAATACAAATAAGGTTTAAGGTTATTCTGATTTTTTTAATTAATAATGATTCCTCGGTTCATATAGTGAGCAGAATCAAATAGGCTAATGACAAAGTATGCAGCACTATTTAAAGTGTTTATCTAGAAATGCAAATACGGCATCAAAATGTTTTAAGGGCTCCGAGTGACTGCCAGCTATAACCAGATGCTCATTATGATATTTAAAGTGATAGGTTTTTAACCTTGCCGTCATTCTATCAGACATGAGGGTTGAAGGGCATATTTCATCTTTGGTCGCCGATAAAAATAATATAGGGCCATTGATATTTTCTACCTTGATGAGCGCTTTTTGTTCTGCAACGGTATCCTTCAGCATCGTCTCAAAGGCCCCTCGCAGGTTGTGCTGCATTAAAAAAGGCACGGCCTCTTCATTTACCGGCACAAAGGGAAGCTCTTTGCCCTGGTAGGTCCATGCCGAAGTAGATAGATTGGCCGTATGCCCCGGAAAGGCGACATGGCTTGGAACGATGGCGACTACGCATTTGATGTCGGGGTAATAGCTCCCGATCAATAGGGCGATGTCGCCACCTCTTGAACCGCCGATAATCGCGATCTTTCGCCTGTTGATTTTGGGATTTTTTGCAGCCTCCAAAATGGCATTATGTACCTGGTCGATAGCGATCCGGTCGAGGGTATCCGGAGCGCCCTTGCAGCCAAAATAGCCCAATGCTAAAAAAGCATATCCTTTGGCAATGAACTGATCCCTGGTAGGTTTCCAATAATTGCTCGCCCAGGCGTTTCCGCCCTCCGAGCCGCCAAAACCGACGATCAAAGGCTGGTTGTCAGATGTGCCGAGATAAAGCCGGCTGTTAACGCCAGGGGTATTCAATTCCTGTGCAAAGGTATTTGCACTTGTTGTAATTAAGAATAAGAAAAGGACAATTTCAAGTTTTTTCATTGCTGTTATCTTTGATAAATAATATTTCAAAGATCCCGGTTAGTTTTCTGATTGCTTTTGATCTATATCAAATAATCATTTTTGCGCTCTGATACGGCTTAATGTTTCTTGTGTAATACCCAGGTAAGAGGCTACCATCCCCAAGGGGATACGGGGATAAATATCGTGGTAAACCTGGCAAAAATGTTCGTATTTATCTTTAGCGGTAGTAAAGCGTAACGAAGTAACGCGCTCCATAAACTGATAAAACATACTTCCCATAGATAGCCGGGCGTAACGCTCCATTTCGGGGAAATGATCAAACAGGTAAACCAGGTTAGCGACACTCAAAACTAATACTTCGCAATCTTCCAGGGCATCTATATAGTAATGATCCAGTTTCCTGAACATCATGCTCCGCGGTGAGTTGACCCACTCTCCTTCAGCGCCGAAATAATCGCTCACTTCCTTCCCGTCTTTTACAAAATACAGGCGCATTATACCTTTTTGGATAAAATAACTTTGAGTGCATATTTTACCTGCATCGTGTATGAGCATCCCTTTTTTAAAGGTCTGCTCTTTTACCCGGCCGGTAATCTCCTCCTTTAATTGGTCGCTTAGCTTGATATATTGCGCGAAATGCTGAAGCAAGGGTATCATATCTAAAAGTAAGAAAACTATTGGTCGCTTCTATATTCATTTATTTGGCCGGCAATCAACTGGCCCGGAATTCAGCCATGAAGCGAAAAGTGCAGGGTAGCAGCTTTTTTTGTTACCCGCCCTCAGCTTAATTAATGATTTTTTGGAACCCCTGCCAAAAGGCAGGAGAGTATTTTAGTCTGCAGATCCATTTGCGGGTTCAATAGCCGGTGGGATCAGCCCGTAAACAATAGGGGTGATGATCCGCGATAACAAAGTGGAACTGATTAGCCCGCCGGCCGGACCTATGCCGATTCGACATGGATAAAATGGACAGCAAAAGTTAAGTGCGATACCGTCTCGGCGGCCGCCCGTTTCTTACGCCACGCGAAGGAAAAAGATGTAACCATATTTTACGTGACCAATCGTTTTCCGGTAGAGAATAAACCGATGCTCAAGAATCTACGTAAGTTTGACCTGCCGGATGCGGACAGCGCACATTTATTATTACTGGCCGATAGTACTTCGCGTGAAGAAAGCCGGAGGTTGGCAATTAGCAAACGTTTTAATGCCATCCTTTTGCTCGGCGATAATCTTGGCGATTTTAGCAGCTTTTTTGAAAAGTCTGATCTGTCCGAACGTGTGAAACACGTCAATAAGAATGAAGAGATGTTTGGAAACCGCTTTATTTTATTTCCCAATATAATGTATGGCGCATGGGAAAATGTTTTGTATGATAAGGCCGGCTCGGGTACTGAATATAAAAATAAGAAGCTGAACGGGTTGTTGAAATAAAACAGCCATGTTGCATGAGCAGTTGTACTGGGCACTCTAAACATAAACCACGAAACCAAGGGCCGAAGGCGAAGACTTTCGGTTCCTGGTTCTTTTAATGGGTCTTCACAGCGACGAACCTAAGGCCCTTTTACGATAATCAGTAGGGGGGATTCCGGTTTTCTCTTTAAACATTTTTGAAAAATAGAAGTAGCTGTCGAACCGTAGATCGTAGGCAATCTGCTTGATCGGGATCTCCGGGTTATTTAAAAGTTCTTTAGCCCGCTCTACTTTCAACTGGATATAGTATTGGCCCGGTGAAAGTCCGGTATAACTTTTAAAAGCTTTTCTGAACCAAGAGTAACCTACCTGCAATTCTTCGGCGGCTTGCTCTGGCGAAAAATCGTTCGTTATGTTCGACCGAAACAACAACCGTGCTTTATTAATGATCATTTCTTTCTCTTCACATTCTACCGCTTCCTGCTTAAAAATAAAGTGAAAATTACCCATCAGGTGTAGTGCGGCACCCGAAATAAGCGGCTGGTAGCCGGTGTTTTCCCTTTTGGTTACCTCAATAATGCTATTGAACAAATTGAATATACCCTCATGAAAGCCAATATAGATGCTTGGGTTGTCCGGCCTCAGGAAGTTTTTTTTCACCAGGTTGTCAACAATGTCGCCCTTCATGCCTATCCAGTATTCATCCCATCCGGTCTCGTTGTCGGGTTTATAGCGGTGCCGTTCTCCCGGGAAAAGGATAATGATGGTTCCGGCCTTTATCTCGCGCCGCTTGCAACTGTCAGATTCAAAGATGCCTTTTCCTTTAGTGATATAAATGATTTGGTATTCGTTTAACACCCTGCCTATTGACCAATTGAAATAATGATGCGCAGGATGGGTTTTAAAAGGATATAAACCCGTAGCCTCGATATGGGTGCAGCCCGTATTTAAAACGCACAGGCCCCAGTTCTCGTCCTCGCGGCTTACCGGTAAGTATTTGTAATAATTGATCATTTTATTTATGCTACTAACACATAATTGGTAATAGGTATGCCGGCAAATAAAGGTGGCAATATCTGAATAGTAGTGGTTTACATATTAAAAATAACAACAATTTCCCCACCAACAAGGCTAATATCAAAAAGTATAAACAAAATATCAAAAAGTGAATTTTATTTGCTTGCCGACCTTATTGGAGTAACGATGATCTTGAAATTTAATTGCCTGTCATTCTCAGCTACAAAAGAATCTCCTTGTAATTTTCCGAATAATATTTGCGGGTTAGCTTTTTTGTTGATACTATAAGTAAACCCATAACCGCCTGCGCTTGTGGCCGAAGAAAGCACAATACAATAAGCCGCTCCCTTTGTTAATCTAACAGCCGGATGAACAACCTGGCGCTTTACCGACCAACCTATTGCCTTTGCCGGGATGGTTTTACTGGCCAGTGCTTTACCATCCGGATTGCCATTGTTATCGGCACGGTAAATAGCTACCTGCAAATCCGCGTCAATGTTACCTGTTTTATACGCAGGTAAATAAACCGTTTTTAAAACGCCGCTACGTTCCGCCAAAAATGTTTGCGAGCATTTAAGTCCGCCTGCTATATCAGATGAGCCTTTGATGCTGTTGTTTTTTGTATCTATAGCAGGTATCCTTGCTACTTTACTACCTGTAACTTTAAAAGGCTGGTCGCAGGTCATGGGGATGATGGAACCATCGGGATTAAAAGTAAGCGGAGCCCAGTAATAATTAGCCAAGGCCTCGTTCTTGGCGGCGTTGTTCCATAGGTCACTGCCGAACAGGTAAACATTGCCCGAGCTAAGTTTTATGGTTGATACAAAAGAGGGTTGCCCGCCGCAGGAATTATCACTGATCTTTTTCCCTTCAGACCATGGCCCGAGTGGCGATTTGGCTGTTTTATACGATGTGCCAGTACCTGAGCAATAACCGCAGTTAGGGTCGGAGTAAACTACGTAGTAAATGCCATTTCGTTTAAACATGCCCGGGGCTTCGGTTTGCCCGTCGGTAACTGATCTCACAACTTCGCCTGTGCCGGTTAAATAGTCGCTGCTAAGTTTTTCAATTACAATGGTGCCTTTTGTGCGCCAGTCTGTATAAGCAAGGTAGGCGGTACCGTCATCATCAATAAAAGTATCGTGGTCGCCATTGTTTAAACCTGCAGCAGGCGCGTTTGAGTTTACGGCAAGCTTAGGCTCAGCAACTTCTGTGAACGGGCCCACGGGCGTTTTGCTTGTAAAAACACGGTAACCTGATACATTGTCATAAACGTTTACCCATAGCACGTACAATTGCGTTTTACTGTTAAAAACCACATGCGGCCTAAAGCACCCGTAAGTATTGCCATTACAGCGTGTTTGCCAAACTTTGGTTTTTGCATTAAACAAAAAGCCCTGGTCGGTCCAGTTCAGCATATCTTTTGATGAGTAAACCTTAAAACCACAGAACGGCGCGTTCTTGTTTCCCCATTCAAAACCACAATCGTAGCTGGTGCCATATAGGTAGTATGTGCCGTTAAACAAGGCTATCTCTCCATCGTGCGCGTCAATGGCGTCGCCTACATTGCTATAACGGATTACCTGGTTGCCCTGTCTGTCAAAATTGGTAATAACCAAATCAGCGGCTTTGTGTTTACCCTGGCCAAATGCAGTGCCGGGGTAAAATCCATACATCAAAGAGAATATTATGCATATCAATATCGAGAACAAATTTGTCCTGTTAAATTTCATCGCTTAAAGTTTTAATATGGCAAGAAACCGCCGGTTTGTAACATGGTTTTTCTTCCTGCTAATCTCGGCAAGTTATTAAATCCTTCTTTACATCATTTGATAAATATGATGTGTTTTCTGACATCCTGCTCTGCTTATCCAAATTTCTCTCTATAAGGTGTCGCTATTAAAAATATTCAAATAACCGACTGTTTAACAAGGCGTTAAAAAGTATCAAAATATATAAATCAAATATCAAAACCTGTATTTCAGGCAGATTGCATTAAAATACTTTTGAAAACCAATAATAACCAAAGCATCCGTGCATCTACCGCAGCGTTGCTTTTATGCTCAAAATATAAACTCGACAATAAAATAATTAGCATGCCTATGGTGTAAAAAATCGCTGTACAATCCATTTAAAACATACAAGCTAACCAAACAATAACTAACCAAAAAATTATGAAAAAAAGACTTTTACTTTTTGTAACCGGCAGGCACCTGCTCATACTGGCTTTATCGCTTTTATGTTACCTGCCAACCTTTGCGCAAACAGCGCCAACGGTATCGGGCGCGGTAACCGATGCCGCATCGTCAGAAGCATTGGTAGGCGTATCTGTATCGGTACAAGGTACTACCAACGGCACCCAAACAGATGCTAACGGCCGTTTTAAACTAAACGCCAATAAAGGCACGACACTAATTTTTAGATACATCGGTTATACCGAACGAACAGTAGTTGTAGGTGATGATGCTAACATTGCTATAAAAATGTCTGCATCCTCACAAGGGCTAAAGGAAGTGGTTGTACTTGCTTATGGCTCGCAACGCAAGGCCGATATCACAGCGGCGGTTTCTCAGGTAGATCTTTCCAAATCTCAAGGCATACCCGCATCAAACGTGGGGCGGCTTTTGCAGGGGCAGGCGCCTGGCGTTGTGGCCAAACAAACCTCGGGCCAGCCGGGGCAGGAGCTACAGGTAGAGATACGCGGTAACAGTTCATTAGGTGCAAACAGCGACCCATTGTACGTGGTTGATGGTTTTCCGGTGGGTACCAGTGTGGGCAACTCGCTAAACTCAAGCGATATTGAAAGTATCACTATCCTAAAAGACGCGGCGTCTACATCGGTATATGGATCAAGGGGGGCCAATGGTGTTGTTTTAATAACTACAAAAAGCGGTAAAAAGGACGGTTCTAAACTTTCTGTCACTACAAACAATGGTTTTGCAAACGTGCCCGATTCAAGGCGCGTCCACGTGTTGAACGGCCAGCAGTTCGCGCAATTTCAAAAGGATGTATTTTCTGATAAGATCAGATATTTTCAAAACAGGGAGCCATTAGATAGCGAGATACCTGCCGATTTCAGGTTCCCGGATCAAACAAAAGTATCTACTGATTGGTATAAAGAGATTCTGCATCAAAACGCACCATTCAGCGATTATAATGTATCGTTAACCAACGGTTCCGAGAAATCAAGCTCATATATTTCCATGGGCTATCTTAAACAGGATGGATCGCTGATCAACACCGGTTTTAACCGCGTTACAGCAAGAGCAAACCTGGATGGCAGGCCTAATAACTTTCTGAATTTTGGG
Source organism: Mucilaginibacter sp. L294 (assembly GCF_001636615.1). Classification (GTDB taxonomy): domain Bacteria; phylum Bacteroidota; class Bacteroidia; order Sphingobacteriales; family Sphingobacteriaceae; genus Mucilaginibacter. The sequence goes on along the minus strand of NZ_LGEK01000040.1, from coordinate 28,734 downwards.
TTACACCTTTCTGGCGCTTACTCATGGGCGAAAAATAGTGATGCTATAGCCGGTGGCTTTGGCAGCAACATTGTTGACCAGGCCTTACTGATGGACCCGCGCGAACCTGTATACAACGAAGACGGTAGCTACAACACTTACATAGGCGGGCATGATAATATTTTCGGTTTCCCTAACCCGGTACAACGCCTTAATGAGGAGCAGCATAAACAATATAAAAGTAATGTTACGGCCAATGCTTACATCGAAGTTAAACCCTTTAAATACCTCAGCTTCCGTACCAACCTTAACGGGATGATTGACGATATGCGTAACCACGATTTTACACCATCAACATTGGCCGGGTTTAACAGCCCGCCTCCGCGCCTTGCAAGTGGTGGCGAGTACTTCTACAACAATCAGAATTACGGTATGGATAACCTGTTAACCTACTCGCCTAAATTTAAAGATCATAAACTGGAGGTAACGGTTGGGCATATTTTTCAAAAAAGCAGTTTAAATACGGGTAACGCAACCGGGTCAGATTTTCCCGACGACTTGGTAGAGTATGTTTCGGCAGCCAACCAGTTGAGTGGCGGCGCCGGCATGTCAACTTTTACTATCGAAAGTTTTTTATCGAGGGTTAACTACTCATACAAAGATAAATACCTGTTCACAGCCGCGTTTAACCGCGAAGCCAGCTCTCGTTTTGGCGGCAATAACCGTTGGGGTAGTTTCCCGTCGGCATCTGTTGGCTGGCGTATTTCGCAGGAAAGTTTTTTCCCTAAAATGAATTGGCTGGACGACTTGAAATTCAGGGCAAGTTATGGTATTACCGGTAACAACAACATCGGTAACTATACCTCACAGGCAATTATCAACCCAAGCAATTATGTATTGGGTGGTACAGTTATAGAAAATAAACCCGCGCCCGGTACGGTTGTACCTGGTGCTACTATTGGTTCCTTTCCAAATCCTAACCTGGGATGGGAGCAATCAAGGCAGCTGGATATTGGTATGGATTTGAGCATACTACATGGTAAAGTGAACTTTACGGCAGAATACTATCGTAAATTAACCACCAATATGCTGCTTAAAGTTGAGATACCCGCTGTTGCAGGATTCGGAAACATTATTACCAACATTGGTAAGCTGGAGAATAAAGGGTTAGAACTTGGCGTTAACTATCGCGATAAATACGGAGATGTAATCTTTAGCACTAATTTTAACATATCATTTAACAGGAATAAAGTACTGGCTATTGATGGCGACAGGAATTCCTTGCTTACAGGGGCGTTTTACGATGGGTATAACATCAGTACAGTAGGGCAGCCTATTGGTATGTTTTACGGATTTAAAGTACTTGGTATTTACCAAACCCAGGCGCAAATTGATGCTACACCACACCACCCTAACAACATCCCGGGTACCTATCAATATTTTGATGGCAATGGCGATGGCGTGATCTCTTATGATACGCAAGATATGGTGGTAATAGGTAACCCTAACCCAAAGTTTACCTGGGGATGGAATTGGAATGTAGGGTACAAACGCTTTGACCTTAGCATGTTATTGAATGGATCATCAGGCGGCCAGATCTACAGGGCAGTTGATATGAACCTTGCTAATATAGATGGTGTGTTTAACGTACTGTCTGATGTGCAGAACCGCTGGAGGTCTGTACAAAACCCGGGTGCAGGCAAATGGCCTGGCTCAAATACCTACCAATTTACACGCGAGGCAAACTCTTATTATGTATATAGCGGTAACTACATGTGGATAAAGAACATCACATTAGGTTATACTATCCCCCGCATAAGTAATGTTGTTGACGCTAAGGTTTTTATTAGTGTAGATAATGCCTTTTTGTTTACCAAATACCCTGGTAACAATCCCGAGGTTAATGCCGCCCGAACAAATAATGGGGATGATGTGATAAGCCCGGGAAGGGATGGAGAATCTTACCCAGTTCCACGCACCATATCTATCGGTACCAGAATCAACTTTTAATTTAAAAAACTTAACGATGAAAAAAATATATAAAATATCACTCTTATTAGGTTTTCTGGCGGTTACATCAGCCTGTAAAAAATCATTTCTTGATTTATCTGATCCTACGAAAAAACCTGCTGATAAATTTTATCAAACAGAGGATCAATTAAAACAAGCTGTAAGCGGAGCTTACAGCTCTATACAGGACCATGTGAATAGCCAGTACATAATTGCAGAAATGTCGTCAGACAATACCACCATACAGCTTGACCCATCAGACAGGGGGCAAAACGACCGTGCAGAGGCATTTGAGTTTTGGAATGTAACGGCAACTAACGTTAATATTGCCGATTTGTACAATCAATCTTATAATGCGCTTTATAATATCAATATTGCGTTATCTAAAATAGATGGGGTTACTGCGATAAGCGATAAGAAAAAAGCGCAATACAAAGGCGAACTTCAATTCATGAGGGCCTACTATTACTTTAATTTAGTACGTTATTTTGGCCCGGTTGTATTAGTTACTGAGCCGCTTGCCAACGCATCGGATGCTTTTGCTACAGTGCGTAGCCCTGAAACAGAAGTTTACGCCCAGGTAATTAAAGACCTGACGGATGCAGCCGCCAATCTCCCTGCAAAAAGCGAATATACCCAGGCAGATGCTGGCCGGGCTTCAAAAGGATCGGCATTAGGTTTATTGGGCAAGGTTTACTTAACCCAGAAAGATTACCCGAAAGCAGAAAGCACGTTAAGACTGGTATTACCACTGGGCTATTCACTGGTGAATAACTATGCCGATGTTTTCTCTACCAATAATAAAAATAACAGCGAATCATTATTCGAAGTGCAGTACCTGGGTAGCGATAAGGTTAGCGAATGGAGCAGTTTTCTGTATGCCTTTGCACCAAGGGGATCTGAAGGCGCGGTAACAGGGTTCCCAACAAGCCGCCCACAGGGCTGGAATATCCCAACCAAAAGTATCATCACCGAATTTGAAGCGGGTGATGAACGTAAGGCCGTTGCCTTAAAAGAAGGTTATACAAACGGCGATGGTGTATTTGTAGCCATTCCGTTTGTGAACAAATATAACCACCCACACACAACAGTGGGCCATACAGACGATAACTGGCCGGTGCTTAGATATTCGGACGTGCTACTGATGCTGGCCGAAGCTATTAATGAACAAACAGGCCCCGCTAACGCCTACCAGTATATTAACCCGGTAAGGCTAAGGGCAGGCCTTGATGGCTTATCGGGCTTAACACAAGAAAGCTTCCGCACAGCCATACGCCACGAACGCCGCGTAGAGCTGGCATTTGAGAACGACCGCTGGTTTGACCTGAAACGCGCTTACACTAATGCAGAAATGACGACCATTTTAAACGCGCACGGGCAGGCAGAAAAAGCATCGCCAACGGTAGACAGGGGCGGGGTGCCATTCGCTACTACCGATTATAAGTTTGATGGGTATGAAGCACTATACCCTATACCAGACAGGCAGCGGTTTTTAGATAAGAACCTTACACAAAACCCTGGGTATTAATAATTGGTTGAAAGTTGCAGGAGGTTACCAGCAAAAACGGTGCTTCCTGCCTTTCTAAAAATATCGCTCACTATTTTGATAGTTGTTTATTAACTCATAAAGATGAAGAAGTTTATTACGATAAGCCTTGCCTTGGTTATGACGGGCGTTTGTAACGCGCAAACGCCGCAGCTAAATGTAAACTGGGCCAATGAGGTATCCACCTCGGTATCTACACCTACATTACAGGTGGTGGGCAACCCTATGTTGCGCCGTAAAGCTGCCATGCACGATGAATCGTTTAAAGCGGTTAAAGAGTTGAATGCCGATTTTGTACGTTACGTACCATGGTTCCCTTACCCTAAATTAGCGGTAGCTGAGCTTGAACCGCCAACAGCAACCAAAACATCATGGGATTTTAGCCTGATAGACCCCATGACCATAGATTTTTTGGAAGCAACCAAAGGCCATTCCATCATCATGAATTTTAGCACCATACCACAATGGATGTTTAAGACAGAAAAACCTGTTGCCTATCCGGCAGATCCAAACCTGGTGAGTTGGTCGTACGGTGGTGGTGTCGAGTTAAGGGACAATACCATGAAAGAACTAACCGACTATTATGTAAGGCTGGTAAGCTGGTACACCAAAGGCGGTTTTACAGATGAGATTGGCAAATATCACAAATCAGGCTATCATTATGCGATCCCTTACTGGGAAGTGCTGAATGAGCCCGACTTGGAGCATAGTATGTCGCCGCAAACCTATACCAAAATATACGATGCTATGGTTGCAGCGCTAAAACAGGTTTTACCAGACACCAAGTTTGTAGGACTGGGTCTTGCTTATGAAAAACCCGAGTGGTTCGAATATTTTTTAAATCCTGCTAATCATAAACCGGGTATCCCGCTGGATATGATCTCTTACCATTGTTATGCAAGCGCTAACAGCGGGCAAAAGTTTGACGACTATGAATACGCCGTTTTTGATAAAGCCGAGAATTTTATCAATACCGTAAGGTTTGTAGAAAACATCAAAAAGCGCCTGTCGCCAAATACAAAAACAGATATTGATGAACTGGGTACTTTTGTTAGCGAAGAGATGCGTACGCAGCCAATCCCGTCGCCTTACTGGAACCTATCGGCAAGTGTTTACGCTTATTTCTTTATAGAATTGACCAAAAATAATATCGATGTTATTGGCGAATCGCAGTTAGTCGGTTTCCCAACACAGTTTCCTGACGTGAGCATGGTTAACTATATAAACAATAAACCCAACGCACGTTTTTGGGTATTGAAACTGATAAAAGATCAGATAAAAGCCGGCAGTAAACTTGTTAATACAAGCATCGATCATAATAAAGGTGATGACCTGTTAGCCCAAGGCTTTAAAGATGCCAATGGCAAAAGTGTATTGCTGCTTAACAAGCGCAATAAAGCCCAACGCGTAACGCTACCAGTTGAATTAAAAGGCGCGCAAATAGCCATCGTTGATGAAACATCAGGAGATAATCAACCGGTGTATGTTCCACTTAACGATGGCTACATTGATTTGAAACCTTTTGCTGTTGCCTTGATCAAAACCGTGAATTAAAAAACGATATGAAACAGGTGGTTTTTAAAATGAAGCTAAAGCACGGTTTTGAAGCAGAATACCGGAAACGCCATGAAGAGATCTGGCCCGAACTGGTAACCTTGCTTAAACAGAGCGGCATTAAAAACTACAGTATTTTTTTTGATAAAGAAACAGATACTCTGATAGCGGTGCAATACATTGATGCGAGCATTATCGCCAACTTACAGGAAAATCCGGTAATGATTAAATGGTGGGAACATATGGCTGACCTGATGGAAACAAACCCGGATAAATCGCCCGTAGTGGTGGATTTGGAGAATGTTTTTTCAATGCCCTGAATCTGATTATTATCAATATCAAAAAGTATAAAACATATCGCATAACAGATAAAACCAGTTACAATAAATAAAGTAAATTTGAGTGAAAGATATACCTTTCATGCCAAAACCGCTTAACCATTCGCACGCACAATTAAATACTACCCATGCTTAGATATATACTATCTTATCTTCTTGTTTTTTGTTGTTTTACTGCGGCTAATGCGCAGCTAAAAACGATAAGGACAAATTTTGCTTATCCCGCAGATCAATATAAACCGGGTGTTTACTGGTATTTTATGGATGGTAATATGTCGGCAGAAACCATTACCAAAGATCTGGAATCAATGAAAAAGGCAGGTATTGGTAACCTTATTTTTCTGGAAGTTAATGTGGGGATACCCAGCGGCCCGGTGGAGTTTTTAAGCGATAAATGGACATCGCTTTTTGTACATGCAGAGAAGGAAGCCCGGCGCCTGGGCATCGAAATAACTTTAGGCATCGGCCCCGGCTGGACAGGCAGCGGAGGCCCATGGGTTAAGGCAAGCCAATCAATGCAGCATTTGGTATCCAGCCAGGTTACGGTAACCGCCGGCGATAATCAGAAAATTGTTTTGCCGGTACCGCCACCCAAAAAGCCGTTTTTTGGCGAGGGGGGCTTAACGCCCGAGGTTAAAAAAGAATGGTCAACGTATTACCAGGATGTGGCTGTTTTAGCCTTCCCCGCAACAGGGCAGGATAAACCTATTAAAGATTATGAAGAGAAAGCTCTTTACTATCGTGCGCCGTACAGTTCGGGTGTAGTGAGGCCGTATATGCCATCGCCTGCTAAAGATAAAGCCGATGAAAATGCAGTCGCAAAAAGCCAGATAATTGATCTGACATCTAAAATGAAAGCAGATGGTACGCTGAACTGGTCGCCGCCATCCGGCAAGTGGACGATAATGCGCTTTGTAAGCCGCAATAACGGGGCTATTACCCGCCCGGCACCTGTGCCGGGTTTAGGCCTCGAAGCCGATAAGTTTGATACCCTAGCATTGAATTATCATTTGGATAAATACGTAGGGAACCTGCTTGGAAAAACAGGCCGGACAAATAAAAACATTAAGGGTGGTTTAAAGCGCCTGCACATGGATAGCTGGGAGATGGGCGCGCAAAACTGGACAGGATTGTTCAGGCAAGAGTTTATAAAAAGAAGAGGATACGACCCGCTTAAATACTACCCTGTTTATGCCGGCAATATTGTTGGCAGTCTGGAAGAGAGCGAACGCTTTTTGTGGGACCTGAGGCAAACCGCGCAGGAACTTGTTTTGGATAACCACGCCAGACAAGTAAAGACATATGCCAAACGCAATAACCTGTCGCTTTCTATAGAGCCGTATGACATGACGCCAACAGCCGACCTTGAGCTTGGATCCATAGCAGATGTACCTATGGCTGAGTTTTGGAGCAAAGGTTTTGGCTTCAATTCAAGCTACAGCGTTATCGAATCAACCTCCGTAGGGCACGTAAATGGAAAATCGCTGATCCCTGCCGAGGCCTTTACCGCGCAGGATAACGAGGGCTGGAAACAACACCCAGCATCTATGAAAAACCAAGGCGATTGGGCTTTTGCAGCGGGTATAAACCGTTTTGTGTATCACACTTTTCAAAACCAGTTTCTGGCCGATTCATTAAAGCCGGGGGCAACCATGGGGCCATACGGTGTGCATTGGGACCGTAGCCAAACCTGGTGGCCATGGGCTAACGGCTATCATAATTATGTTACCCGCAGTCAGTATATACTACAACAGGGCCGCACCGTGGCCGATGTGCTTTACTTAACACCTGAAGGTTCGCCGCTGGTGTTTGTACCGCCCTCTTCGGCAATGGTAGGCGGTGATACCATCGGCGACAGGCGTGGTTACAATTTTGACGGTTGTGCGCCGGGGCAGCTCATGAAAGCCACGGTGAAAGATCACCAGGTTATATTCCCCGGTGGGGCGAGTTATAGGTTATTGGTGCTGCCGGTATATGAATCAATGACGCCGCAACTGTTGGCTAAAGTAGCAGAACTGGTTAAACTAGGGGCTACAGTAGTAGGCAACCCGCCGTTGCGCTCACCAAGCCTTGTGGGTTACCCCGCCTGCGACGAAAGGATTGTTGCCCTGAGTAAAACGATATGGGGAGCGGCAATTGTGCCCGGCAGTATCACTCATCATAAATATGGCGAAGGGGTTGTGATCTGGGGTAAGCCTATTAGCGACAATCCCGATAAATTGTATCCTCATTATGACCTCACGGCAGGTATCCTTAAATCAAAAAGTATTAGTGAAGATTTCACAGCAAACGGTGATTTGCGCTACACCCACCGTACAAGTGCGGGGTGGGACATTTACTTTGTATCCAATAAAACCGATAAGCCGGTTAACACCATAGCGCAATTCCGCACTTCAAAAGGTTCACCGGAGTTATGGGACGCGGTGACTGGTAAAACAAAGGAAATAACCAAATTTAAGAAGATTAACGGCAGTACATCGGTAGCCATACAACTTGATGCATTTGAAAGCGCATTCATCGTATTTGCAAAAGAGAATACCTGGACATCGGCTGGTATTAATACCGGAATTTATGCTAAAACATTGCAAACAATAAACGGCACCTGGGAGGTGAATTTCGATTCGAAGTGGGGCGGACCGGCAAGTGTGATGTTTGACGAACTGAGCGACTGGACTAAGAACAAAAACGAGGGCATAAAATACTACTCGGGCAAAGCGGCGTATCATAAAAAGTTCGACCTTGCCGAAGTGCCTGCAGGGTCCTTGTACTTAAATCTTGGAAATGTAAAGAACATGGCCCGCGTAACCTTAAATGGAAAAGACCTTGGCATCATATGGACAGCCCCCTGGCGTGTAGATATATCTGGAGCAGTGCGGGCTAAAAATAACGACCTTAAAATAGAGATAATAAACCTGTGGCCAAACCGGCTGATAGGCGATGAAAAAAAACCTTATGATGGTATTGTTAACGATAAATGGCCCGAGTGGCTATTGAAAGGACAACCCCGCACCAGCGGCCGGTACACTTTTACATCAACCACCCAGTATAAGGCCGATTCACCTTTATTACCATCAGGCTTAATAGGGCCTGTTACCATCACAAAAAACAATTAATACCCCGTATACATATAAAACGAATAAAAACAGGTAACACCATTTATAAAATGATCAACAGTAATTTAACTATCGGGGTATTTGGAATTGGATTAGATGTTTATTGGGAACAATTTGAGGGATTGAAAACAAGCCTGGAAGGCTACCTGCAAATATTATGTTTGAAATTTGCTGATCAGCCTGTGCGTATTGTAAATGCCGGGATAGTAGATACAGTAAATAAAGCTTTTGATACAGGGAAAAAATTCAGGCAGGAGGATGTAGATCTCGTATTCCTGTACGTGGGCACCTATGCACTATCATCGACGGTTTTACCTGTGGTGCAAAAATTAAATGTGCCGGTTGTGATATTGAACCTATCTCCTGAAGACCGTATCGATTACAAAAACTTTAACAACCTTAACAACCGCACCCAAATGACGGGTACTTGGCTGAAATATTGCTCGGCCTGCCCGGTGCCAGAAATTGCAAATGTTTTTAAACGTACCGGTATTAAGTTTTATCAGGTAACTGGTATGTTGCAGCACGATGAAGAAAGCAATAAAGAAATATTAGAATGGGTGGAGGCTGCCAATGTTGCCCATATTATGCAAAACAATCGCATGGGTTGCATGGGCAATTATTACTCGGGCATGCTGGATATCTATACCGACCTTACCCTGCAGATCAAATACTTTGGCGGGCACTTTGAACATATTGAGGTAGAAGAACTCACCACCATAAAAAACGAAGTTACGGCAACCGAAGCAGGACAACGCATAACAGATTTTCGCGAAAAATTTGACATACAGGATGATTGCACTGACAGTGAATTATTACGGGCTGCCAAAACATCTGTAGCGATGGATAAACTGGTGGCGAAGCACCAGCTTGGATCATTTGCATATTACCACAAGGGTACGGGCAATGCCGATAATGAGGATACGATGAGTTCTATCATCTTGGGTAACTCCTTACTTACTGCGGACGGTGTACCCGTAGCCGGCGAGTATGAGATAAAGAACGCGCAGGCGATGAAAATAATGGATAGTTTTGGCGCAGGTGGCTCTTTTACCGAATACTATGCTATGGATTACAAAGACGACGTAGTGCTTATGGGCCATGATGGCCCCGGCCATATTGCCATTGCCGAAGGGCGCACAAAAGTAAAACCGTTGCAGGTTTACCATGGCAAGGTAGGGCACGGCCTTTCTGTAGAAATGGCGGTTAAAAACGGCCCTGTCACCTGTCTTTCTATCCTTGAAAACGGCAAAGGCGAATTGGTGATGCTGGTGGCCGAAGGCGAATCGGTAAATGGGCCTATTCTTCAGATTGGGAATACCAACAGCAGGTACAAATTCCCAATTGGTGCACGCCAATTTGTTAACGACTGGAACAGCCACGGTCCGGCGCACCATTGTGCGGTTGGTATCGGCCACATCAGCAGTAAGCTTGATAAATTAGCCAAGATATTGGGCATGGAGATCATCCAGGTGTGTTAAGTATTTTGATTTTATTAGACTGAAAGCAACTCAAAGATCGTGCAGCTCCATTTATCGGAAGAGGCTGGGCTTAACAGGGAATACGGGTATGCGGTAGTCAACGCGCTTAATACACTGCTATCAGCTTGAATTTTATGGGCTTAATTATATAATCGACGGAAATTGAGCGGGGAGAGGCTGGTTTTGTTTTTGAATAATTTACTAAAGGACTGAGGATAATCAAAACCTAATTCATAAGCAATTTCACTCACGGATAATTCAGTAGTTGACAATTTCTCCTTGGCTTTTTCAATCAGTTTGTCATGAATGTGTTGTTGCGTATTCCGGCCGGTTAATACGCGCAGTACCGAACCCAGGTACCCTCTAGAAATGTTCAAACTTTCTGCGAGCAGGGCAACTGTGGGTATACCATTTGTGCCGCCAATGCAGGTATCCAGGGCTTTTTCAAAACGTTCCAGTATCTGGTGACTGCTGATCTTCCGGGTAAGGAACTGACGGTTATAAAAGCGTTGGGCATAGGTTAGTATCGATTCAATTTGGCTGATCATGACGTCCTGACTAAAACCATCGATGTTGGAGCGGTATTCCTGCTCAATATTTTCCATCATGCTGGTTATGATGGCTTCTTCCTTTTCGGAAAGGTGCAGGGCTTCGTTTACCGCGTAACTAAAGTACTCGTATTGCTTTATTTTTACAGCCAACGGCGTATTCCACAGAAAATCGGGGTGAACGAGTAATAGCCAACCAGAATGTTTCAGTTCCTTTCCTTTTTCTACTTCGATGCGCAGCACCTGCCCGGGTGCCATAAACGTCATAATCCCGCCATCAAAATCATATTGTTGCTGTCCATATTTCATTTTGGCATCAAAATTTCGCTTAAGGCCGATCGAATAAAAGCCATTAACCAGGTTAACAAGCTCATCACCGGGCAATGGCCTGATATCACCGAACCTGATCACACTCACAAGCGGGTGCTCCGGCTGAGATAGTTCCATCACCCGGTGGTATTCACTGATCGTTTTTACCTTTTGCAACATACCCTAATATAATCAATTAAATGCTAAAGCGAATTCCAAGGCAAAATCTTCTACCTTCACTTTACCAAACGCCGGCTGGTGCAGGTCATAATCCTGTCGCATCAAACCGGTGCGGATAGCTGCATTTAGTTCCGTCAACAACCCTGCCATCAAAGGCGGCACGCCATATTGCTTCATCGTTGCATTGACCTGTTCGTCGCTTGATGCCAGCCATTTCAGATCGGGTTTTCCGATGGCTGCACCGAGTATGCCGGCCACCTCGTTACAACTGCGTTCGTCACTGGCAACATACCTTACTACCTGGCCTGATACACGCAGCAATTCTTCAGAAGCTGCCTCAGCAATATCTTTCGGCGACACCCAAACCACCTTATCTTCGCCGCCATAATTGGTCGCAATAAAACCTGTGTTTTTGATCGTATCAACATAATGATACAAATTATTGTAAAAGGAGCAAGGCCTTAAAAAAGTGATTGCTACACCCTCTATTTTTTTAAAAATTTCTTCGACCCGGTGCGAGCCCACGATAATTCCCGTTCCCTCTGCAAGATGCGCGCCCCAGCTACTTAATAGTACAACCCGTTTGATGCCGGACGCATGGATTGCTTCCCTATAGTTGTGCCCTATTTGCTCATAATAAGCTATGGGGTCAGGCGCCGCGAAATTTGGGGGTACTATGGTATAAACTGCGTCTGCCCCGGTAAATGTTGCTGTTAAAAAGCCAACATCCGTTACAGAGCCGATAGCGGCCTGGGCACCCAAGGCTTCAATGGCTGTTTGTTTGTTTTGATCAGTACTGATTACCGCTACGGTATGCCCTTTTGCCAGCAGTGTTTTAGCGAGTGGCTTACTGATATTCCCTAATGAACCTGTTATGATAATTTTCATTGTACAAAGGTCAATAATGCCATACGTAGCTAACTAAGCAAATCAACTGATTTTGTGTTCAAAGCGAATATTGGAAATGGTTTTAGATAAGAAAGGAGGTTAGATCGCTCCAATCATATTTAAGGTGGTTTAGATTGCTGTTAAACTAAGTTATACTTGAATTTATTTTAACTATAGATAACTTAAAGGGCTAAAATATCGAATAGACATCCCTGCCTGGTTATAATAAATGGGATTATGAGAACGGGTGCTACCTCGGGCCATGTAATTAGGTGTCAGGTATATACTAATTAAAAAGTTTTCAAAATTTATTTAATATTATTTGTGTTTTAAATTATAACGATGTACATTCGTTAACGTTAACGTAATAAATGCAAGTGTTATTTGAAGCGCGGGTATTGAGAGGTGTTTAAAAAGCCTCTATTTTTTTATTCAATTTACGTGTACGTTAACGTTATTGGTATAATTCATATTTATACGAGAGCCTAAACCTATTAATACAGAATAAATAACTATTGGAAACAAATAATTATAACAGCATATGAGATAAGGGTAGAATGCAAAAATAAGTAAGGTCATGACCAGGTTATGACTGATAAATACAACCTATTAATAAACCATAAATTATTGCAATGAAAAAAAATTTACAATCAACCAAAGCCCTATTCGGTTTGATTTGCCTGATTTTTGTGATCGTTTTTCCACAAGATGACTTTGCGCAAGCAACAGGCTCCTTTAATCAAACGGGTATTATCAGAGATCAGGGCGATCTGAAAATTCAGGGTGTTAATGTACTCAACAAAAAGACCCGGCAGGCGGTCAGCTCCAATGTAGATGGCGGCTATTCTATTAAGGCCAATAATGGAGATACTATTCAATTTAGTATAATGGGTTATGAAACCCAAAAAATAGTGGCCGACGCCACAAGGAAAAACTATAACGTTAAACTAACCGAAAGTAATGTATCCCTAAAAGAAGTAGTGGTGACAGCCCTTGGTATTAAGAGGGATGAACGGGAGTTGGGGTATTCTTTTTCTGAAGTAAAAGGAAGTGATATTAACAAGGCGAAAGAGACAAATGTTATCAATTCCCTTGCAGGTAAGGTACCCGGCTTAATTATTAATAGCACCGCCGGAGGGCCCGCCGGGTCTTCAAGGGTAATTATTAGGGGAAATACCAGTATCACCGGTAATAACCAGCCTTTATATGTGGTTGATGGGATTCCGATGGACAACTCAAATTACGGGCAGGTAGGTAGTGATACTTATGCCGGAGGCGTAGATATGGGTGATGCCATCTCCGCTATCAACCCGGATGACGTAGATAAGATAAGTGTTTTAAAAGGGCCATCGGCCGCAGCTTTATATGGAAGTAGCGCGGCTAACGGGGTGATTTTGATCACGACTAAGAAGGGCACTAATTCTAAAGAACTGGGTATTGAGCTTAACAGCACATCAACAATTGAAACCCAGTTAACAAAACTCGATAATGTTCAATATCTATATGGACAGGGGCGGTCTCAACTATTGCCCCGTGATAGGGAAGACGCAATTGGTACATTGTTCACAAATTTTGGCCCACGCCTGGATCCCAATTTAAATTATATTGGATTTGATGGCGTTACCAGGCCTTATGCGCTGGTGAAGGATAATATCCAAAACTTCTTCCAAACCGGTGCATCTTTTAACAATACAATAGCATTAACAAGCGCTACAGACAAGTCTAATTTTAGGTTTTCGGTTGGCGATCTGCGATATCAGGACATTATTCCTAAAAGTAACATCCGTAGAAACACCTATACTTTTAGTGGTCGTTCAAAATTTGGAGAGAAGCTTTCTTTAGAGGTAAGGGCTTCCTATTTAAATGAAGATGTAAATAACAGGGAAGCTATGGGCGACTCTCCGTCAAATATCGGCTTTAGCTTTAATGGGCTTGCCAATAATGTTGACCAGGCTGTGTTTTCCAATAATTATAAAACAGCACAGGGAGATTATCTGGAATGGGGCGGAGGCCAATACCACCTGAATCCATATTGGGTGATCAACGAAATGTATAACAAGACGCTGAAAAACAGGTTAACCGGTTCATTTAATCTTAATTATGTTTTTAACAAGTCTTTTAGTGTTTTAATAAGGGCATCTACAGATCTAACCTATCTGAATTATGAATCTTATAGCCCCAGAACCACCCCTGGTGCCGTATCGGGTACGTTAGACGGTGTCGATCAGCAATATGTCACTACTCAGGCAGACATATTGGCCACCTACACCAAACAGCTTGGCCGGGATTTTAATCTATCGTTAAGAGCAGGTGCCAGTATAAATTCTAAGGTACAGAAAGGTACTACCTCTCAATTCTCTAATATGGTCATAACTGATGTTGTTAGCCCGAATAGTTTCGCTGACAAAACCGTTATAGAAAACGATATTCGGAGAAGGGTTAATTCAGGCTATGGCCTGGCAACAATTGGCTATAAAAGGTTCCTTTATTTAGATGCTACGATTAGGCAAGACGCTTCTTCAACATTGCCTCAAAATAATAATATTTATACCTATCCTTCACTATCAAGCAGCTTTGTGTTTACTGATGCTTTTAAAATCGATCCAAGTATATTGTCATTCGGTAAAATAAGGGCTTCGGCTGCGGAGGTAGGAAATGATACAGATCCTTATTTGCTGAATGTTTATTACGGTTTATATCCGCTCAATTTTAATGGCAACTCATTTGGTGGCATTTCCAGCAAAATTTTACCACCTCAAAACTTAAAACCTACCAGAACAAGATCTTTTGAAGTAGGTACAAATTTGAAGTTTTTTAATGGCAGGATCAATTTTGACGCGACCTATTACACTTCAAGGTCACGCGACCAGATCAATATTATACCTGGTGCTATTTCATCGGGTTACAGCAAACAGATCGTTAATGCCGGTGTAATCGCAAATAAAGGCGTGGAATTGCTATTGTCAGGTAGTATAATGCCCGATAAGAGTAAATTTCAATGGGACCTGAGTGTGAATTTTGCAAGGAACATCAGTAAGGTGGAGTCTTTAGCAGATGGTATCCCATTTCTTTCTTTATCTGATGCCCGCTGGTTAGGGTTATCTGTTATTGCAAAACCCGGAGAGCAGTATGGTGCGATACTTGGCTATGACTTTCAAAAGGATAGCCATGGGAACATCATTTTAGATAATGTAACGTTAACACCAAAATCGTCTACCGAGAGGCAGATACTTGGAAAAGGAGTGTTTGACTGGACCGGAGGTATCACCTCACACTTCTCTTATGGTAACCTAAGCCTGAATGCCGTTTTTGACGTAAAATACGGAGCGGATCTGTTTTCTATGACGAATCTGTTTTCGATGATCGGCGGCAGCAGCCTTAACACTGTGGCGGGAAGAGATGAGTGGATACTCTCTGAAGAAAACCGGCTTGCAGCAAAGAAAACTGCGGCAGAGTGGCAGGCAGCAGGGCTCACCAGAGGATTTGTGCCTCAGGGCGTTGTGCAAACCGGTACAGATGCAAGCGGCAACCCTATATACACCCCTAATACGAGGGCGGTTGATCCTTCAATTTACTGGGGAGCTTACTATACTGATGGTAACGGTATAGCCAAGCCTTTCATCTATAAAGCAACATACGTAAAAGTTAGAGAGATAACTATTTCTTTCCGATTGCCTAAAGCTTTAAACACCAAAATTGGCTGGAAGGATGCGTCGGTAGGGCTTGTGGCCAGAAATCCATTTATAATTTATAAAGATGTTCCAAATGTAGACCCGGATTCTAATTATAATAATGGTAACGGGCAAGGTTTGGAATATGGCTCGCTTCCAAGCAGGCGGGGATGGGGATTAAATTTAAACGTTAAATTTTAAAGATAAAAATATGAGACCCGTAATAAAAACAATAACGCGGCTTACAGCAACAATACTACTATTCCTAACTGTTTTTGGCTGTAATAAATTTGGTGATCTTAATACAGATCCTACCAAGTCTTCTAATCTTGACCCTGTTAATCAATTGATGTTTGCACAGCTATGGTTTTCGGGCGATTTAAACAGCCAGGAAAGAACAAGTTATTTTTTGCTTATCCCAATGATGCAGCAACTGAACGGTGCCTATAACACCAGGTATGGCGCCCTCTACGTTAAAGAGGAACCTTTTTTCTGGGGCATTTGGGAAAATAGCTACGGCAATGATGTGGCAAATATTGTAGATGCTGTTGCCCGTACGAACGGTGTGACAAATCAGTCCAATCTGAATGCGATGTGCAGGATCATGAAAGTGTACACTTTTGCAAGGCTAACCGATCTGTTTGGCGATTTGCCATATTTTGAGGCCGGAAAAGCCTTTAGAGATGGCGTAAAAAAGCCGAAATATGACGAACAAAAAGACATTTATGACGATTTTTTAAAGGAACTATCTGCAGCATCGGCACAATTAGATGCCTCAAAAGACAAAGTTTCTAATGAGATATTTTATAAAGGCGATATCCCTTCATGGAAAAAGTTTGCCAATTCATTGCGTCTGCGTTTGGCGCTGCGTTTGGTGAAGCGCGATCCTGAAAGAGCGAAAAAGGAAGTTCAGGCCGCTTTTGATGCAGGGGTATTCACAAGTAATGCGGATATATGTATGACCCGGCACGAAGATATTTCAAATAATTATCAGGATATCAGGGGGAATTCTGTTTCGGTCAGTTTTAATACAAAAAACCAGATGACCAGGATCTGTACTACTTTCTTAAACCAATTGAAGTCTACAGATGACCCACGGTTGAATTATTTGGTAAGGTGTTACAAAGAAAACGGTATACCATCAAGGTTTTTAGAACGGGAAGATATTACAGCACAGATAAAGGCAAAAAACGGATTGATTGGAAGTGACCCGGGCAGGTACATATACGAAGATGAACTCAGTTCCTCAGCTATTACACTTGCATCAGGAGAATCGTATGTTCCAACTAATGTAGATCTAAAATGCCAGTTAAATCACAACCTGTTAAGGAACAATGCACCGTTTTTACATTTGACTTATGCAGAAGTAGAGCTTTTACTGGCAGACGCTACCGTACGCTTAGGCCTAAACCTTGGTGGTAGCGCACAAACGCATTATCAAAAAGGTATTGAGGCCGCTATGCAACAATTAAGCCTGTATCCATCCGGCCCGGTTGTACCAGCATCAGAGATTTCAGGCTTTATTGCCAATAACCCGCTTGCCGCCGGAAGAGAACTGGAGCAAATAAACACACAACTTTGGATAGCACTGCTTTTAAATGGGCCAGAAACTTACGCCAATTGGCGTAGGAGTGGTTTCCCGGCGCTGGTTCCAAGCCCGTCAGACGAATCAACTTCTTTGACAATCCCGAGGCGATTTCAATACCCATTGTCAGAGAAAGAGCAAAACGCCCAAAATGTTCAGGCTGCTATTCAAAGAATTGGTGAGGATGATTGGTTGAAAAGAGTTTGGTGGGATCAGCAGTAAAATAATTCAAAAATAATTTGATATGAAAAAAATTAACGTTCTATGCAGCATATTAATTTACTTATTCATCTTCTCAGGTTGTAAACGCGATGATATAAGTAAACAGGATGAAGGAAGAACCTTCGTCCCAAGGATATTCGGAGAAAAGTTACTGTTTCCGGATGGCGTACAGGTTTTGGATGAAGGCCAAAGCATTAGCTTCGAAAATTTGCAATACTCGCCGGCAGATAAAGTGACCGTAACCTGGAAAATTAATGATGAGGAAGTTGCAACTGGCAAATCATATAAATTTATAGCAACTAAGGCGGGCGATTACAGGATAAAGGTTGAAGTAAATTATAAGGATATAACAGTAAGCAGGTATACAGATGTATTTGTGATACCCAAAACAGGTTCTTATACG
This sequence comes from Mucilaginibacter sp. L294, assembly GCF_001636615.1. GTDB lineage: Bacteria > Bacteroidota > Bacteroidia > Sphingobacteriales > Sphingobacteriaceae > Mucilaginibacter. The sequence goes on along the minus strand of NZ_LGEK01000040.1, from coordinate 10,907 downwards.
CCAAAAGCCTATAAAAATGTGGTGATGGCTTATATAGGGTCAAGTGGTGTTCTAACAAATTTAGACTGGAATACTGTTACACATGTTGCTTTTAAAGCGGCGGGTATCACCGCAAGCGGGACACTTGATATCTCGGCAGGGGAGGCCGGTCGCAGGGCCGATGAGGTTGTAACCAGGGCGCATTTGGCTGGTGTGCCGGTCTTATTGGGAGTAAGTGGCACATTATCTGCAGATGGGTGGAATCAATACGGTACTAATGTTTTCGGCAACGCTATTACAAATGCCGCAAAACGTACTGTACTGGTTCAGGATATAAAAGCTTATGTAGCCAGTAAGAAAATGGATGGTGTTGATATTATGATGACCGATATTGGAAATGATGATGAATCAATTACCGTAAAAAATGTTGCCGCAATCGGGACTCTTTTAAACGAGCTAAGAAGTGCACTCGGAACAGAATCTATCATTACAGTAACAGTAACCTCCAACTATGTTAATGATTACTACCCTAATCTTTCTGCGGCAAACTGGTTGAATGTTCATGCTTTTCAGGACAGGTCTAAAATAGGGCCGGGTAAACCCTTAGCCCAACCTTCCGATTATGATTATATGGTGAAAAGCGCCAATTTGTGGAAAGCAAAGTATCCGGCTGCTAAGCTGGTTATAGGGATTCCGGCAATGGGTATAAGGTTTATTGCTTTAGATGGTAATGGAAATAACTTAGATAACTCTTCTTTTAATTATTTACCCTACAAAAGCATTCTTGCATTAGACCCCACCGCTTTTGATAAAGAACATGCGGATATTGACAAAGGTGTCTTTTTTAATGGTGTGCCGCTTGTGAAACAAAAAAGCGGGTTTATAAAAGCGAATAGTTTTTTGGGCGCTTATATATGGCAAGGCGATTTTGATACAAATGGCCCTAACTCGCTTATCAAAAATATATATGATACCCTCAAGTAATGCAAATTACACTTATTAGGTTGCTAAAAAGTGTGCAGTTATATAAAAGTGTTAAAAGAAATCCGAAATGAGATTCGGTGATTAATAGATAAAGGTGCTCCTTGTAATAAGGGGCATCTTTTTATATGTCTTCATATATATTATTTACAGAATAAAACGGCCCCTGTAGTAATATTTTTTTTGCACTATTTACGTGTACGTTACCGGTAATGAAATGATGTGCTAATAAAGATGTGTGTTTGCGGTTTTTGGATTGAATTGTATATCCGCATTAATCCATTGTAGAAGAAACAATCTTAAATAAACTAAAAAATAAAAAAATGAAAAAGTTAAAATTTCTATTCTGTTTATTAACAGTATTTACATCAGCGCTTTCTTGTAAAAACGAGTCTGCAAGTGTTGTACAAGCAAATGTTAACAACCCTAAAATTAAAACACAGTCGCAACAAATTGTAACGGCAGATAAGGTAGTGGTGGGGTATATTAAAGGAGGAGGGAACGTTCAAGCCGTGATGAATAGTACCGATTTAAATATTGTCACGCATATCAATCTAGCTTTTTTTAAGCCAAACTCATCAGGCACAATGATGTCTGGCGGTCAGCCTGTTTGCAGTGATCTATCTGCTGCCGATATCACATACGTGGTAAACGCAGCTCATCAAAAGGGTAGAAAAGTACTTGCTTCTGTAGGGGGGGCCTCAGCCAGATCGTGCGCAGGCGATATAGCCGTCTTGTTTCGTGCAGCAAACAGAACGAATTTTATAAATAACCTGGCTTCACTTGCTACCTATTTTAACCTTGATGGGATTGACATTGATGTAGAGGGCACCACACTTGAAACAATTGTAAGTGAAAGCAATTACGCTCCATTTATCGCTGCTTTAAGAACCAAAATCAATCCTTTGGGTAAATTGGTAACCGCTGCTACCGCAGGCTATGAAGGCGGTATGATCCCAAGCTCATCGTACCCTTATCTTGATTTGATTAACATCATGTCATACGATATTGGATGGGGTGGAACGGCCAATCACTCTACCTATGATGATGCGCTTACTCAGATACAGCGGTTCCTTGATGATAATTGCCCTGCATCAAAGCTGGTATTGGGGGTTCCGTTTTATGGATATAAACCAACTGTTGGAACAGGTTATATATCGTTTAATTCATTAATAGCCCAATATGGGGCAAACGCAGCCTACGTTGATTACTACGACGGTTATAAATACAACGGTATAACCGCCATAGAAGCTAAAACCAAATATGCCGCACAGCATATAAGAGGGGTAATGATTTGGGAACTCTCTCAGGATGCCGCGGGTACTTACAGTTTAGTGAAAGCAATCGGAAGAAAAATAGGCACCCCAAGTATACAATAACGAAACTATTACAAATCACTAAAATATAAAAGGTGAAGCCGGAAAAACGGCTTCGCCCTTTATATTGGTCATCATTCTTATCATAAAATGCTTCCCTACTTAGTTGAATAACAGGTTTAAATATGATTGCTAAACAATAGTTAAGTATGAAAATAGGTGTTTAGTAAGTATGTTATTATAACAGTTTATACCGCTTGCGTTAAATTGATAGCGGGAATATAAAAGTCTTTTTTCATAAATGTTACCTCTCCGAAAGATAGTGGTTGGTGAAAATCAGGGCTTTGTGAAACAATGTTTACCCAGCTTAAAAAATGCGGTACCGGCAGGTCATCACCACACTTTGCAAAATTTGCCGAACAGGTTAATCCACTTAGTGATGTGATATTGTGATGATAAAAAACACTAAGCGGTAAATTTATCGTAATATTCCATTTGATAGCCTTACTGTTATTAACGTTATCAATAGCGACAACAACGTTGTCTTCAACAATTTTCAATAATTTCTCAGGGATATATCTTCTACGCTGTCTGTTCTTTCCAAAGGCCGCCTTTACCGAACCAAGGCAATTAAATTCGAAATTGTAATAGCCCGCATCATTCTCAAACGCTATAAAAAACTCCACGCAATTGTCTTTGTGTACTTCGCCATTTATTTTGCGCTTTTTTGCAATCAATACCTGCTCGGTTACAATATAATTTATGGATAACCCTGTATCGTAGTGTGATATGCTAAACTCCGCGTTGCAGGATGGCTTATCAGTTCTGTTCCATGGTTCAAAACTAATAGCTTGTAAAGGCAATTTGCTGTGCGGGTATTTTTGTTGGGGTATAAATGGTATTTCTAATGATTTCATCTAAGCTTTGAAAGGCGCTGATATAGCAAATGTATTTTTTGATTCCTGAGTTGATTCTCTTGCTCTAATTCCGATTTGTAAAATGTAGCTTGGTTAAGGTTTATAAAAGCCGCATTCAATGGTTGCTCATCCTGTAATAGTAATTTTAAGCGTGTCAGATACCCGGCAATTTTGTTTGGCGCAGGGTCGTTATTCACATCAGCTTCAATATTCATAAAGGTTAAATAATAAACCCTTATGGCAGCCATTAAACGATATTGTTTAAATTCTTCTACCGCTTTTATTGGTGTAATGCCATTTAATATTTTTAAGGCATATTGGGCACTGTCCTGCAGTTGTTTAACAGACATGGGGTGTGGTGATAAAACCTTGCCATTCTCTACTTTATAAGGTGCTGTAAATAGCGCTTCTTGAAACAAAAGGGCTTGTTTTCCTGATATCCCAAATTTACTATTGCAATAGGCAAGTATAAATTTTTGTATATCAAGCGGTTTATCGGTGTTGATGGCATCCAGGTAGGCGTCAATAATAATATTAAAACCGGTAATAGGGTAAACATGGCGTATGGCATACAAATCTACCAGTTGCTCGGATGATTCAAACACTGATGAATACACACCAGAGGTTGACCAAGAGGTCATGACGATGCCTTTGTACCCCAACTTTTTTGACAGTGGTGTAAAATCCTTTACATTATTAAAGTGCTTTTGCCAGGTGGTTATAAAATAGTTATCCGGTTCGCTTCGGATGGATGGCGCCCCCCAGATCTCGTAACCGCTTTTGGCCAGCGCGCTATGATCACCAAACCGGTTTATATCCCACCCATAATTCCAGTCAATAAACACGGTTTGTTTAGGCAACAGGTGGATATAATCAGGATACTTTAAGGCAATATCGGCCCATACAATAGGCCTTTTTTCCATGCTTACCACAATATCGCACAGCATTTTTATGTGATCGAAATACAACCTGGAGATACCTACTTCGGCAGCCCGTTTTTTGCACTTTTCGCAATGCCCAAGCAAATAAGTTTCATCGCCGCCTATATGTATATAGTTGGATTGATGAGTAGCTATCATGTCTGCATAAAGCTTAGTGAAAAGCTGTTTATTCAATTCGGGTTCACTTGGACATACCTGCGAGTAATCTTTATCATCTTCGCGCAGGGCTGCGTATTTATAATTTCTTAGGATATACTCTACGTGCCCAAAACTTTGCTGCAGGGGTATAACGTCTACATGCAGTAATTTGCAGTAACTAATAAATTGAGCTACTTCCTGGCGGGTGTAAGCATATCTGTTAGGGATAAGCGTTTCTGTTTTAAACGGATATGTTGCTTCCCACTCCATAATAATGGTATTTACTCCCTTTTTACTAAGCTTTAAAACAAACTGTTTTAAAGCAGGTAGTTTCATCACCTGTACACGAAGATCAAGATGGAAACCTTTTACAGCAAATGTAGTATCTGCTCTTATAGCCTTTGCCGATGCTGTCCCGGCAAAAAACGTTGTTGTTGAAACGAGAAATACCACAAGGCTTTTGTAAATCAATTTTTTCATGCTAAATGAGTATTAATAATTAAACATACTGTTCAGATAATTGGCTGTAGCTGTCGGCATCAATAAATAACATGGTGGCGTTATGTGTAGTCAATATTGTAGAGGGATAGGTTTCAGATACCGGCTTAGTTAGTGTATGAGTTACCGCTGCAGCTTTGTTTTTACCGGGCACCATGCAGAAAATATAAGGTGCACTAATTAAAGCGGGGATAGTTAGAGTAAGCGCAAATTCGGGTACTTCGGATAAGGTATTAAAACATCCATCATTTACCTGCTGTTGGCGGCAAGCCAGATCAAGGTTTACAATTTTAACCGTTTCGGGGTCGTTAAAATCTGCAATATGCGGGTCGTTAAAGGCTATGTGCGTATTTTCACCAATACCCATGCATACCACATCTGGCGGGTTATTTAAAAGCAAATCAGAATATCGCCGGCATTCGTCTTTAAAAGAGGCTACATTACCATTAAGGTAGTTTACCGATGCAAACGGCACCAAAGTAAACAGCTTTGCCTTTAAAAAATTACCAAATCCCTGTGGTGCATCTGCAGGTAAGCCCAGGTACTCGTCCATGTGGAAAGCGTTTATTCTGTCCCATTTAATAGTTTGATCGGCAACAAGCGCCGCTAAAAATTCGTTTTGCGATGGAGCTGCAGCAAATATTACATTTATAGCAGGCTTAATAGCCAGCAACTCTTTAAATTTAGCGCTCACACTTTTTGAAGCAGCCAGGCCTAATGATTGCCTGTTCTCAAAAACCAATACGTCAAGTTTGTCTTTTTTTATACGCTTTAACATCAGGTATATATATATTATTTTTATTTAATTAAGGCCTCAGTAGGTTCTTGCGAATAAACAATCCTGCCCCCAATAATGGTAGTATGCAGGTTAATGTCTTTATCAAAAAGCACCATGTCAGCATCTTTACCTACTTCAATCGATCCCTTTTTATCGGCCACACCCATTATTTTTGCCGGGGTGGCCGTCATCATTTTAACAGCATCTTTAACAGGTACATCTGCAAGCTGTATCATATTTTTAACCAGTTGTATGGTTGTGGCCACGCTACCTGCAAAGGCGCTGCGGTCTGGTAATTTGGCAACATTATCTTCCACTATTACACGCAGGCCATTCTTTAAATCGCCCAGTATGCTTTCGCCCGGGGGCATGCCCGCAGCGCGCATGGCGTCTGTAATAAGAGCTATTTTATCCGGCCCTTTTATCTTGTAAACCAGTTTAAGCAATGCAGGTGGCAGGTGCACCCCATCAGCTATTATCTCTACCGTCATGTCATCTAACAGGTAAGCGCTTTCGATAACACCGGCATATCTGAACGCGTTGCGACGTGACACACCAGACATACACGAATAAAAATGTGTGCAATGAGTAAAGCCTACATGATATGCATCCAGCACCTCTTCGTAAATGGCATCGGTATGGGCTATTGATGCTAAAACACCTTTTGATTGCAGATACCGGCCAAATTCTATAATACCCGGCAATTCCGGGGCTGCGCTCCATCTTTTTACGATTGATGAACACCTTAAAATTTCTTCATATTCCTTTGGATCAGGATGTCTGATAAAACGCGGGTCCTGCGCACCCCGCTGTTCCATCGAAAAATATGGTCCCTCTATGTGCATACCTATGAATTGCGCTCCATCTTTGTTTAAAGGATGGGCCTCTTCATACAGTTTTAGGGTTTTGCGCAAGGCACCCTGTTCGCAACTAAGCGTTGTGGGGGTAAAAGCAGTGGTGCCGTAACGGGCATGTAGTTTGGCTATTTCTAAATAGGCATCAATAGTATTATCCATAAAATCGTGCCCGGCGCCACCGTGTACATGTATATCAATAAAGCCCGGAGCTAAATATTTGCCTTTTGCATCAATAACATGGCCGGCATAATCATCAGCATTATCATTGGTAATAGCTGCTATTTTGCCATCCTTAACTAATAAGGTACCTCTGTTTAAAATGCGAGCAGGCGTTATAATTTTGGCATTAATTATTTTCATATCAGTAGAATCCATCTTTTAAAATAACAAGTGTTAAAATGTCCATCTTTTTACCTTATGGCCGTAGAATGCATAAAAAGTGAGGAAGAAATAGCAGGGCAACAAAACCCAATAGCCGCTACGTAAACTATAATTATCTGCCAGGTGTCCATAAATCAGCGGCATAATAGCATTGCCGCTAAGCCCCATAATTAACAGTGATGCGCCTAATTTTAAATGCCTGCCCAGCCCATCAAGCGCCAGCGGCCATATGCCTGCCCATATCATAGAATTGGCAAAGCCCAAAAGCACCATAAACCATATCGATATATCGGTATGGTGGCCCAAAAATGTAACCTGGCCTTTGCTATATATTACCAGTAGTGAAAACGTGATACCCAGCAATGTACATACCCGTAGCGCGTTTTTTTGAGATATACACCATGGGATCAAAGAGATGCCCAGCAAATACCCGCAAATAGTAGCAAAAAGGGTGTATGAGGGGAATACTTTTGCTTCGGTAATGGGCATGCCCATGCCCTGCGCGTAGGGGATGATAGTATCTATAACAATTACCTGCGAACCTACGTGGAAAAATATAGCCACCGCCCCCAGTATTAAATGAGGAAAACGGAAAATGCTTGTTGCTGCCTCTTCATCGCTACGATTATCTTCCGAATGCTGGTCGACTTCGGGCAGGGGCGAAAATCTTATTAATATGCCCAGTAAAGTAAGTATGCAACCAACAACAGCATAGGGGGGAATAACCCGTTTTATTAACGCATCTAATACCAGGTTACGTTGGGCAGTATCCATTAAATGAACCTCTTTAAAAAGTTGGCTATCAGTTGGTTTTATGATGACAGCGGCAAGCAATAATGGGGCAATAATACCTGCTGTTTTATTACAGATACCCATTATACTGATGCGTTGCGCGGCTCTTTCTTTTGCGCCAAGTATGGTAACGTAAGGGTTGGCGGCTGTCTGCAGTATAGCCAAACCTATTCCTATAATAAACAGACCCGCTAAAAATAGGGGGTACGACCGTGCCATAGCCGCCGGAATAAAAATGAAAGCGCCAAATGCCATTATAAAGAAACCGGTCATCATACCTTTTTTGAATCCTATTTTTTGCAGTAGGAAGGATGATGGAACAGAGATAACCAAGTATGAAATGTAAAAAGCAAAAGCTACCAGGTACGATTGAAAGTTGGTTAACTGACACGCTACCTTAAAATATGGTATAAGTACGGCATTTATCCAAGTGGCAAAACCAAATACGAAAAACACAACGCAAATAATAAGCAAAGAGATAACGTTTCGCTTGTTTTCCTGGCTCATATACTTAGATTAATGGATAAAATAACATTGGTCAGAAGTCTATAGTTGCATTCGTGTGCGTACACGAATGCAATTATAAGTATAAAATTCTATTAATTGCAAAATTATTGTTCTGATAGGAGGGGATTTTTGTATAGTATGCTTATAAGCCAAAAACGAACTTATTCAGCCAAAGCCTGTGAAGTGAACGGCTAAATACCAGCTGTTCAAAATTCACTTAATACAGCTATTTAGTAAAAGGTCTTACCGAATAATGTACGCGCAAGCAAGAATGCGTATGCTGAAAGCAAATGCATTCTTACAGTTATTATCAGGTATCTGGTTAAATATGTTACGCAAGCCAGTTGAGTAGCTAAAAAATATCAACTTAGAGATGTGTACTGCTGATTTGAAGAATAGAGATTGCGACTTTTGGGCGTTAATTTTTATAATAAAGGAAGTTTTCTCGTGTAATAATATCTATTGGCATGTAAGTGGTTTGCTCAAGCTTTTCAACTCCAAAGAAGTGCTTGTACAAGGCCATAATGCCCAGATAACCTTGTTCCATAGGGCGCTGACTGATAAGAAAGGAGATTGAACCGTCTTCCAGCCTACGAACATTTTCTTCAATAAAATCATATCCTGCCAAAATGGTTTTTTGCGGGTTATTGGCCAATATTTTTGCCAACACATTCACCCTGGAATTTGTTACGAATATTGCTTTGGCATTTGGTGCGGAGTGGAGTGCATTATTAACCTGTTTTTCAATTGATGAAAAATTGGTATGATTTATATTGAGGGTAAGAATAGTATTTGGGATGTTGTTTTCTTCAAAATAAACACGGAAACCTTGTTCCTTACGCCGCAAATGATGATCTAGCTCAAGGTCTGTTGATATGTTAACGATAAAAATATCATCAGCGTCACGTATCATCAAACTTAACATTTGCGCTGCAAGCCTGCCACTCTGGTACAGATCTGGCCCGATGTAACTCAAACTTTCCTGTTTGGGCAAGTCGGAGTTGATGAAAACAAATGGAACACCGGCAGTGACAAGCTTTTTAGTTAGTGCCAATGATTCTTCTATGAATGATGGTGCAAGTAATACACCTTGAAGATCTGCCGTCAGGGCAAGGTCTCCTGCTTCATTAAAACTACTTTTGGAATCCAGATCGTAGAAAAATTGGGTGATATTTACACCAAATTGATTGAGTTCAGAAACCGCCTTTTTAATACCCGCTAATGGATAAGACCAATAATTTGTTTCGCTGGAGCTTTTCGGTATAATCACACCAATATTCATCTGGTTGCGTTTGGCCAGCAGGCTGGCCATTTTATTGGGAGTAAAATTCAATTCTTTTATTATCGAATTTATTTTTTCTTTAGTCGCCTTTGAAACGCCTTTACGATTATGAATTACCCTATCTACTGTGCCAATAGAGACGTTTGCAAGCTTAGCAATTTTCTTTACGCCGATTAAATCTGAATTATTGTTTTCCATATCTTATTAATCAAATATAGGAATGAAATATGTTTTAACCCATGCTTTATATGTTATTGTTATCCATTGCAGAAGTTTCTTATATCATGTAGTTTAGATAAATACTTATTTACCCGGAGCACCGGTTAAGTACACAAATCATTTATAAAGATTTTTTATCATCGATAACTATACCCAAATTGTGGGTTGCAAAAAAAGCTGTCTTTTTAGACAGCTTTTACTTTCATCGTATGGTTTGCTAATTTATCTTTCTTCCAATCGCTTTTAACAGGCTATTGGTACCTGAAACATCCTGTGAAAGGTCCCAGATCATTACGCCGCCAATATGTTGTGCAGCATAAGTTGTCTTTTTCTCTATGGTTTTTATGCCATTGTATTGGTACCCAGCATAACTATCAACATTAGCTGCCGAAGGGTATTGAGTAACTATCGATTTAAAAGAAGTTTCTGTACCTGTACCAACATTGCCTAAATAACCGTAAAAAGGTAATCCCAGCGATATTTTTTCTGAAGGGCAACCCGCGTCCAGAAAGTTTTGAATATGAGTAAGCGCATCAGCATAGGTAGAGTGATTTCCTGTTCCACCCCAATCGTTATCATAAGACATCACGTTTACAAAATCAAGATATTGAAAAGAATCATGCGGGATCATTGCGCTATTATATCCTGCCGACGCAGCTGTAACCAATTTACCAAGCGGGTGTAAAGCTGCTCTAAGTTCATGAATGAATGGTGTATAATTATTGGCGGTTTTTATAGTAGCCAATAGGCTACCTTCAATATCAATGTCAATGCCATCCAAATTATAGTAATTAGCGAAAGCTTTTAAATTGGTAATCAAATTTGCCCTGTTTGCCGGTTTTAAAAGTGTAGCAAGGTTTCCTGAACAGGATGGGACTATCCCTCCCTGTAAAGAAGCCAACACCTTCACTCCATTTTGGTGCGCCTTGTTTACTATAAAGTTGATGTCTGACGATGTAGCATCACTGCATACGGGTTGCCCGCCTGAAATCATTGCACCGGAAGAATTTGGGCTGAAGAATGCAATATTGATATGCGTTACAATACTTAAATCGGTGTTGTTCATAACCGTTTGTACATTTTCCCAGGCAGGAATGTAACCAATAACAACTTTTGTAGAAGCCGTCGCACTTGCTGTTTTAGTAGAATTTAGCTCATCGGTTTGTTTATTTACAGTACCATCAAGATCATTAGTTTTACTACAAGACAACATTGTGGTAAATACTGCTAAAAAACAGAATAAAGGTTTTAAATTTCTCATTTGTTTAGGATTGTTAGTGTTTGGTTAATAATTATAAATAGCTGTCTCTTATACACATCT
>NZ_LGEK01000041.1 GCF_001636615.1 Mucilaginibacter sp. L294 | reverse complement strand
AGATGTGTATAAGAGACAGGTTTATAACTATAGTTACTTTTAGCATTAAATACACTAATTGATTTTGAAATTTGCCCCAGTTTCGCCCGTAAATATTTTCACGGGGAATAACAGGTATAAAAATTATAATGGCTCAGAGGGGCTTAAAATGGGTTGTAAATTGGAGGATACTTTGCCCCTACCCTGTGAAAAGCGAGGACAATTGGCAAGGATATATAAAGGATAAAAACGGATAAGACTACCGGTTGCGGCGTTTAGCCACCTGCTTTTGGGCAACAGGAAACAGGAAGATAGTAGACAAGATAATAACAGAACCAACCCAGAAACCAATAGACATTTTATTCATATCGCCAAAAAAAAGGAAGGCCATAATGATGCCGTACACCGGCTCGAGGTTGGTGATCAAGGCCACGCGGAACGCCGAAAGCTCGCGCATTACAGACACGCCGGCAACGTAGGCAAGCGATGTACACACCGTGCCAAGCAGTAAAAGATACCCCAGATCGGCGGTCTTTGGGATACGAAAACCGGCAGTGCCCGAGGTAGCAAACAGGTAAATTGTGATCCATAACAGGGCGCCCGATAGCTCATAAAAAGCGATAACGGGAGCCTCGTGATGCTTCACCTGGCGGCCGTTTATGATGGCAAAAAGGCTTGCCAGTACCGCACTAACCAGGCCTGCTATGATACCCTTAGTGTATTGCGTTTCAAATTTGAAAATTAAAATGATGCCAGAAATAATTAAAAGCCCGGCCACGATCTCCATTTTTGAGATACGTTTTTTGTTAATTATTGGCTCAAAAATAGCCGTAAAAAGGGTGATGGATGACAGGCAAACCAGCGTTACTGGTACGGTAGAAAGCTTGATTGAAGCGAAGAAAAGGATCCAATGGCCACCCACTAAAGCCCCTGTTAAGAGCAATTTTACCAGTGTTTTCAGGTCAATTTTGAACGCTGTTTTATTAAATTTAAAGTACAAAAACAACGAAATGGTGGCAATTAATACCCTGTACCAAACCAAATTTACCGCCGAAATGGAGATTAATTGACCCAAAATTCCGGTAAATCCCCAGATAAAAACGGTAAAATGGAGGATTAAAAGGTTCTTATTAACGCCCGAATTGGGATTTGAAACGCCTTTTTTCGACTTTGAAACGTTTTTTTTCGATTCCAAAACGCTGTTTTTTGACCCTGAAATGCCTGCTTTTGAATTATGATTTGGGTCCGGTTCGGTCATTATTTTGGTGCTTTTGCGATGAGGATATACCCTAATATCCCGAAAATTACGTTGGGTGTCATCACCGCAATAAGGGGAGGGAAGCCGCCTTTTATGGCAAAAACCAACGCAAATTTGTTCACTACAATGTAGGTGAAACAGATGAAAATTCCTATCCCCAGGGGCAGGCCAACCCCGCCGCGTACCTTTCGGGACGAGATAGAAACACCAATACAGGTGAGCACAAATGCCGATAAAGGCTCAACAAAACGGCGGTATTTTTCGAATTGCATATCAACAATTACGCCCGTGCTGCGGGTCTTTTCTTTCTCGATCGCCTTGTTTAAAACCGATAATGACATAGCGCCATAGATGTTACTTACCACGTTATCGTGGGCTTCAAAATCAACCGGGCGCATGTCTAAAACGGTATCAATTGATGGTAAATTTGTTTTAAAAACCTCCTTCAAACCGTTTACATATCGTATGGAAGCCATTTTAATGGTCCACCGATTTTTAAGCGAATCAAACGTAATACTGGTGGCGGTAAGCCTTTCTCTTAGCTCATCGCCGTCAAATTTTTCGAGGGTAAAGTTGTACCCGGTTTTAATTTGAGGGTCGTAAGTTTGCAGGTAAACAAAGGTGTGTTTATCTAACTGGATGTGTACTTCGCTCTTTGACGGGTCGTCATTTTTGAAGAAATGGGCGCTCTCAAAGCTTACTTTTAGCTTGTTTGTAAAGGGTAAAAGGTAAACATTGGCAAATAATGATACCACAAATATGAGCCCCGCCGATAGCGCATAAGGCCTTAAAAACCGATAGAAACTGGCCTTACTTGTTAAAATTGGCACAATCTCGGTTTGGTTGGCCATCTTCGCTGTAAAGAAAATTACCGCCAAAAAGTTAATTAATGGCGAAAGCAGCATCAGGTAAAACGGTATAAACCCTACATAATACACAAAAATAACATCGTGTACAGAGGTGTTATCGCCCAAAAAGTTATCAAGGTGTTCAGAGATATCAAACACTACAGATATCACCATAAAAATACCCAGCGTGAACACAAACGTGCCCAGGTACTTCCGTATGATAAACGAATCTATAACGGTTAAATATCTGTCTAAAAAGCGTTTCATTTATAATCTTTGGCCTAAACGGTTCACCATCATCTTCTTCCAGTCGTAAAACTCGCCGGTGATGATTTTATTGCGTGCTTCCTGTACTAACCATATGTAAAAGTGCAGGTTATGCAGGGTTGCTATCTGCGCGCCCAGCATTTCGCCGCTATGGATCAGGTGGCGCAGGTAAGCTTTGGTATAAACGGTATCGGCAAAAAGGTCGCTATCGGCTTCAATGGGCGAAAAATCATTCTTCCATTTCTCGTTTTTGATATTGATGATGCCGTTTTTTGTGAACAGCATGCCATTGCGCGCGTTGCGGGTAGGCATCACACAATCAAACATATCAATACCTAAAGCAATGTTTTCTAATAGGTTAACCGGTGTGCCCACGCCCATTAAGTAACGCGGTTTATGCTCGGGCAGTATATTGCAAACCACCTCCGTCATGGCGTACATTTCTTCGGCAGGTTCACCTACGCTGAGGCCGCCAATGGCGTTACCCTCACGTTCAAAAGAGGCTATCACCTCGGCCGAACGCACCCGCAGATCTTTATAAACCGACCCTTGCACAATGGGGAACAGCGTTTGGCTGTAGCCGTACTTAGGTTCGGTAGTATCAAAGCGGTCGCAGCAGCGTTTAAGCCAGCGGTGCGTCATCTCAATAGAGCGTTTGGCGTAATTATACTCGCAGGGGTAAGGGGTGCATTCGTCAAAAGCCATGATAATATCGGCGCCAATAACGCGCTGAATATCCATCACATTCTCGGGCGTAAACAGGTGTTTTGACCCATCAATATGCGAGCGGAAGGTTACGCCTTCCTCCTTTATTTTACGTACTTCGGTAAGCGAATACACCTGGTAACCGCCGCTATCTGTTAAAATAGGGCCTTCCCAACCGTTAAATTTGTGCAAACCACCGGCCTGTTCAATGGTGTTTAAACCCGGCCTTAAGTATAAATGGTAGGTATTGCCTAATATGATCTGCGCCTTAATATCGTCCTTCAGCTCGCGCTGATGAACTGCTTTTACCGTGCCGGCTGTGCCAACAGGCATAAAAATAGGCGTTTGTATAACCCCGTGGTCTGTAGTTACCTCGCCCGCGCGGGCTTTTGAAAGGGGGTCTTGTGCTGTTAAATTAAATTTCATTTATCGGTGCAAAATTAACAAAAGCGTTTGGATTGGGTATGGTTAATTAATGGATTGTTAGATTGTTGTGTTGGTGGGTGGGTTGTTTTGTTGGTAATTATTGTATTATATAATAATATGACCAGGCAAAGCCATCTTTAAAGCAATATTTGGCGTTGCCTCGCATACGGCGCAGGGTTTCTTTCAGAAGACTCTGCGAGGACAAAAGTTTACCAATCGTTCCGATGGAACGCAATCGCCCCATTTACTATTTCTACCAACCAGGCGTTCCGAAGGAACGAAGGAAGAACTATGCTTAGCGTGCCGTAGGTACGCATCGTAGGTAGCAATAACACGGGAACGTCTATTTACGTTCTGTAGGAACGTTTGGTGCTATTGAAAATGCCTAATCTGGCATTAGAGACATTATAATAGTTCACTTTAATTTTTTTATGGGTTAACTTAAACTTTCAGAAGAGCCTGCGAGGGCAAAAAAACCTCCCTAATTTGGTGTCCTCACCAAATTTATACGTCTTGCATGCGGGTAGTTGGTGAGGACACCAACTACAGGGAAGCTTAACGTTTACTTCTACTTAATTACACTAAACATCATACTAACAATTCAACAATTTTACTGTAAAACAATACTCGCTTTTGTCACCTATTTTTAACAAATTTGCACCTTATTATCAAGGGGTTTGGAAGCTTATATTCACGAGGCATTATTCGTTCTGTTTCAACTATGTTTTATTGTTCAGCTGTATTACCTGTTAAGTAACCACAGCAGGCTTACCCGCTATGTGCCCAACCAGGAATTGCCCGGCCCAACGGTGCCTGTATCTGTTATCATCAGCGCACGTAACGAGGCACGTAATTTAACCGAAAACTTACCTTATATATTACAGCAGAACTACCCCGATTACGAAGTGGTTTTGATAAACGATTGCTCAACCGATGGATCGGACATGATACTGCTGCAGATAAAACAGGAGTTTCCGCACCTTAAAATTGTAACCATTACTGAGCATGCCCGTTACAAAACCGGCAAAAAATTTGCCCTTACCCTGGGTATAAAAGCCGCGAAGAATGAGCACCTTTTGTTTACCGACGCCGATTGCAAACCCGCTACCTTAAACTGGATAACCCGTATGGCGGCTGGTTTTACAGGCGCTACGCAAATAGTACTGGGCTATTCGCCTTATACCCGCACGGGTAATTTCCTGAACCCCTTTATCAGGTTCGAGACGTTGAAAACTGCTATTAACTACCTTTCGGCAGCGTTAACCGGCAATGCTTATATGGGTATTGGCCGTAACCTGGCGTACACAAAAAGCTTGTTTTTTGGGGCAAAGGGCTTTGCATCGCACATGCACGTACTATCGGGCGATGACGACCTGTTTGTAAACCAAAATGCCACTGCCGATAATACCGCTATAGAAATACACCCCGATACCTTTACTTATACAGATGCCAAAACAACGTTAGGTGGCTGGTTCAGGCAAAAAAAGCGCCATATGGGGGTAGGTAAACTTTATAAGAACAACCACCGGCGCGCGTTAAGTTTTGATGCCGTTAGCGGTTTTTTATTTTACGTTTTATTTATATTGTGCCTGGTATTAAAATTTGAGCCGTTATTGGCCATTGGGGCGGTGGTTTTTAGGCTGATACTACAGCTAATTGTTTACCGCAAGGTGTTTAAGAAGTTAAGCTGCGGCGATTTGATATGGTCGTTACCGTTTTTGGATATGATATATTATATGTATTTAAACGTTTTTGGATTGATTGGCACATTTATTAAAACCACCAGATGGAAATAAATAAACATTTCACCGAAAACGCGAAGAACGATTTTCACCTGGTAGTTAAGGCAAGGCAGGGTAATCAAAAAGCCTACGCCGATTTGATGCACCGCTATAAAGATTCTATCTATTTTATGGTGCTGAAAATGGTTAATAACAAAGAGGATGCTAACGACCTTACTGTTGAAACCTTTGCCAAAGCGTTTGAAAAACTGGATAAATACCAGCCCGATTATGCTTTTAGCACCTGGCTTTTCCGTGTGGCTACCAATAATTGTATCGATTTTATCCGCAAGAAAAAGCTGAACACGCAGTCGATACACGGGATGATGGATGAGGACGGTGATGAAAAACCACTGCAGATAAAATCGGACGTGCTGAACCCCGAGGAATCGTCCATCAAAAAACAACAAACCGAAGAACTAAAATTACTGATAGAAAGCTTGCCCATCCGTTACCGTAACCTGATAACCCTGCGTTACTTCGACGAGCTATCGTACGAGGAAATAGCCCAGCAGCTGGACCTGCCCCTGGGTACTGTTAAGGCACAATTATTTAGGGCACGCTACCTGTTAGGCAACATCATTAACCGATATAATAAGGATGACATCTGAGATCCTGATCAAATATTTCCCCGGAATTACTGCCGGGCAAAAAGCACAGTTTGCGCAATTGCAGGAGCTTTACACCCTGTGGAACAGCCAGATCAACGTAATATCACGTAAGGATATCGACCTGTTGTATGAGCGCCACGTGCTGCACTCATTAGGTATTGCCAAAGTAATGGCCTTTTTACCCGGCGAAAATGTGCTGGATGTAGGTACCGGTGGCGGTTTCCCGGGGATACCATTGGCTATACTTTTCCCCGAAACCAGCTTCCATCTGGTTGATTCTATAGGCAAAAAAATAAAGGTGGTTACCGAGGTTGCCGCGGCTTTAGAGTTGAAAAACGTTAAGGCCACACATGCACGTGCCGAAGAAATTAAGGAGCAGTTTGATTTTGTGGTATCGCGCGCGGTTACGCAGCTGAAGGATTTTTACCCATGGGTGAAAGGCAAGTTTAAAAAGCAACATACCAATAAATTACCAAACGGGATACTGTATTTAAAAGGCGGCGACCTTACACAAGAAATTGCCGACGCGGGGTTAGCCGTTCAGCAATATCATCTCAAAGATTACTTTGAGGAGGAGTTTTTTGAGACCAAACAGGTGATCTACGTTACCGGATAGTATCCTGCCGGCTTGGTGCCACATCTGCTTTTATAACAGCAGGCTTTGCCGGTGGCGTGCCAATACTCCATGTTGATCTGCCGGCCGTTGTTGCCACGTCTGCTTTTACCACAGGGGATGGTGGCGTGCCGATACTAAATGTTGATGGCTTTGGTGCCACATCTGGTTTTACAACCGCTTTAGGATACGCTATCGTTTCAACACGTACTACTTTATTTGGCTTATCGGGCTTTACAATCGGCGGCGGAAACTTTATTTTTCCTGCTTTATTTTTAGTTGGTACAGGTGGTGCCGGTGGTGGCGGCGGTGGTACCTTGTTAAATTTAGGAGCTTTTACCGGAGGTGGTGGCGGCGGTGGTACTTTGTTAAATTTAGGAGCTTTTACCGGAGGGGCTGGTGGTGGCGGCGGCGGTGGCATCTTCCTTTTGATAGTATCAGAAAACTCATTTTTTCGCTCAACAATAGACATATCGTAGCCTTTTTCTTTTAGATCTGTTATTTGTTTTTCAGTCAGGGTGTTTAAAGTGTAGGTAGTTGTAACGCCGTTTTTGGTAAAAGTAATTTTATCAGACACTCCCGAGATATTATTTTTAACATCAGTAAGTTTTAAGGCATACCTGGTGCTATCGATCTTTTGCGGCGACAGGTCTATGAGCCCGTAATCCTTACTAAACACCAGTGTTGATGTGCAGAGCATACCCGCGCAAAGCGGCAGCGCTGCCAGATACTTTAGCCTTGCTAACTTACCTGATCGGTTTTTGTTTAACATAATGATCCTCTTTTTTAATAGGTTATAATTGAAAAATGAATGCGCTATAGATTCGCCCTGTATGCCATAAGCGTTGTTTAGCAGGAAGGCGGAGTAGGCGAGGGCGTCCTGGTCATGGGCTGCCGTTTGCTCGTCGGCTATATATTCATGGATGGTTTTAAGGCTGCGCTGTGTGAGGTAAATGAAAGGATTAAACCAGTTGATCACCTTCAGTATCTCCAGGAAAATAATATCAACCGAGTGTTTCTGGCGGATATGCACCAGTTCATGCGCTATAACAGTTTCGGACTGGGGGACATTGCTGCCGATAAACAGGTAATTAAAGAAAGAGAAGGCGGTGTTCTCGTCACTCAGGTTAACCAGCTTATACTGATCTTTATATGAAGAGTGTTTGTTACGCATAAGGATATACAATTTACGCAGGCGAAACAGCAGCACAACAAAAGAGATAACTGCGCCACCTATGTATAGTGATATTAAAATCGTATCAAAATTGTTTTTTTGTATAGCGGGGGCTATTTGCGCAGGTACCAATTGCGTCTCCAACTCGGCCGGCCTTAAAACACTAAGCTGGGTAAGTGGCAAAATAAATGCCACTACGCAGCTAAATATCAGGTAAACGCGGCCCAGGGTGTAGTGGGTGTCGCGGTTTAAAAACAGGCAATAGCACAAATAAAATACCCCCAGGTATATATTTGCCTCAATAAGATAATGCAGCCAGCTCATTTTTTTTGAGATTTAAGTTTGTTAATTAACTCGGTTAGTTCGTCCAGTTCTTTAAGGCCGAGGTCTTTCTCATCGGCGATGAACGATACCAGGCTTTTGTAGGAGTTATCGAAGTAATTACTCATTAGCTTATCAAACGTAAACTTCTTGTAATCGTCTTCAGTAATAAGCGGGAAGTAAACATGCGAGTTGCCGTAAGCTTTATGATCAATAAATCCCTTGCCTTCCAGCACACGCACAACGGTTGATACCGTGTTGTACGCGGGTTTTGGTTCGGGTATCCTCTCCAGGATATCTTTCACTATTCCTTCTTTCAACTGCCACAGTATCTGCATGATCTGTTCTTCGGCTTTGGTGAGTTCTTTTAGTTTCATAGCAAACTATTTTTATAGTTAGGCTAAGGTAAAACTATTTTTGTAGTTTGCAAACTATTTTTATAGTTTTTTAAATTTTTGTTTCTCGCAAAGGCGCAGAGGCGCAAATAGGGAATTTGTCATGGTGAGCTTGTCGAACCATTTGCCATGCGCATAAGGCTTCGCTAAGGTCAGACTGACAACAGCATCTCTGCGTCTTTGCGTGAGCATAAATTACAGCTCTGCATAAATTACTGCGTTATAAATGCTAATTATTTTAGGATAATTTTATACTTTAGGGTTCCGAAAAAAATATGTCGATACTACACCAGGTTGCTTTAACATTTATAAAAGAAATAGGCCACACGAGGGCCAAATTATTGCTTGCCTATTTTGGGGATGCAGAAGAGATCTTTAAAATTGGGGAAGCAAAACTGAAAAAGATACCCGGAATAGGTGAAAAACTCATAGGTAGGCTTAACTTAGGGGAGGCGTTAAAAAGCGCTGAAGAAGAACTGAAGTTTATTGATAAAAACGGGATCGACGTTATTTTTTATACCGATGCCCGTTACCCGCGCCGGTTAAAAAACTGTAACGATTCGCCTGTATTATTGTACAGTAAAGGTAACGCCAACCTTAACACATACCGTTGTGTAAGTATTGTGGGTACACGCAATGCTACCGATTATGGCAGGCAATTGTGTAAACAACTGGTAGAAGAACTGGCAGAGTATAACGCTTTGGTAGTAAGCGGGCTTGCGCATGGTATAGACGTTGCCGCGCACAAAGAGTGCCTTAAATATAATGTAGCAACGGTTGGCGTTTTAGGCCATGGCTTAGACAGGTTTTATCCACATCAAAATAAAACTACGGCAGATAAGATGATGGAAAACGGGGGCATATTGTCTGAATACCCATCAGGTACCAAGCCCGACAGGCAAAATTTCCCTGAACGTAACCGTATTGTGGCAGGCATGGCCGATGCTACCGTAGTGGTGGAAGCCGGGCTAAAGGGCGGGGCATTGATCACCGCCGAAATTGCCAACAGCTATAACCGCGATGTTTTCGCTTTCCCGGGCAGGCTGGGGGATGAGTATTCGGAAGGTTGTAACTTCCTGATCCGTAACAATAAAGCCGCCCTGCTAACCTGTGTTGCTGATTTGGCTTACAGTTTGGGCTGGGAAAAGAATACCGAAACCAAAGGCGCACCAGAGCAATTGTTACTCCCCATAGATCTATCGGCAAATGAACGCGCGGTTTATGAAATTATACAGCAAAATAAAACCCCGCTGGCTATTGACGATCTCTCCATCAAAGCCAATATGCCCATGAGCCTGCTGGCCATGACCCTGCTTGATATGGAACTACAGGGGTTTATCCGCTCGTTACCGGGTAAGATGTACCAGGTAAATTAAACCCCCTAACCCCCTGAAGGGGAAACAGAAGTTTGCATAATTTGATCTTTTCGAAAGCTCCCCCTTCAGGGGGCTGGGGGCCCCGGCGTATCGTAATGGGTAAGTTTGCCGGCATGCTCGTGCAGTTCGTTCCAGCTATCCGCATCAAATTCAATCAGGGCAACCGAGCAGGGGGGCACCTCTTTAATAGCGCCGCTTAAATAATACAGTACCTGGCTAATGCCGGGGTTATGGCCAACAAGGGCAATAAAATCGTGGTTTTCGGGGAGGTTATAGATCACTTTTAGCAAGGCGCTTTCGCTTGCGTCGTAAATATCTTTATTGGTGATGGCTTTGGGCAGGCCTGTTTCCTGTGTAAAAACATTAGCTGTTGATAGGGTGCGCAATGCCGGGCTGGCTACAATCACCTCTGGCTTTATGCCCTTGACAATTAACCTGGAGGCCATTACTTCGCACTGCTTAAAACCTTTATCAGTTAAAGGGCGCTCAAAATCGGCATACCCGCTTTCGTGGGTTGCTTTGGCATGGCGTATCAGCAATAGCTTTTTCATATCCCCTAAAATAAAAAAAGAGGAGCAGATGCCCCTCTTTTTTTATTAATAATTTAATTTTTCTGATTAGAATTTAAACCCTACAGAAACACCGAATACACGGTTTTTTAAAGACTCGTTATCTGCTGTATTGTTAGCGATGTTAGACAAACCAAGATCGTAATTGATGCCTAAGATCAAGCCACCTTTAAATTCAATACCTACAATGCCGTTCAAACCAAAATCGGTCTTTTTAAGATCGCCATCGCTGCCAAATGTAATGTCTTCGCTTACAGAGTTACCCTGCTCATCGGTGCCTTTTGCTTTACCTGATACACCTAAACCTACGTAAGGGCCTGCACCAAAATATACATTACCAATCACCGCAGGGATATGATAAACGATGTTTACCGGAACCTGCAGGTAATAGGTTTTTAAATCACCCTCAGTACCAAAGTCGGTAAGAGTAACATTGCCACCTTTACCTGTGAAATTTAAAGCCGGTTGAATGGAAACTGCTGTACCTACTTTAAAATCGGCAAATACACCGGCCGCAAATGTTGTGGTTGAACCTGTTGAAGCTGATACATTGCCACTTGATGCAGTAAGTTTCGCGAAATTTACACCGCCACGGATGCCAAAAGTTGGTAATTGTGCAAAAGCGGTTGAAGCTGCAAGAGCGCAGCAAACTAATAGTAGAAATTTTTTCATGCTAATAAGATTTATTGTTTGCCGCGAAATTAAGAAAATTTTACGAAACTAACTTTGTAGTTATTTATCATTTACAAATGATACGATATCTCCCTCGGGGATATCATGCATACATTTAAAATGCCCGAGCGGGCATTTCTCTAACCCGAATTTGGAGCAGGGGCGGCAGCTCAGGTCTATACCCGCTACCAATACATCTTTTACCATATAAGGTTGCACGCCTAAAAGTTCGGGCACGGTGCCACCCCATACAGATACAATGGGTACATTAAACGCTTCGGCAATATGGGTGAGGCCGGTATCAAAACCAATAACCCTTTGCGCTTTTGATACCAGGAAAACAGACTCATCAAGCGAGGTAACACCGCAAGCATTGTACACATTACCGTCAATGGCCGCACTTATTTCGTCGCCGTTTGCCTTAACATCATTACCGCCCAACAATACTATGGGGTAATTAATTTGCCGGCATAGGCTGATGATCTTCTCGTTTGGCATCCGTTTGGTAAAATGCGTAGCGCCAATAACAAAGGCCACGTACTTGCCCTGGTGTGATGCCGGGAGCAGGGCAGCTAACCGGTAATCCTTTTTAATGTAGTAATCAATCGGTTGGCCATCATTGGTAACACCTAAAAATGCTACGGCCTTTAAGTAACGGTCTACCAGGTGTACCGGCGGCACAAGCTTTAAGTTAAACTTTAGGCTTAGCCATTTGCGTATGGTTTGTTTTTTATAGGTGGATGCATGGATGCCGGTGCGCAATTTTATAAGAGCCGTGCGCAGGTTGTTATGCAGGTCAATAATATGGTCATACCCCTCTGCCCTGATCTCCGCGATGGTTTCTGATAGCGTTGGTTTAAGCAGCAGCAATTTATCTACATACGGGTTGTTATCGTAAATGTATTTAAAGGCGGGTTTGGTAAGGAAGTGCACTTCGGCATCCGGCAGCTGTTTTTTAAGGCAGCGCACTATGGGTGTGGTATAAATAATATCACCCATCGAGCTAAAGCGGATAACCAGTATCTTCATTAAGAGTAATAGTGAGCAGTGAATAGTTAAGTGGTGAATGGTTGAATAGTTGATTAATAAGTGGCGTAAAATAATGGCAACCACTCACTATTCACCATTTAACCACTTACCATCCGTATTTTATTAATAATAGCGGTTGATGAATAGCCATCAACCAGGCTGATGGTTTTTACTTCGCCGCCGTTGGCCAGTACTTCTTTAGCGCCCGCTATATTTTCAATGGTGTAATCAGCACCCTTTATCAGTACA
Organism: Mucilaginibacter sp. L294; assembly: GCF_001636615.1. Classification (GTDB taxonomy): domain Bacteria; phylum Bacteroidota; class Bacteroidia; order Sphingobacteriales; family Sphingobacteriaceae; genus Mucilaginibacter. The sequence goes on along the minus strand of NZ_LGEK01000041.1, from coordinate 30,506 downwards.
TCAGGCATTAACAGGGTGATCAGTTCGCGCGGGGTATCCTCTTCAAAAAGTATCACGGCATCCACAAAAAACAGGGCTGCCAATAGCGCTGCGCGGTTACTCTGATCGTTCACCGGTCGGCTTTCACCCTTCAGCCTTTTTACAGATGCATCGGTATTTAACCCGATGATCAGTTTATCGCCCAGTTCGGCAGCTTTGGCCAGGTACGTGATGTGCCCCAAATGCAGCAGATCGAACACGCCATTGGTAAAAACAACCTTTTTGCCTTCGCTTTTCCAGGCCGCAATGTTTGCGGTTATCTGTGGCAGCGTGGCTATTTTAGCAAGTAGTGTTTTTTCCAGATCGTGGCGCATGGTATAAAATTAAAAAAATAATTGGGTAACGCCCCGATGGGCGACAGTGTGTACACATCTTTTATTTCGCCGTCGCCCTGCTCCAGCCGGGTGACCGTTATTACACGGCGTCGCGCAGCAGTGTGCTGATATACAAGCGGCCGGAGGCCTAATAATAATCATCACTCGGCTGGAGCCGAGCGATTGCAATAAACTTATTTCCTATCAATAAGCATCATCCACAGCCTTACACATAATATGGCCAATAAGGATGTGCATCTCCTGGATGCGTGCGGTAACATCTGATGGCACAACGATATTCAGATCGCACAGGCCGTTCATCTTGCCACCATCGCGGCCGGATAAACCAAGTGTTTTACAGCCAATTTTTGTGGCTGTTTCAAAAGCGTTCAAGATCCCCTGGCTGTTGCCGCTGGTCGAGATACCGATGAACAGGTCGCCGGGCTGGGCCAAAGCCTCTACCTGGCGCGAGAACACGTGGTGGTACCCATAATCGTTAGCTATTGCCGTAAGTGCCGATGTATCAACCGTTAGGGCTATGCCCGGCAGGGCTTTGCGGTCTTTTACAAAACGGCCGCTAAGTTCGGCGGCTATGTGCTGTGCATCAGCCGCGCTGCCGCCATTACCTGCAATTAAAACCTTTTTACCGTCCTTTAATACAGCAACCATCAACCTGCAAGCGGTTTCAATATCGCCGCTCAGGTTCTCGATAACCTTTTGTATTAAATTACGATGCTCGTATAGTTCTTCAATAACCATTCTTCGTTGTTATTAGTCATTGAGTCATTGGGGGCATTTTCCCGTTTGCTCAAATTTTTAAGTGCTTTTACCTTTCGCCTTTCAGCTTTTACCTTCTCTCAATATCTTCCAATATCTCATCAACCGTTGTTACGGCGCTGCCGGTTTGCCTTATTACAATAGCGGCGGCATGGTTGGCCAGTTCGCAGGCTTCTTCAACGTTTAGCCCCTGCGCCATAAAATAAACCATGGTAGCAATTACCGTATCGCCAGCGCCGGTTACATCAAATACCGATGTAGCCTTTACCGGCAGCAACTTATGCGTCAACTCGCTGATGATGACCATGCCTTGTTCAGACAAAGTTACCACAATATATTCGGCACCGGTTTGCTTTAAAATGATGCGGGCTGCCTGCTGCAGTTCATCAATATTGGTGATCTTTTCTGTTTTGGCAGCCTCTGCCAGCTCCTTACGGTTGGGTTTAATGATGTGGGCGCCTTTATATTTCTCGTAGTTAAGCCCCTTAGGATCGATAACTACGCGTTTACCCTGCGCATTAGCCTCTTTAATAAACTGCTGTGTAAGGTTGTGCGAAAAAAGGCCTTTGTTATAATCTGATAGTATAATAATATCGGCCTTAGCGATAGCGCCTTTTATCTGTTTAACAAATTGGGCTTGCAGATCGTCGGCCAGCGGGTTTGTAACTTCCCTGTCAACCCTAACCAATTGGTGGCTGCCTGCCATTACGCGGGTTTTTACCGTGGTAGGGCGGGTGGCATCTTTAAAAATTCCTTCCGCATTGATGCCCTCGCCCGTTAATATTTTTGTTAACCGGTCTGCATCTGCATCATCGCCGGTAACACCCGCCAACGATATTTTTGCCCCCAGCGATAACAAATTCTGGGCTACATTAGCCGCGCCGCCGGGCGTGGTAAACTCGTTTTTTACGTTTACAATAGGTACAGGCGCCTCGGGCGAAAGCCTGGTGGCATCACCTATAATATAATGGTCTATCATCAGGTCGCCAATAACCAAAATGTTTGGTACCGGGCCCGATTGCTGAAGTTTACGTACTTTATCTGTTAACATTGTTTTGTATCATTGAGTCATTAGGTCATTGAGTCATTTGGTTTGACTTCGGGACCTTCCGACTTTCGGTCTTTACTGACCTTTTTTCTTTTTTTCAAAAACCTTCGTAATTTCTTCTAAAGATAAGGCGTTTAAGCACATTTCTTTATTCAGGCCACCTTTACGTGCTACATTAATACCATAATGCATATCATGGAAACCGCTGTTACGGTGCGCATCGGGGTTTATAGATAATATAACGCCTTTATCAAGCGCATATTGGTGCCAGCGCCAGTCAAGGTCTAACCTTACCGGGTTGGCGTTAATTTCTATCACCACTTTATTGGCCGCACAGGCATCAATCACTTTTTTATAATCAATATCATACCCTTTACGGCTCAGTAAAAGCCTGCCGGTAGGGTGGCCCAGTATGGTGGTATATGGGTTTTCAATCGCTTTTATTAAACGGGCGGTGGCTTTATCCTCCTGCATTTTTAGGTTTGAGTGTACCGATGCCACGATGAAATCAAACTTCTTCAGGATCTCGTCAGGGTAATCCAGCGAGCCGTCATTCAAAATATCCGACTCGATACCCTTAAAGATATGGAACCCAGTGATCTTTTTATTCAGATGGTCTATCTCTTCCTGTTGCTGTAAAACGCGTTCAATACTCAGCCCTTTTGCGTAAAAGGCGCTTTTGCTGTGGTCGCAAATACCCAGGTATTCCAGTTTCAGCTCGTCGCGGCAGTATAGCGCAATTTCTTCCAGCGTGTTTACACCATCGCTCCAGGTGCTGTGGTTATGCAGCGTGCCTTTTAAATCGTGGTATGATATCAGGGTAGGGAGTTTATTTTCTGCGGCTTTCTCAATAAAGGTGATGCCTTCGCGCAGCTCGGGCTGCATCCAGGCCAGGCCGGCTTTCTGGTATATAATTTCTTCTGTTTCGGGTTGCTCCAGCGGGATGTTGATGCGCGATAGCACTTCCTCCACATGTTCGGTTGTGCCGGTATTTGCAAAAAGTTCGTAGTAATAATCGGCCTTGTCTACGCAGATAATATCAACCAGTAAGCCGTTCTTTAACTCGGCGGAGATGTGCATACCGTTCAAAACAACATTTTGCAGGGTATCCAGTTCGGCCAATGCTTCATAGGCTACCTGCTGGTTAAGGCTGCCAATAACGATCACCAATTCGCTGATGATCTCGTTTAGCCTGCGAAACTCGCCCGCTATATGTTTTAACGCGTCGGGGAATATACCCCTGATCTCTTCCATCAGGTTTTTGGCTTCCTGCTCAACCTGCGCGTAAAGGAATTTACCATTACCCGCCATGCGGAACTCGATCACCTTTTTTATCTCTTCCTGGGTTTTTAAACCGAAGCCTTTGGCCTCAACCAGGCGGTTTTCATTACAAGCATAGTAAAGCTCGCCAACGTTCTCTATGCCAAGCTCTTTCCAGATAATAGCCACCTTTTTTGAGCCGATGCCTTTGATGCCCATCATCTCCACAACACCTTCGGGTGTGGCGGCAAGCATTTCCTGCAGTTCGGCCATGGTGCCGGTTTCTAAAAGTTCGGCAATTTTGGCGGCCAGGCTTTTGCCTATGCCGTCTATCTTCTCCAGTTCGGCAATTGTTTTACCGGCCAGTGGGAAGGGCAGCTTATCTACCTTAAAGGCAGCGTTAGCTATCGACTTTATTTTGAACGGATTAACCTCGTTCAATTCCATCAGTTGCGATAGTAAACGAAGCGTGCGCGCTATGGGTTTGTTCTCCATAATTTAGTTGTGCGGTAAAAATACAAATTGAGGTTTAAAGGCATGCTTAATTTATGCGTTTTATTCCTTTTGGTATAATAACAAACTATATTTATAGCAATTGATGAGCCATGCTTGAAATTGACAAGGAAGTATTTGATAGAAATTTATTGCTGACGCAAACTTACTGCGAGATGCAGCTTGCGAATACGGATAAATCTGTGGCTGAAATACTACGGAGTTTTAACCCGGAGTATGATGGAAAGAGTGTGGTTTCATTTAGTAACGGAAAGCAAGATATATGGGAAGTAGACCCATTAGCCCCAGGCGTGTATGATTGGTTATTTGATAACCAAATGGCAAATAAAAAAAATCTGATTGAATCTGTTGATCAAACAAAAAGAGTTGAGGGAAGCGTATTAGTAATTGAAATTTATAATACTGAATTGGATGGCGGAGCAGCTGCGTATTCAGGTGGCCTGTTCGATCCTTATGATTTACCTCCTATAGATACTTGGTTTTATTCATTAAAAAGTAAGAGTACAGAGAAGTTATTTGCCTTAATACCTGTAAAGTTTATCGAATTAGCCGAGGAGGGTATGGCAGTAAGTTTAAATAATTGTATCTATTGGTTGGAAGATTGGGAAATAAAAAACGATAGATTTATACAAGGAACTTCAAGATATTCTCAGCCTCGAAAAAACTTCATACAGAGAAATCCATTTATCATTAAATTAATATTCGCACTTAGTATTTCCTTGATATATATTTGGTGTCTGTCGTCTTGTTGACAATCATAAAAAAAAGCCGCCCATTACAGGCGGCTTTTTAATGAAAGATATTGTATAATTAGTTTGCTGTGCCAGTTTCAGCAACAACTAATGCTTTTGAGGTGGTGATAGAATTTGGGATCGGGAACTTCCAGCTTACAGCACCAGAGCCGGCATCAAGCGCGTAAAAGAAACCATTGCCGCCACCGCTCGAAAATACCTTGCCAAAAATTGCAGTAGGCAGGCTTCCGTTAGCAAGGATTTCAGTTTTCCATATTTTTTGGCCTGTTGCGGCATCTACAGCATACAAATTACTATCGTCGCTGTTTACATATAATTTACCATTGGCATAAATTGGGCCCGACGAAAAACCTTGTTCATCCAGGCCTTTCCATACAAGGCTGCCATCTGTTTCCTTAACCGCGTATAAGCTTCCCCCTAAGTTTGGAGTGTTAAGATCAGACCAGCTTGCAAAATATATAACGCCATTGTTAGCGGTAATTACAGCATGCTCAAGAGATATACCATTAGTATTGAAACTCCATTTTAGCTCCCCATTGTTTACATCCACGGCGCTTAAAAGGCCATTTCTGCTACCAATAAAAACAACTCCGTTTGAAACTTCGGGATTTGATTTTACTATCGGTCCACCGGTATTGTAATCCCATTTTAAACTTCCGGAGGTGGCATCAAGCGCGTATAAGTATCCATCTGAGCTACCGATGTATACCACCCCGTTTAAAACCAACGGACTTGAATCAACATTATACCCTGTTGTATACTTCCATTTTAAACTACCGGTTATAGCATCAACAGCATATACATTATGATCATCGCTGCCAAAATATACTATACCGTTAGCTATAGCAGGGCTTGATATGGTGGTGAAATTGCTGGCAAATTTCCATTTTAAAGCACCTGTTTTGGCATTAAGGGCGTATAAATTATGATCGGTGTTGGTGGTGTATATAACGCCGTTTTCAATAATTGGAGTGGAGTAAGAGAAGTTACCTGTTGATTCGTACTTCCAAATTTGCGTGCCGTCTGTACCGTTAAGGGCATAAAAATTATTGTCCTGGGCGCCAAAGTAAACGGTGTAGTTTCCGGGCGCATCAGGATTGGGGGTAGGCGTACTGTCTTTTTTGCAAGCTATGCTAAAAGATATTAACGATAAAAGCAGGATTGTAAACAATTGCTTGTTTAAGGAAAGGTTAATTTTTTTCATGTGATAATTACTTGTTTGAGTTTATGCATCAATTGACTAAGTATTTGGGTAATGGTTTAGCCATGATGAAGAAAAAGCCGCCCATTACGGGCGGCTTTCCTAATCAAAGTATTTAATAAAATTATTTTATCACTATATCGTAGGTCATGCGGGCCTGGGGGGTGCGCATCATTTTGGTTACGCCTTGTATTTGCTCATAGTAACGGTAGTTATCGCCAAGCTCGGCTTTTACAAAATGAGCTTTTACTTCGGCAGATAAACCTTCGCCAAATTTGTTCAGGAAGCTTTTTTGCTCGGGGTACGATACGAGTTTGTAGTCTTTAATATTAGCTTTTTTAGCGGCTGACTTTACGGCATCATTAATATTGCCCAACCTGTCAACCAGGCCATTTTGTAATGCCTGGGTCCCTGTCCATACACGGCCCTGGCCAATGCTGTTGATGTACTCCTGTGTTTTGCCACGGCCGTTGGCTACTGCTTTTGTAAAATCGTCATAACCACGGTTTACGCTCTTTTGCAGCAAGGCCTTTTCTTCGGCGCTTAAGGGGCGGCTCACGTCGCCCAGATCGGCAAATTTGCCGGTTTTAACCCCGTCGAACGTGATACCCAGTTTATCATTAAACAGTTTCTGCATGTTTGGCAATACGGCAAATATGCCTATTGAACCTGTTATGGTGTTTGGCTCGGCTATAATAGAATCTGCCGCGCAGGCAATATAATAACCACCTGATGCTGCCACATCGCCCATAGAAACGATGATTGGTTTTACTTTTTTGGTGAGCATTACCTCGCGCCATATCACATCAGATGCCAGCGAACTGCCACCGGGCGAGTTAATACGCAGTACAACCGCTTTTACCTTATCATCCATACGTACTTTACGCAATGCTTTAGATATGGTTTCAGAGCCAATGCTGTTATCGTTGCCATCGCCGCCGGCAATCTCGCCAGATGCGTAAATAATGGCCACCCTATTTGATGAAGAAACCTCTTTAGGGTCGGTACTGGTTTTGGCGACGCTTTTTACGTAATCGCTTAATTCAACACTTGCAAGGTCATTCTTTTCCTTAACACCTGTGCGCTGTTTTAAATCAGAGAGGATCTCGTCTTTGTATTTCAGGCCGTCAACCAGTTTGTATTTTAAAGCATCTTCGGGCTCTTGTATGCGGCCGCTGTTGGCGTAGTTAAATAACGAGTCTTTATTAATATTACGGCTTTTGCCTATCCCGGTAAGGAAATAATCATACATCGACCCTAAGTACGATGTAACCTGCAAGCGGTTGGCATCGCTCATTTTGGTTAATACCAGTGGCTCAACCGCGCTTTTAAATGTGCCAACTTTAATGATCTGCGCTTCAATACCCAGTTTATCCAGCGCACCTTTCAGGAAGGTTACCTCGGAGCTAAAGCCCCTGAACTCGAAGATGCCTTTAGGGTTGATGTAAACCTTATCGGCAACGGATGCCAGGTAGTAAAAGCCCTGTGTGTAAATTTCTGAATAGGCTATTACAAACTTTTTAGATCTCTTGAAATCGATAAGCGCATTACGGATCTCTTCGGTAGTTGCCTGGCCGCTCATCATGTAGCTTTCGTCCAGGAAAATGCCTTTTATATTATCGTCTGTTTTAGCTTTTTTAATACTCGCGAGTATATCGTTCAAGCCTATCGCTTTGTCGCCGTCGATGCCTAAAAAGCCAAGGCTGGCAAGGGGATTGTTCGGTGTACGTTCGTTTATTGGGTTGGTAAGCTTTATGTGAAGAACAGAGTTTGAATCAACCTCTACCGCGCTGTCGCTGCTGGCTACACCAATAATTCCTAATAAAATCACAACCCCAATAATAAAAACAACGGTGATACCAACTATAGTGGCCAATACAAATTTGAAGAATTGTTTCATTAACTGTTATAAATAATCTATATATGCAAACTTAGTAATTCGCACTCTATTAAGAGCCTTATGCATAATATTTGTTACAACAATGATTGACGTTTTTTTACTATTGGGGAGTAACCTTGGCAACCGTAACGCGTTTTTACACAAGGCCATAGCATACATAGTGCGCGATATTGCCCCTGTGGTTAAAGAATCGGCTGTTTATGAAACGCAATCATGGGGGAAAACCGATTTGCCCGATTACCTTAACCAGGTTATTATGCTGCAAACAACACTCCCGGCACAGGATGTTTTGCAGCGTGTTTTAAAAATTGAAACAGAAATGGGGCGCAAACGCGAAGAAAAATGGGGATCGCGCATTATTGATATCGATATTTTGTTTTATGGGAGCGATATTATTAACCAGCCGAACCTAATTGTACCACACCCCCAACTGCACAACCGCAGGTTTACTTTAGAACCATTGGCTATGCTAACGCCCGATTTTATACACCCGGTGCTAAATAAGAGTATATTAGAGTTGAAAAATAGTCTGAAAGACGACTTGATTGTAAAAAAAGTATAAATTTGATATTATAAACCCGTACAATGTCTGAGAACTTACCACCACAAGACCTTGACCTTTCTTTTCTTTACGAGATTGCCGATGGCAGCAACGAGTTTATTGTTGACTCGATAGGGATGTTTTTGGAGCAAACGCCACAGTTATTAGACACCATAAACACCGCCATAAACACCGGCGACTGGGTAACGGCAGCTTCGGCATCGCACAAATTGAAACCCAACTTGGGCTTTTTTGGTATGCCGCAAAGCCAGGCTAACATACAGGAGGTGGAACTGGCCTGCAAAGCAGGCGGACAAGACCCGGCAGTTATCCAATCAAAATTTAACGATTTAAGGGATGTGATCAGCAAAAACCTTGTTGAACTGGAGAAAATTAAGGCAGAAAAAGAAGCGAACCTTTAGAAGTATAAAGTTCAAAGTAGAAAGTTATCATAAAAGGGAAAGGCAATCACATGTGATTGCCTTTCCCTTTTATATATCTATAGTCCCGTTTTGCAAGCGGCTTTTGACTTTTAACTTTCTACTCAGAACTTAAGCTACTTCTTCCAGCTTAAAGCTATAGCTTTCCATAATAAGGTTGGCTAACAGGTTTTTGCAGGCCTGGTCAACTTTTGCGTTGGCGGTTTCTGCGCTGTCGGCTTCAATCTCCAATGAGATGTGTTTGCCTATACGTATGTTCTGTATCTCAGATAAGCCCAGGTTTTTCATGCTGCCGGTAACGGCTTTTCCTTGTGGGTCAAGTATTTCTTTTTTCGGCATTACATCAATTTCGGCCAGGAATTTTTTCATCGGGTGTTTTTGTTAGGGGATAAAGTAGTAAACGCTTAACTGTTTTTTTGTGAGTTGCCTACTACCGTATGATCCGCAAATTTTAGTTGAATTAACGATAAGGTGATATACATTACGATAACCACCGGAACTGCCGCAAATTTAAAAAATAGAATGAGTATTGCCGAGAATAACAGCAATATATAACGATAAAAATTTTTGGTGAAATCGCGGTTCTTGAATTTAAGCGACATTAAAGGGATCTCGGCAACCAGCAGGGTACACATTACTATAATAAATACCGATAAACCGTATGGGTTTAAGATATACCGCGATACATTGCTGTATTGCACCAGTATTAAAGGGATAGACGCGATGAGGATAGCATTTGCCGGGGTAGGGAGGCCAATAAAACTTTCGGCCTGGCGAGTATCTGTATTAAATTTAGCCAGCCTAAGCGCCGAAAATACCGGGATCAGGAAAGCTATAAAGTTCAGGTAATCACTTATATGTGGTATTTGTGGCGCCTGTAGCAGCAGCTCGTACATAATGGCCGATGGTAGTACGCCAAAACTTACCATATCCGCCAGCGAATCAAGGTCTTTACCAATGCCCGAGAAGGATTGCAGTACACGAGAGGCAAAGCCATCAAAAAAATCAAATATAGCTGCCAGAAAAATGGCATAAGCGGCATAAACCAACTGATCCTGGAATGTAAAAACAATACCTATGCACCCGCTGAACAGATTTGCACACGTTATAGCATTAGGAAGATGTTTTTTTACCCGTCGCCTCATAATGTCATGAAGGTATCATAATTTTTACAAAAACCAAAGGAGTTATAGTTAACCTTACGTTATTTATAACTCCTTTGGGTGTAAATATATTATGAATTCATTGATATCAAAAATTCTTCGTTGGTACGGGTGCCTTTTATTTGCGCCTGTAAGAATTCCATCGACTCCTGCGAGTTCATATCAGCAAGGTGGTTACGCAGTATCCAGATGCGTTGAAGCGTGTCGCGGTCAAGCAACAAGTCGTCGCGGCGGGTGCTTGATGCAGTAATATCAATAGCCGGGAAGATACGTTTGTTAGATAGTTTACGATCCAGTTGTAACTCCATGTTACCTGTACCTTTAAACTCTTCAAATATAACCTCATCCATTTTAGATCCGGTTTCTGTAAGGGCAGTAGCAATGATGGTTAACGAGCCGCCATCTTCAATGTTACGGGCCGCACCAAAAAAGCGTTTTGGTTTGTGCAGCGCGTTGGCATCAACACCACCCGATAATATTTTACCTGATGCTGGTGCAACCGTGTTATAAGCACGGGCTAAACGGGTGATAGAATCCAACAGGATAACTACATCGTGGCCACACTCAACCATGCGTTTTGCTTTCTCCAACACAATGTTGGCAATTTTTACGTGGCGCTCGGCAGGCTCATCAAAGGTTGATGATACTACTTCGGCGCGTACGCTGCGGGCCATGTCGGTAACCTCCTCGGGGCGTTCGTCAATCAGTAATATGATCAGGTAAACCTCGGGGTGGTTTTTGGCTATCGCGTTAGCAACATCCTTTAACAACATGGTTTTACCTGTTTTTGGCTGCGCTACAATTAAACCACGCTGGCCTTTACCAATAGGCGAGAACAGGTCCATAATACGGGTAGAATAGTTACCGGCATCAGTAAACAAGTTCAGTTTTTCTGAAGGGAAAAGCGGTGTTAAGTGGTCAAATGGTACACGGTCACGCACTTCGGCAGGTATGCGGCCGTTAATAGCCTCTACACGTACCAGCGGGAAATATTTTTCGCCTTCTTTTGGCGGGCGTATGCTACCGCGAACGGTATCGCCGGTTTTTAAACCAAATAATTTTATTTGTGATTGTGATACGTAGATATCATCAGGAGAGGTCAGATAATTATAATCTGACGAACGCAGGAAACCATAGCCATCAGGCATAATCTCTAACACACCCTCGTTTACAATAACGTTATCAAAATCAAGGTTTATTGCGGGTTCCTGTGCTTTTTGTGGTGCGCGGCGCTCAAATTTTTGCGGGCGGTTTTCGGTAGCAGCAGGCTGTTCCGGTTGGTCGGCTTGTTCTGTTTTTTCGCCTGCCTGCTCAGTTGTTTCGCTTGCCGGTGCAGCTTCTGCAGTAACGGCAGTTTCGTTATTGCCGTTGTTACCGTCGGTGTCGTCGGTTTGCTGTTCGTCGTCATCTTCCTGGTTAAACAGGTTGGTGTCGTCTAAAGGCACTTCTACACGTGGCTGTTCTTTAGTTTTTAAAGTACGGGTGCGTTTACGTGTTTTCTCGGTATTTTCAGAAGCAGCCGGTGCAGCGGCGGCAGGCTTTTCAGCGTAGTTATTTTCTACGATATTTTGTTGGTTCCTGGCGGTCTCTATTAATTGCTGCTGTGTAACAATGGCAGTAATAAGCGGAGCTTTTCTAAGCTCATCTGCCTCTGCAATACCCAAACTTTTAGCAATTTCGCGCAACTCAGAAACGAGTTTGTCGTTCAATTCGATTGTATCAGACATGATATGAATTATAGTTCAAAAGGATTTTTTATTTGAAAGATTGTTTTGAAACCCTGATTATGCAATAGTAAGCCCAGGTAATGTATTAGATAATAAATAACGTGGAGATCAAAATTGTTTCTTTAGTGCAAGAAATAATGCAGGAAAACAGTGCAATGTTAACAAAATTATCTTAGAATGCAAATTTATTAAAAAAATAAAGGGTAGTCTTTATTTTTTTAGTTTTGCAGCACCATAACAAATTCAAAATCTACATGATATCTCGCGCCCAACTCATCCAACAGATCAAACAAAAGAAGTCGTTTTTATGCATAGGCCTTGATACCGATATAGATAAGATCCCCGATTTTTTAAAGCAATACCCCGACCCGGTTTTTGAATTTAATAAACGCATAATTGATGCAACCAAAGATCTTTGCATCGCCTACAAACCCAACGCCGCCTTTTATGAAAGCCGCGGATTGAAAGGCCTGCAAAGCCTTATCAGCACCGCGCAATACCTGCCAAAAGATATTTTAAGTATTATTGATGCCAAGCGTGGCGATATAGGCAACACCTCTGATAACTACGCCAAAGCTTTTTTCAACGAGGAAACATCGGGCATGAGCTTTGATGCTATCACCGTTACCCCGTATATGGGTAATGATAGCGTTACCCCTTATTTAAAGTACGATGGAAAATGGGTTATTATCCTGGCCCTTACTTCATCCGTTGGGAGTAAAGATTTTCAGTATCTGAACACCGGCGATGGTTACCTTTACGAAACCGTTATTAAAAAAGCAAACACCTGGGCCGGTGCCGATAGGCTGATGTTTGTTGTTGGCGCTACCAAAAGCACCGAGTTTACTGATATACGCAAACATGCGCCCGATAACTTTTTGCTGGTGCCCGGCGTTGGCGCACAGGGTGGCAGCCTGGAGGATGTTTGTAAATACGGTATGACCAAAGATTGCGGACTGATCGTCAACTCATCACGAGGTATCATCTATGCCGGCAACGGCGATGATTTTGCCGATGCTGCCCGTGCCGAAGCTTTAAAACTGCAACAGCAAATGCAGGCGGAACTGGAGAAGGCAGGCGTTATTTAAGTTGTAATAACGAATAATGAACGCCAAACGCCGAATAACGAAATAGCTAATTCATTATTCGGCGTTCAATATTGGATGTTAGATATTAAATTATACTTCCAGTTTTCCTTCAATAGAATCATCCAAAGTTTTACCAATGGCGGCGCCTACCAGTTGTTTTACGAAGGCTACGGCGTTGCCATGTTTGTTATCCCAGTAGTACCCTTGTGTTGGCGATACTTTGATCACCGAGATCCGCGGGTCGTCTATGCCTTCGGTAAACCAGGTTTTCAGGATGGGTTCCCACAGTTCTTTTATCTTTTCTTTATCCTCGCTGATCTCCGCAATGCCGTAAACGTTCAGGAAATCGGAGTACTTAGATCCCTGAAACAATAGCTGTACCATTGGGTCGATGGCTATCTCCGCGTTTTTGTGGCTATCGTTAGCGCTCAAAAACCACAGGTCGCCATTATCGTCAACCTTTTGCGGCGACATAGGGCGGGTAGTAAAAGGCAGGCCGGTTTTAATATTACTGCAAAAAAAGCAGCTTACGCCTTCGGCCATTTCTTTCAGCTTTTTCCAGGCTTCGTTGCCTTCCAGGTTCTCAAAATTATCTTCGGGTTGTTGTTGATTAATGCTGTCCATAATAAATTACATGTTTATAAAAAAGATAATATATTAACCTTGGAGAAATTTATTTGTTTGATGGTATGAGAAATAAACCGCGTGATGTTATGATCCTACTTCGTCATGCTTCACTATCTCTCAGAATGCTAAGGTAATGAACGAGCGGTGGCCTGACAGAAAAGCGGGCCAAAAGTAAAGGCCTGTGGGGAGAAGCTTTTTTCTGTCTTGATCTTTTGGTTACTTTTGTATCAAGACAAAACGGCGAAGCCCTCTTGAGTACCTTAAAAACAAACAACTACGAAAAACTAACAGCCTTCCCGCGGCAATTGAGCGGGCGGATGTTTATAGTGGCTCGCTAAGCATGAGAGATGCTGAAACAAGTTCAGCAAGACATACGCTTCATTATCTATCCTAAAGAGATTGCTTCGTACCTTACAGCAATGACGCGTGTAGAGATGCATGATGTAAAAGATTTCTCCTCGCTATGCTTGTTAGAAATGACAGGCTGGTATGGGGGAATTACGCCGAAAAACTAACCTTCCGTTGCGGGAACCGTTCGGCATATCCGGTTACAATATTGCGGATGTAATCATTACCCGGGTAGGGGGTCAGGTAGTTTTTGAGCGCCTGGATATTATCGGCATCGTAATAATGGGAGATGTAACCCATGCCATAAAAACGGCCCTCCTCTATTAAAATACAACTATGCTCGTCGCTGGTGCGGCCCTCATCCCGAATGGCGAAGGTTGGCAGGGCTTTCTTCAGCTCATCCAACGCGGCAGATACTTTAAGGTTATACTCTTCGGCTGTTTGGTGGCCTTCGCAGGCGCAGCTGCCTACATCATTGCCGGTGCAGGGTTGGTCGTTTTTTTGGATGAAACACAACTTGGGGCAAAGGCCGAAGGTATCTATCAAGCTCAATAGCAGGTTACGGCCTTCCAGCAGCGAGTTGCAGGCGTATACCGCCGGCATGTGCTTGCGGTGCTTATCAACAGCCAGGCGCAGGTAACCGCGCTGGTCTTCATACATATAAATGCCAAAAGTGTTCTCGAAGCGTTTAAGCGAACGGTTGTATTTTGGCCACAGGCGTTTTATCTCAACCGCTTCCAGCACAAAAGCGATCAACTCAGTGCCGCATACCTGGTGACTAATACGGTATATATTCTTTAAAAATTCCTGCCTTTGCAGGTTTGGGTTATTCCCCGTAAAGTGGCTGCAAACTCTCTTACGGATGTTTTTGGCTTTACCCACGTAAACCACCTTTCCCTTTTGATCGTGAAAGTAATAGATGCCCGGCGATGGGGGTAACGCCTCAATATCGGTTTTAGGCAGGTTGGCAGGTAATACCTGTTCTTTGCTGTTTTGCTTTAAGGCCTGGGGTATGTGGTTTGCAGTATCGTTTTTTAGATACAAACCGAATAATTGCGCGGTAGCTTCGGCATCGCCCATGGCACGGTGGCGGCTGTTGTTTTGGATGCCTAAGTGCGTACACAGTTTACCAAGACTGTATGACAATAACCCCGGCATTATCTTACGGCCTAAACGAACGGTGCAAAGCTTGTTGGCGTTTAACTCGTAACCCGCCGCGTTGAGGTGGTAGCGTAGAAAAGAATAATCGAAATTTACGTTATGGGCCACAAATATCTGCCCTTTAAGCAGGTGGTATATTTCGTGCGCAACATCCTCAAAAAGTGGGGCATCCTGCACCATCTCGTTGGTAATGCCGGTTAGGGCACGAATGTACACCGGGATATCGCGCTGTGGGTTTACCAGTGTTTCAAACCGGCGGGTTATCTTTTTGCCATCGTGTATGCAAATAGCAATTTCGGTAATGCCATTAGCGCTGGCATGCCCTCCCGTCGTCTCGATATCCACAATTGCATACATGGTTTCAAATGTAAAACAAATTTGCTAATAATTTTAGTTGCAGTTTAAAAAAGTCCGCAACCCGGGAAGATAAAGATTGGAAAGGAGAGGGCGATTTAAAAAACAGCATAAAAAAAGCCCGGTAACTTGATGTTACCGGGCTTTATATCTTTCGGTTTTACCGACTATTCTCTATTTCTTCTTAGTCTGCACCTGTTGCTGGCGCATCATTTCTTCCATTTTAGCAGCGAAGCCCGATTTTTTCTTTTTAGGATCATCCGGTTTCTTTTTGTTCTCCTGGATCTGCGCATGGATTTTTTTATCATCAACCATAAACTTAATCAGGTATTGCTGTAAAAAGGTAAGCATGTTGGCCAAAAAGTAGTAGTAGTTCAAACCTGATGGGTAGCTGTTCAGCGTAGCAAGGAAAATGATAGGGGTAATGTAACCTATGTATTTCATTTGGCCTGTAGCGCCCGAGATCTGGTTATTGAAGTATGTGTATATCAGGGTTGATATGGTCATCAATAAACACATTAAACTGATGTGGTTACCAATAAAAGGTATTTTACCAAAGGTGATCACCGCATCGTAGGTAGATAGATCATGCATCCACAAAAAGCTTTCGCCCCTAAGCTCAAATAAACTCGGGAAGAAACGGAAGAACGCAATCACGATCGGCATTTGTATCAGCAACGGTAAACAACCACCCAGCGGGTTTACACCGGCCTTTTTGTAAAGCTTGAGGTATTCCTGCTGTAAAAGGGTAGGGTTATCTTCACCAACTTTGGTTTTTATCTCGTCCATCTCCGGCTTGATGATACGCATCTTAGCCATAGATAGGTAAGATTTATACGTAAGCGGCGATAAAACCAGCTTAAGCACAACGGTAAGGATCAGAATGATAATACCGTAGTTCCAGTTAAACTTGTTTAAGAAGTTAAACAATGGCAATACCGCAAACTGGTTGATGTATTTTAACGGCCCCCAGCCCAGGTTAACCAGTTTTTGCAGGTCGTTACCTTGCGCTTTAAGGGTGTTAAAACGGTTAGGGCCATAGTAAAACTCAAGCGGCACAGCACCGCCTGCGGTTGGCATAAGCACCAGGTTGGCATTCATTTGCTTTACATCGCTGGTATCGGCTACATTGGTAGCAACTTCCAGGTCAGATTTTGCAATGCCATCCTTAACAATCATCACGTTAGAAAAGAAGTGCTGTTTAAAGGCAACCCACTGGATCTTTTTATCGGCGATGGTTTTTTTATCGTCTTTGGCTTCGCTCAGGTAATCAACCTGGTTTTCGGTATTTTTAAAATACACGGTGCTGTACTGGCGCTCCTGGGTTATATCTTTTTCCTGTTTGTGCAAACTGGCGCTCCAGTTAAGGTTATAACCATTAACGGTAGATACCACTTGCTCTAACCCGGTAGATTTGATGGTTAAGCCAAGTTTAAAGCCTTCGCCTTTTATCGCGTATATATAATCTATATACTGCGTAGGGCTGTAGCTTAAACGCATGGTGATGGTAGACGAATCTTTTTCGGCAACCTGCAATGATGCAGCACTTGGCGTAAAGTACAGGTCGTTAGTGTTCAACGTCCTGTCGCCGGCTTTTAGGGTAAGGCCAAACTTGTTATCGTTACCATCAAATAAAATAAGCGGCTTTTTGTTAAAAGTTTTGTAGTTTTTTAACTCGGCCGAATACACGCGGCCACCTTTTGTTGATAGCTTTAAGCGTAATTCTTTGTTCTCAACCGTGATAAATTGCTCGGTACCGATGGTTGTGGCGCCAAAAGGTGTTTTTAACACAACAGAATCAACAACGCCCGCTTTTTTAGCGGTATCGGTTTTAGCGGCGGCAGCTGCAGCAGCGGTAGCTTCAGCTTTAATGAGGCCTTTTTTTATCGAGTCCTGGTGAACGGTAAGCTGCTCTTTTTTAATGTCAGCTTCAGAAGGTTTCATGAAATATATGGAAGCACCCATAATGATCATGATCAGGAATAACCCTGTAAACGTATTTTTATCCATTATCTATTGTATCGAATGATCTGTTTTCTTAGTTGTTGATCATTACTGTTAAATTTTCATCCTTATTCCTTAGGTCAACACCGCCTTCGTAAACCGACTTTAAATTGGTTAAATAGAATGCCCATCCGTTTGAACAGCCCAACCTAACGTTCTTTTTAGAGTTATCGTCGGTTGGAATGTTACGTTGCGTTAACGCTATTATTGTATATCCGCTTTGCTCTGTTAGCTTTACATCAACTATACATTCGCCCTCAAAGGTGAATTGTATCAGATCTGTACCGTTTGCTTCCAGTATTGTACCCGGCATAAAATCGGGGAACAAAAACCAGTACCATTTGTAAGAACAACCTTTGCTAACTGCTACATCAGCACCAAGTAAATCTACTTCTGCATTATAAAACTCGGCTTTTTCTAAAAACCACTTTTCAATTTCTGCAGAGCGGGTCCATGAGGAATATATATCAGTAATACTTGCTTTAACGGCAATTCGTTTTGTAAACGAGGTCCAATCAAAATCTTTCATACTTATATTATCCTATTCCGGGCGTACTTAGTTCTTGCGGGCAAAAGCCAGCGAAGCGGCGACAAAGTTAATAAAAAGTGGATGCGGATTAGCAACTGTTGATTTTAATTCCGGATGAAACTGCGCGCCCACAAAAAACGGGTGATTTTTTAGTTCCACAACCTCAACCAGGCCATTATCCGGGTTAATACCCGATGGGGTAAGGCCTGCGTTTTCGTAATCCTTTAAATACTTGTTATTAAACTCGTAGCGGTGCCTGTGGCGTTCGCTGATGTGTGTTTTGCCATAAGCCAGGGCAGCCTTGCTGTTCTTCTTCAAATCGCAAGGGTAAGCGCCTAAACGCATGGTGCCGCCTTTGTTGGTAATGCCTTTCTGGTCTGCCATCATATCAATAACCGGGTAAGGGGTATCGGCGTTCATTTCTGTACTGCTGGCATTTTGCAGGCCTAAAACATTACGGCCAAATTCTACCACCGCGCATTGCATACCTAAACAGATACCAAAGAACGGGATGTTGTTTTCGCGTACGTAACGTATGGCTTCAATTTTACCTTCAAAACCACGCTCGCCAAAGCCCGGTGCAACCAGTACACCATGCAGGCCGCGCAGTTTTTCAATAGCGTTGCCGGGGGTTAACTGTTCAGACGGGATATATTCAACCCTTACCTTACACTCGTTTTTAGCACCGGCGTGTATAAACGCCTCAATGATTGATTTATAAGCATCGGGCAGTTCTACATATTTACCCACAAGGCCAATTTTTACTTCGGATGTTGGGTTTTTAAGGCGACCAAGAAAATCTTTCCAGCTTTCCAGGTCGGGCTCGTTTTTATGCGACAGCTTTAGTTTGGTCAATACCGTTTGATCCAGCTTCTCTTTCAGCATCAACAAAGGCACATCATAAATGGTTGATGCATCCATCGATTCGATAACCGCGTTGATGTTAACGTTACAAAATAACGCGATCTTTTTCCGGATGTCCATATTGATGTGGTGCTCGGTACGGCAAACCAATATATCGGGCTGTATACCATACTCCAGCAACATTTTTACCGAGTGCTGGGTAGGTTTTGTTTTTAACTCGCCTGCGGCAGCCAAAAAGGGGATAAGCGTTAAGTGGATAACCAGCGCGTTGCCCGGGCCGGCTTCCCATTTAAATTGCCTAACGGCTTCTACAAATGGTAAGGATTCAATATCGCCCACGGTACCGCCAATTTCGGTAATCACAATGTCGTAATCGCCGGTTTCGCCAAGGATGCGCATATTACGTTTTATCTCGTCGGTAATGTGGGGTACTACCTGTACTGTTTTACCCAGGAAAGCACCCTCGCGTTCGCGGTTGATGACGTTCTGGTAAATACGGCCGGTGGTAATGTTGTTGGCTTTTGATGTTGGCGTGTTCAAGAAACGCTCGTAGTGGCCAAGGTCAAGGTCGGTTTCGGCGCCATCCTCGGTCACATAGCATTCGCCATGCTCATAAGGGTTTAAAGTTCCCGGATCAATGTTAATGTAAGGATCGAATTTTTGGATGGTTACGCGATAACCGCGTGCCTGTAAAAGTTTAGCTAATGAGGCCGAAATAATGCCTTTTCCTAACGATGAGGTAACTCCACCCGTAACAAAAATGTATTTAGTCATGATTTTTTTGAAATCCGGTAAGCGGTTTTGAGGCCGAAACCAATTGTTTGTGTACGGGATACAAAAGTAGGAAAAATAACGGGATTTGCCTATCCAAATCGCATTTGTGGAAAAGGTTTTGGTTGGGGAAAAATATTGAAGAGAATAAAGATATAGGAATCAAGAGGCAAGACAAGAAAAGGCCTATGTAATTAACCTGTTTGCTACCGCAAGCGTCCCGCTTGTGGATTTAGAACGGTAATAAACAAGCTGAGCTTTGCATGATATGATGCAAAGCGTTTACCCTGCATGAGGCCACAAGCGGGACGCTTGCGGTAGCGGCTAATCTTTCTTTAAAGGCTCGCCTGTATTGTATAAATGCACCAGGTTCCTTACTTGTTTAAAGCTAAATTTGTCCTCGGCTTTATATTTATCATATACAGCCTGGTTATCACTTATAAACTCTACAAAATCAGCCTTTCGGTGTTTTCTTGATTTGTTGAAAATCATTGCCAGGCTAAAATCGTTGTTCTTAACTTCGGTTACTGTATCATTACCTTTAGCAATATACCATTGAGTACTTGAAGTGCCTCCAAACATCGTTCCATTTGGCCTTGCGACGGCGGGATTTGAAGTAATTTCCTCATATAAACTTATTTTACCATCCTCTAAAACGGTCATAAATTCATGCTTTTTTTTCCCTTGCCTTATAACAGACCGTTGCTTCACATCTTCATTTCCCAAATAAAATTCTTTTATTTCATCGGGCTTTATTTTAAAAGATTTACCATCGTTTACTTTATAGCTGCTGTTGCCGCTGAAAAAGGACCGTGATATGGTACAGTAAACAGAATCTTTATTAGCTGTGATCACATAATCCCGTTTTTGTGCTTTTGCACCCAAGGTAAGTGTTAGCCCAAGTATGCAAATACTTAATTTAGTAAAGTTTAGGTTCATATATAAGGAAGGGGTCGGGTTTAGGTTTCGTGCAGGTGGGTGGTTAAAACAATCCGTTTATTTCCCGCTCAATCTTTTCAACAATGGCGGCCATGTCTTCGGTGTTGTTGGCAAAATCGAGGTTGTCTTTATCAAGCACCAGCAGTTTGCCCAGCTTGTAGCCGTTTATCCATTTGTCGTATTTCTCGTTCAGTTTGGATAGGTAATCTATCCGGATGCCAATTTCATACTCGCGGCCGCGGCGTTGTATATTGTTTACCAGGGTAGGTACACTGGCTTTCAGGTACACCAGTAAATCGGGCGGTTTGATGAACTCCGTGATATTATCAAACATGCTTTGGTAGTTCTCGTAATCGCGGGTGGTCATCAGGCCCATATCATGCAGGTTCTCGGCAAATATGTAGGCATCCTCGTAAATGGTACGGTCCTGTATAATATCGCGGCCGTTTTTTTGGATATCCACTATCTGGCGGTAGCGGCTGTTCAGGAAATAGATCTGCAGGTTAAAGCTCCAGCGTTTCATTTCGTTATAAAAATCTTCCAGGTAGGGGTTATTATCAACCGCCTCGTAAAGGGGTTCCCAGCCGTAATTTTTCGCTAACATTTCGGTAAGGGTAGTTTTACCGGCGCCAATATTTCCTACAATAGCTATGTGCATCTTATTTTATTGCGATTTTTTGTTCATGGTTAATAGATCATAGTTCATGGCATAATGGAGCCATAAACATATAAAGCTATGCTGCTAATATACACTATGAACCATGAACCATCAACCAGAAGCTCACTAAAAATTCCTGAAACCTATAATTTCTCTTACTTCCTTAATGGTTTTAGCTGCGCTTTCGCGCGCTTTGGCCGCGCCGTAACGGGCAACCTGCCTTAATAAAGGGGCATCGTTAGCTATATCATTGATTTTTTCGCGGATGGGCGCCGTCGCGATGATCATATCCTCGGCAAGCTGTTTTTTAAGGTCGCCGTAGCGGATAGCACAGGTATTGTACAGTGTATCAAAATGTGCGATAGTATCTGGTGTTGATACCACGTTCATCAGATCGAACAGGTTCTGGATCTCCTGCGGTTTTGGCTGGTTATCTTCAGTAGGGCCGCTATCAGTTACCGCGCGCATCACTTTTTTGCGGATAGCCTCGGGCGTATCCGAAAGGAAAATAGCATTGCCTTCGCCTTCGCTTTTGCCCATTTTTCCCTTGCCGTCAAGCCCCGGTATTTTTACCAGGCTCTCGCCGAATGAGAACGCATATGGCTCGGGGAAGTAATCGTTATTATAAAGCCTGTTAAAGCGGTTGCCAAACGTGCGCGACATCTCCAGGTGTTGCTCCTGGTCTTTACCAACAGGTACTTTTGTTGCTTTATGGATCAGTATATCTGCAGCCATTAAAACCGGGTAGGTTAAAAGGCCCGCGTTTACGTTATCGGGGTTGGCGCGTACTTTATCTTTAAAAGAAGTTGCGCGTTCCAGTTCGCCCATGTAAGCGTTCATGTTCAGGTAAAGGTAAAGCTCGGTAACTTCGGGTACGTCGCTTTGTACATATATGGTAGCTTTCTCCGGGTCAATACCCGCGGCCAGGTATTCTACCAAAACCTGTTTAACGTTACCGTGCAGGTTGGCGGGGGTGGGGTGCGTAGTTAACGAGTGCAGGTCGGCTATAAAGAAATAGCACTTGTACTCGTTCTGCATTTTTACGAAGTTTTGAATAGCACCGTAGTAATTT
Organism: Mucilaginibacter sp. L294; assembly: GCF_001636615.1. Classification (GTDB taxonomy): domain Bacteria; phylum Bacteroidota; class Bacteroidia; order Sphingobacteriales; family Sphingobacteriaceae; genus Mucilaginibacter. Next base: position 8,416 of record NZ_LGEK01000041.1, on the reverse strand, counting down.
CCTAAGTGTAAATTACCGGTTGAACGTATACCACTAACAACAGTTTCCATATAGGGGGCGAAAGTAAGTATTTTTTATATTTTTGAGGGCGATGAAAATGATATTGAAGAAAGTGCACCTATTCCTTTACCAGGCCAGTGTAGCATTTTTTTATTTTCTGTTATGGCCTTTCATGTACTATTTTTCGCGTAAGCCCGAAAGGTATAAATACCTTAACCGCTTGCGCCGTATTTGGGGCATTGTGAGTTCGTTTTGTGTTGGGATGAGGTATAATTACCACTTTGAGGCACCTATCGACTGGAGCAACACCTACATCGTTTGCCCCAACCACACCAGTAACCTTGATATTACCGCCATGAGCGTGCTTGTAAAAAGCAATTGCTGTTTTATGGGGAAAGAAGAACTGGTAGACGGCATAGTTACACGCCTCTTCTTCCGTACGGTGGATATCCCCGTGAACCGGGGAAGTAAAATGGCATCCTTCAGGGCGTTTAAGTTAGCGATGGACAGGCTGGAGAAAGGCATTACCGTAATTATATTCCCGGAGGCAACCATCCCAGATAACTACCCGCCCGATCTGCACCAGTTTAAGAACGGCCCATTCAGGATGGCTATTGAACTGAAGGTGCCTATTATCCCGGTAACATCTGTAAACACCTGGAAAATTTTCTGGGACGATGGCAAGAAATATGGCTCTAAACCGGGGGTATGTGATATATTTGTACATAAGCCGATAGAAACGGCGCATTTAACTATTAATGATGCGGATGCCCTGCGCGACGAGGTGCACGCCATCATCAGTAAAAAGATTGAAGAACATGACCATAGACGAACAAACGGTTGATAAAATAGCCCACCTGGCCCGCCTTGAACTCGCTGCCGACGAAAAGCAGGCCATGATCAAGGACATGAACAAGATACTGGGCTTTATGGACAAGCTGAACGAGGTAGATACCACCGGTATTGAACCACTTGTTTACATGACCGCCGAGCCAAACGTTTTGCGCGAGGATGTAGTTAAGCAGGAAATTACCACTGAAGAGGCCCTGCAAAACGCGCCCGACCATGACGAAAGTCATTTTTTGGTAGAGAAGGTGATAAAATAAGTCCTTAGTCCGCAGTCGGAAAGTCCGTGAAAAGCAATTTCGAAATTGAAATTTCGAAATCCGAAATAACGGTGTAACATTTCATACCACTTCACTGTCAAAGTAACAAAAAACGGAACATGCCAACAGCTATCACAAAGCAAGAGCCTCTTATTACCATTAAAGATATCGGCCGTAAATATGTTATCGGTTCTGAGATTATCCATGCGATAAAATCGGTTACCTTAAATATTAACAAGGGCGAATTTGTGGCGCTGATGGGGCCTTCCGGTTCCGGTAAGTCAACTTTAATGAATATCCTGGGCTGTTTGGATACCCCAACCAAAGGCGAGTATATCCTTAACGGGATCAACGTTAGCCATATGACGGATAACGACCTTGCTGAAGTGCGTAACACCGAGATTGGTTTTGTTTTTCAAACGTTTAACCTTTTGCCGCGTAACAGCGCTTTAGATAATGTTGCCCTGCCGCTGGTTTACGCCGGTATCAGCAAAGCAAACCGTAACTACAGGGCGAAAAAAGCTTTAGAGAACGTAGGGCTTGGCAACCGTACAGATCACCGCCCTAACGAGTTATCGGGCGGGCAGCGCCAGCGCGTGGCCGTAGCAAGGGCTTTGATCAACGACCCATCCATTATCCTGGCCGATGAGCCAACAGGTAACCTGGATACCAAAACATCGATAGAAATTATGGGCCTGCTAGAAGATATCCACGCTAAAGGCAATACCATTATACTGGTTACCCACGAGGAAGATATTGCCATGCACGCCCACCGTATTGTGCGCATGCGCGATGGTTTGGTAGAGAATGATTACTTAAACGATAACATCCAAACCGTTAGTAAACGTGAGCCAGCGGCCGAAGCAGGTATCAACCTGGAAAAATAAGTTTTGGAAAACTTAAAAACCGGCAATTTCTTTGGGCAAACCAATCAAACCATTAACCTTGATTTTGCCACCATTACCGATACCGAGTACACCCACGATAAGGTAGACTGGCATTATCATGATACCGCGTACTTTACCTTTATATTGGATGGTAAGGTAATAGAGGGCAACAAAAAAGAGGTGTACAACTGCACTGCCGGTACATTGTTGTTCCATAACTGGCAGGACCCGCATTACAACATCAAACCAAAAGGTTATACCCGTGGCTTCCATATCGAATTACATGAGAATTGGTTTAACGCTTTTAAGCAAGACCATGATCAGTTGCAGGGCAGCTTTGAAGTAGCATCGCCGGATGTGAAGTTTTTGTTCTACAAGCTTTTTAAAGAAACCAAAATAAACGACTGCTTAACCCCAATAAATACCGAAGCTATGCTGTTACAGGTATTGGGAACTATGCAAGGCAGTCGCGTTAGCAATGCCGTGCAGACACCGGCCTGGGTATCAACAATAAGAGAGCTGTTACATGATGATGTTGCCTGTAAGTTTACATTAACCGGGCTCTCGGCCTTATTAGATGTGCACCCCGCGCACCTGTCGCGCGATTTTTCAAAATATTTTGGCTGCAACCTGGGCGAATACATCCGCAAGATAAGGGTGCAGCGTGCGCTAAGCCTTATGCCGAATGCAAACCTATCATTAACTGATATAGCGCTTGCCTGTGGTTTTGCCGATCAGAGCCATTTTACCCGTAGCTTTAAGGCATTTAACGGCGTAAATGCTATGCCGTACCGTCAATTATTAAACAGGCAACGTTAAATACGTTCTATTTTGCACCGGCCTGATTGGTCAAATTTGCTGCAGATATTTAAAATATACTTATATGAAACGCTTATTCCTGCTAACCGCTATATCCCTTTTTACTACTATTACCGGGTTTGCCCAGGTAACAGATATTGTACCGGCAGATGCTATTACAAACCCACTGCACAAAGCCAATATTGGCAAGGTTACATTTATGGCCGATACCATTCCACTTGCCCGGTATAGCGAGTCGGATTTTTTAAAGGAATTGGTCATGAAACCTGGTAATAACCTGTATGCGCGGGTGTTTTTGGGTAACTCGTTAACCAACTACCAGCACCGGCTACAGCCCGAATTAACCATTGAACAACTTAACCAGGGTAATTATCAATTTGCCTTTTATATTGATGATAAGTTGCTTTACCAGGAGAACGTTAACAAAGGAGCCGGTTTTGCCCGCAATAAAAACGGCAGGACGATACTAACTGTACCCTTAATAAGCAACAGGGGCGAAGATATGTGGAGCAGGCACCTGTTTAGCAGGTTTATGGCCCGCGGCGGGGAGGATGCTTTAACAACAGGAACGCACCAGCTTAGTATAGAGATTCGCCCGTATGTAAATATTCCGGCTTTAAAAGTGGGCGATATTATTGCAACAGGGAAATTAAAGCTTGTGGTGCCTGCGGCAGAAGCAAAAGATATCCATATACAGGCCATAAAACCAAACAGCGGTTGGCCGATATCAACCGATGCATACGATCATAAGCTCATCATGGCCATGAACGAAAAAATTGCACTGAACAAGTTTAAACAAATAACCAGCGTTGTAGTGATCAAAAACGGCAAGCTGCTGGTAGAGGAATATTTTAACGGCAGCGGCCGCGATTCACTGCATGACCCGCGATCTGTAGGTAAAACATTTGCATCAGCCGTAACGGGGATCGCCATTAAAGAGGGATTCATCAAAAACGAATATCAAACCCTAAACCAATTTTACGACCTTAAAAAGTTTAAAAATTACTCGCCTAAAAAAGACAGCGTAACGCTAAAAAGTCTGCTCACCATGAGCTCAGTTTTTGATGCCAATGATAATGACGACGATTCGCCGGGTAACGAGAACAATATGTACCCTACACCCAACTGGGTGCAATTCGCACTCGACCTGAAAACCGACAGCTCAAAAACAGCCTATAAAAGCTGGAACTACTTTACTGCCGGTATTGTTGTACTGGGCGATGTTTTGAATCAAAAAGTACCGGGCGGACTGGATAAATATGCCGATGCCAAATTGTTTAAACCTTTGGGTATCAGTAACTATAAATGGCAGTACACGCCGCAAAATGTGGCCAATACCGCGGGGGGCATCCAACTGCGTACTGTTGATTTTGCCAAATTCGGGCAGTTGTATAAAAATAACGGCCTTTGGAATGGCAAGCAAGTTATCCCGCAAAGCTGGGTAGAAAAATCATTCACCAAACAGTTGGCTCTGCCTGCCGATGTAGTTGGCGCCGGTTACTATGGCTACCTGTTTTGGAATAAAACCTACACCATCAACAATAAACCTTACGAAACCTGGTACTGCACCGGCAACGGCGGCAACAAAATATTTGTTTTTAAAGATGTGCCGCTGGTTATTATAGTTACCGCAACCGCTTATAACGAAGGTTATGCCCATGCGCAGGTTGATAAAATGATGCAGGATTATATTTTACCGGCCGTATTAAAATAGCCGTGGTTTAGCATTTTAATGCTGCCAGCCTTGTTACAAAATCGGCAAGGTACAGGGAGTTCTCGGGGGTGATGGGCTTGCGGTTGCCGATGATGAGGCTATGCTCAAATATCTCTACTACAAAATCGGTTTCTACAATGGCCATCATGGCATCCCTGAACTCCTGTGTCATGGCAAGTTCGGTTTTGCGCTTATCATCGGTAAGTACGTAGAACCGGTCGCTAAAGGGTTTGTCTTCTTTAAAATCAAGCTCAATGGGGAAGATGATCTCGCGGATCTTATCAATAATGGTTTCCGTGCGGATAAACACCCTGCCAAAATCGCGTTTTAAATAGGCGAGGGCCCATGGCTGATATTCGGTATAGTGTGTAGGGTTTTGCTTCGGCGTGGCGTGGTAAGTATCCATATCCACAAACAAAAGGTAGCTATCGCCACACGGGTTTTTGATAGCGAACACATCGCGCACGTTAACAGCCTTATGGTGGTTAAGTGCTTCAAACTGCTCCAACTGAAAATCGATATAACCGGGTACTTCTACCCTGAATTCTTCTTTTAAAGCCTGATAGGTGGCATCAAAGGCCTCGGTTTCGGTATCAGGCAAGCCTGTGGCGTCAAGTAAAGAGTTATTCATTTGCGATAAATAAAAATTCAGACTAAATATAGTACAGGATGTTACAACTAACTGCAAATTAGTGTTGAATGTGTTACTACTCAAACTAAATCCTAAAATAAACGTATTTTGCAGAACTAAAAATCTTACACAAAAAATGAAAAAAATATTACTACCCGTTATTGCGCTTTTAGTAATAGCGCTTGCATTCCAATCGTGCAAAAAGGCAAAACAAGTTAAGCTGACCAGAGCCATTAAAATACAGGGCTTATTTACGCTAACAGGCAGCGGAAACACCTTAGGGGTAACTTCGAGCGCGGCCGCGCAGCTTGCAGTGGATGAGGTTAACAAATACTTTGCAGATAAAGGGCTTGATTACAGCATTGGTTTAAATGTAACTAATACAATACACAGTGCAGACCTCGCAACCGCACAATTCTCGCAAGCGAAAGCAGATGGTGTAAGCTTTATTATTGGCCCCCAAAGCAGCTCAGAGCTGGCGGCTTTAAAACCACTGGTCGATCAATCAAAAATTATTGTAATAAGCCAAAGCAGTACTGCCGGCAGCCTTGCTATTGCAGGCGACGCTATCTTCCGCTTTTGCCCGTCAGATAAGATTGAGGGGGCAGCCAGCGCAAATACTATTTTTACAGATGGCAAAAAGGGCCTGGTTACGCTTTCTTTTGATGATGCCGGTAATAAAGGCCTGCAAACCTCTGTGGGCGATGCTTTTTTAGCCAAGGGCGGGGCGGTTGATGCCGTAACACCTTTCCCGATAGGGACAGATTACAATGCGCTTGTTGCTACTATCAAAGCTAAGGTAGAAGCACTCACCACAACTTATGGTGCCGATAAGGTTGCTGTGTACCTGGCATCGTTTGATGAGGGTATAGAGATATTTAAACTGGCCGCAAACGAGCCTTCGTTAAAGGCTGTTAAATGGTATGGCGGCGACGGCGTTGTGTTAAGCGCTGCCTTCACCGGTAACACTGTTGCGGCCGATTTTGCTATCGCCACAAGCTTTTCTGCGCCATCACTTGGCCTGCCAGATGCTTTGAAAGATAAATGGAGCCTGGTTGTAAAAAGCATTCATGATAAGACACAACTGAATGCAGATGCTTTTGCCTTAGCTGCCTACGATGCGGTTTGGGCCATTGCCTACACCATTGAAGCTAATAATGGTGATGTAAGCGATTTTGCTAAATTAAAAGCAAGTTTTGTTGAACAAGCCAACAGCCACCAGGGTATTAGCGGTTCCGATGCGCTTGATGAAGCCGGCGACCGGGCAAGCGGCGTATTCGATTACTTCGGTATTACTAAAACTGATGGTAAGTACGTTTGGGAGAAATTAGATTAATTAATAAAATTATATTATGGGTAAAGGATTTTTAAAATATACATTGCTCTTAACCACGTTATGTATAATCACTTGCACATCGGCATCGGCTCAAACAAAAAGTGCCGATGAAATAAATAAGGAGTTAAGCCTGAGCCGGAAGAAGATAGATTCGCTTGATAAGTTGCTGATTAACGTTTTGGGCAGCAGGCAGCGCATTGTGAAGGAGATAGGTATCTATAAAAAGAAAAATAATATACCACCGCTACAACCTGCCCGTTTTAAGCAAGTGGTAGACAAGGCGATTATTGCCGGCCAGCGGGAAGGTTTATCGGCCGAATTTGTTACCCAACTCATGAACGCCATACATGATGAAAGCCTGCGTATAGAAGGCGATAGCACGCTAAAGCATTAAGATAAAAGCGTCCAGGCCAGTAAAGGTGTGGACGCTTTTTTTACTCACTCAAGCCAGTATATTTGAATGGGTGGGAATAATATTACGTTTTTTTCAAATTTAATCTAAATATCAATCTGTCTCGTTTAAAATTATCTGTATAGTAAACCCTTAGATTTTTCCGTCCTAATTTTTTAGATAGCTGTTTTAATTTTAACATTGACACTGTAAGAGGATTAAATGTGCCCTTGCCTTCGGCTAATATTATTTTTTTGTTTTTCGGATCAATCAGGTAAAGGTTTGTAATGCAATCATAACAGGGGGTATCGTTACCGTATTCAACGGAAAGGGCGTCCGATTCATTTATCTTTTTAATATCAAATTGTATAGATGGATAAATGCTGGTTTCGCTTAGCCGCGCAACTATATTATTATTAACCTTTACATGCCAATAATCAGTTGTATCGACAACTGGTTTTGCTGACACGGAACAGGAAATGCATATTAAAAGGGCAAAAATAGTTAACCTCATATCAATACTTATATGGCTCCATCTTCCCACAGCTGCAGGCACAGTTATCATCTGTAGCGCCCAGCTTTTTCAGGAAGAACTGGTAAAAGCCAATACGGTCTTTCATGCTATAGTTATCATCGCCTTTGTTGCATTCCAGGTCGCCGTTAACTATTAGTATGGTCATACCAAAACCGGGGGTGCGGCCTTTGGCTTTATCTATAGCATTTGGCTGCCATTTGCCAATCATTACATCATGTGCCGATGGTTTGTGGGTTTCGGGTGTCATCCAAAAATAAATAGCGGTTTTAAAAGCCACTACCGGGTCGGTCTCAACCAGTGCGGGGTTATTCAGTAATACTTTCCGGTCGCCAAAAATACAGTCGGATGCGTAGCCGTAGTTGCCGTTATAGCTTATCTGCATAGGGCCGCGGCCATAGTATTTTTGCCCTTTAACGGGCGGGTACTCGTCGCTGTCGCTTACGTATGTGTTATTGGTGTTATCCTCGTGTATTAGCATCAGTCCATCGGTGTAACTTTCGTTACGGCCGTGACGGGTTTCGTGGGCTATCTGGGCAAAAAAGGCGGCCAGCTCACGTTTGTTACCTGCGGCGTCTTTTTCGGTACAAAAGTTACCATAGTCTACCATATAGGTGCTATCTGGTTTTACTTTGGCCCAGGCTTCGTTCCAATCGCCGTCCTGGCGCACTATAGTGGCTTTACCGGTGCTTTTATCGGTGCGGATGAATTGGTATACCGATACCGCGCGGCGTGTAACCTGCACCTTTATTTGAGCCAGTTCATTCACGGCTTTGATGAATGCCTGGTAGGTATAAAACTTATCGCGCTCGGGGAACAGGGCGTTAAACTGCTGTTCGGTTAAAAATTTGGAGAAATCGGCCTGTGGCTTTGGCGCAGGCGGGGCGGCTTTTTGTGCTGTATTGCCGTTATTGCACTTAAAGCTTAGTAATGCCAAAGTAAATAAACAGATAAGTGCGGCCCTGCCGGATGATATTATGGCTGTCTCTTATACACATCT
>NZ_LGEK01000004.1 GCF_001636615.1 Mucilaginibacter sp. L294 | reverse complement strand
GCGTAGCAATGGCCGTTTGGGGTTGGCACAAATGAAGCATCGCCACGGCGGGCATCACCACGCAAAACCAGTACGTTATCAATCCCTAAAAACTGCAGGTCTATCAGGCCGTTCTCGGTTTCATCCTTGGTAAAACCACCACAAAGCAAATGCGGAACGGTATCTACTTTGTACTTATTCATGATAGCCGCGCAAATAGCGATAGTCCCCGGGCGTTTACGATAAGCCAGTTTTTCCAGCAGGCCGGTTTCATGCTCTTTATAAATATAATCCTCGCGCAGCGATGTTACATCAATAAACGGCGGCTTAAACTCCATCAACGGGTCAATAGCATCATATATCCCCTGGATGCTTTGGCCTTTTAGTGGTGGGATTAACTCGAATGAGAAGAGCGTCTTACCGTTGGCGTTTTTGATGTGTTCTGTTATCTTCATTATAGGTTATAAGTCTTATTTTACCCGTCATTGCGAGGTACGAAGCAATCTTCGACATGCTTATTTTACACTTTTCTATCGAAGATTGCCACGCTATCGCTCGCAATGACGGCTTGTTTACTATTGTTCCTTCCCCATTCCTCGCAATGACGCGTTGTTTTAGTAGTTCAGGTTGGGGCCGAGCCAACGCTCGACTGTTTCCACCGATAGGTTTTTTCTTATTGCGTAATCCTCTATCTGGTCTTTACTTATTTTATTCAGTCCAAAATATCTTGCCTGCGGATGCGCGAAGAAGAACCCGCTTACTGATGCAGCCGGTGTCATGGCCAGGCTTTCGGTAAGGTGCATGTGGGCGTTATCTTCTGCCTGCAATATCTCAAACAGGGTAGTTTTCTCGGTATGGTCAGGGCAGGCGGGGTAACCCGGTGCCGGGCGGATACCCTGGTACTCTTCCTTGATCAGTTCATCAGTACCCAGTTGTTCGTCTTTAGAATATCCCCAATATTCCTTACGTACCAGTTCGTGCATTTTCTCGGCAAAGGCTTCTGCAAATCGGTCAGCAATGGCTTTGGTCATGATGCTGTTATAGTCGTCATGATCGGCCTCAAATTCGGCAACCAGTTCATCACAGCCAATACCGGATGTTACGGCAAAGCCACCCCAGTAATCAGCCACACCGCTGTCCTTAGGCGCTACAAAATCCGACAGGGCGTAATACGGCTCACCTTTTACCTTTTCGTTCTGCTGGCGCAACGTATGGATGCGTGTAAGCACGTGCTGGCGGGTATCGTCCGTATAGATCTCGATATCATCGCCCACGCTATTAGCCGGCCAAAAACCAATAACACCACTGGCACGCAACAACTTCTCGTCCACTATCTTTTTTAATAATGCCTGTGCATCATCAAAAAGCTTTTTGGCTTCGTCGCCTACAAATTTATCGGCAAATATTTTTGGATAGCTGCCACGCAGTTCCCAGGTATGGAAAAACGGTGTCCAGTCGATGTATGGCACCAACTCCTCCAGCGGGAAGGCCTCAAAAACTTTGGTGCCCAAAAACGTTGGCGCAGGCGCTACCGTTTTAAGATCTATCTGAAATTTTTGCTCGCGGGCCTGTTCAATGCTTACAAAACGCTTATCGCTTTTTTTGTTGGCGTGTGCCTCGCGGGCTTTGGTGTATTCGTCTTTTATGTTTTGGATATAACCATCTCGGGTATCGCGGTTCATCAGGCTGCTGCAAACCGTTACGCTGCGCGATGCATCCAACACGTGGATGGCGGCACCCGAATAATGCGGCGCTACCTTTACAGCCGCATGGATGCGCGAGGTAGTTGCCCCGCCAATAATTAATGGAATGGTAAACCCTTCGCGTTCCATCTCCTTGGCAAAATGCACCATCTCGTCAAGCGATGGGGTGATCAAACCGCTAAGGCCTATAATATCTACTTCCTGTTTTTTTGCTTCTTCAATAATGCGCTGGGCAGGCACCATTACCCCAAGGTCTATCACCTCAAAGTTGTTACAGGCCAGTACCACACCTACAATGTTCTTACCAATATCGTGCACATCGCCTTTTACGGTGGCCATTAAAACCTTGCCCGCATTTGCCCTGCTGCCGCTGCTATCTTCCCCGGCGTCTATCACACGTTGTTTTTCCAGCTCAATAAAGGGCAGCAAATAAGCCACCGCCTTTTTCATTACACGGGCCGATTTTACCACCTGCGGTAAAAACATCTTACCGGCGCCAAACAAGTCGCCTACTACGTTCATGCCATCCATCAGCGGGCCTTCAATTACCTCTAATGGTTTGGCAAATTTTTGGCGGGCTTCTTCCACGTCATCATCCAGATACTCGATGATACCTTTTACAAGGGCGTGCGACAAGCGCTCTTCTACCGGATTTTTGCGCCATTCTTCGTCGCGCACTATCTCTTTACCTTTACTTTTAATGGTATCGGCAAATTCAACCAGCCGCTCGGTAGCATCGTCGCGGCGGTTTAGTAAAACGTCTTCCACCAGTTCCAGCAGGTCTTTAGGAATCTCCTGGTAAACTTCCAGCATCCCGGCGTTTACAATGCCCATATCCAGCCCTGCTTTAATAGCATGATACAGAAATGCTGAGTGCATGGCCTCGCGCACCACGTTATTACCGCGGAACGAGAACGATATATTACTTACCCCACCGCTTACCTTGGCATAGGGCAGGTTTTGTTTTATCCAGCGGGTGGCTTCAATAAAGTCTACCGCGTAGTTGTTGTGTTCTTCAAGCCCGGTGGCTACGGTTAAAATATTCGGGTCGAAGATGATATCCTGCGGCGGGAAGCCCACTTCATCAACCAAGATCCGGTAGCAACGACCGCAAATTTCTTTACGGCGCTCCAATGAATCGGCCTGGCCGGTTTCGTCAAAGGCCATCACTACGGCGGCGGCGCCATAGCTTAATATTTTACGTGCGTATTCTTTAAATTTTTCTTCGCCTTCTTTAAGAGAGATGGAGTTTACGATACCTTTCCCCTGCAGGCATTTCAACCCGGCCTCAATAACCGTCCATTTTGATGAATCGATCATGATGGGCAGTTTGGCAATATCGGGTTCGCTGGCAACCAGGTTCAGGAACTTCACCATCACCGCTTCCGAGTCGATCATCCCCTCGTCCATGTTAATGTCGATAACCTGCGCACCGCCTTCTACCTGCTGCAGGGCAACGGTAAGGGCAGCCTCGTAATCTTCGGCCAGGATAAGTTTGGAGAATTTTGGCGACCCGGTGATATTGGTACGTTCGCCTATGTTTACAAAGTTTGTTTCGGGGGTGAGGGTTACGGCTTCAAGTCCGCTTAGCCTTAAATAAGGCTCTATTTCGGGAAGTTGTCTTGGGGAATATTTAGCAGCTTTATCGGCAATACATTTAATATGCTCGGGCGTGGTGCCACAACAACCACCTACAATATTTACCAGGCCAGCTTTGATGAAATCATCAACCTGGTGGGCGGTTTCGTGCGGAGTTTCGTCATAAGCGCCAAATTCGTTTGGCAAACCCGCGTTTGGATAGGCCGAGATAAACACACCCGCCTTTGCAGAAAGTTCCTCAAGGTGGGGCCTCATTTCGCGCGCGCCCAAAGCACAGTTCAAACCTACCGATAACAGGTTAGCGTGACTGATAGAGTTCCAGAACGCCTCAACCGTTTGGCCCGATAAGGTACGGCCGGAAGCATCGGTAATGGTGCCCGATATCATCACCCCGCCAGTTTCTCTGAAGGCAAGGTAATCTTTACCGGCTTCTTTACATTCTTTTTTATACCTGTCTATAGCGAACAGCGCCGCTTTAGCGTTCAGGGTATCAAATATGGTTTCAACTAATAGTAAATCCGAACCGCCATCAACCAACCCGCGCACCTGCTCGTAATAAGCCTGGGCCAGGTCGTCAAAGGTAACAGCGCGATAACCGGGGTCGTTCACATCGGGCGATAAGGAAGCTGTACGGTTTGTCGGGCCCACAGCACCGGCCACAAAGCGCGGTTTCGATGGGTCTTTCTTGGTGTATTCGTCGGCCACCTCGCGGGCAATGCGTGCACCTTCGTAACTTAATTCGTAATCAAGTTCTTCGAGGTGGTAATCGGCCAGTGATATTTTTTGCGTACTGAAGGTATTGGTCTCGATGATGTCCGCCCCGGCATCCAAATATTCGGCATGGATAGCCTTGATCACATCCGGGCGGGTAATGTTCAGCAAATCGTTATTGCCTTTCAGGTCAGATGCATGATCACGGAAACGCTCCCCACGAAAATCCTCCTCGGTGAGCTCGTACCTTTGAATCATGGTACCCATAGCTCCGTCAATAACCAGTATGCGTTTCTGCAGTTCTTTTCTAATATCCATTTTATGAGTAGGCAGTTGCCAGTTAGCAGTGGGCAGTTTTAACAAACAGGCATAGCGAAAACGCTGCAAACTGCTTACTCAAAACTGCAAACTGTATATAGCTTATCTCGAAAAGTCGGGTATAATATTGACTTTCACTTATCTGTCCCCGGTTATTCTTTTAACCGGAGTAGAATGTAGCACCTTGTTAAGTAACAGGTTGCTAAGACATCGCAGGGTCTAATCCCTCCGTCTTTCTCCATAAGCGTTACAAAGATGAATAATAATGTTGTAAAGTGCAAGCGTATAAATTACACGAGGTTTGGCTGAAGCCAAAATAGTCTTTTTGCTATCCTTCGGTTAAAACCGACGGCAATGATATTCCCATTTCGTTGCCGTCCCATTTATGGGACGGATAAAGAAATGGACAATCTGGCTTTAGCCAAAATCTATACAAACGAAAAGCCGCCTGCTAATCAGCAAACGGCTTTTCTATTTTAATACGATGATAAGCTATTATCTCCTGTTACCGCCAAATATGCGTAGTAACAACAGGAACAGATTGATAAAGTCAAGATAAAGAGTTAAAGCACCCATAATGGCAGTCTTTTTACCTTCGGCGCTGCCATATTCAATACCGGCACCAATGCGTTTTAGCTTTTGTACATCATAAGCGGTTAAACCTACAAACACGGCAACCAATACATAGCTAATTAGCAGGCTGAAACTACCGCTACGGAAGATAAACAAGTTTAGCACGGTTGCTATAATACCGCCAACAAGCAGCATGATCAGAATAGACCCGAATTTAGTAAGGTCCTGATTGGTAGTATAACCACCTATTGCCATTACACCAAATACGATAGCCGCTGTGATAAAAGCTGTTGAAATAGTACCAAAACTGTACAGGTAAAATATATAGCTAAGGCTTATGCCCATAACGGCCGAAAAAGCTATAAACATAATAACCGCAGTTACCAGGCTCATTTTACCTATCCGGCTTGCCAACACCAGCACAAGGATGAATGGGGCAAACATGGTTATCGTGCCAAAAATATTATTGCGGCCTGTTTCCGTATCGCGCAGCATACCTGACAACTCGGGGATGAAGGCAAATATATATGTACACAGGGATGATATACCCAATGCAACAAACATCCAAACAAATACATTAGCTATAAACCTGCGGGATGCCTCGGGGTTTTCAACATGGCTTACGTTCTCGTAGGCGTATTCAAAATTATCGGTTTTAGTTTCCATTTATTTTTCAGAAATTATTTGTACGAATATAGTAAAAACGTTGTAATGCTTATAAAAGTTGTATCCGGTAAAAAGCTTACAATTTGATGTTGATTTAATTGAGCCTTTTGGTGAGTTGCTCTTCTACCTTTTTAAATACCTGCAGGGGTTTAAGTGAGCGCCAGTTAAGTTCATCAAGCTCGCCACCAAAGTTAATATAGTAGTCGATATTACTTTTCTTGAACTCGCCAATTACATGATCCTGGAAGTTCACCCCGGCTATCCAGCCATCCTCAACCTCCTGAAACCACTCCTCGTAGTAACTATCGTCAGAGAAATGGAAGTTCAGCACGTTCTCGCCTATCAGTATAAATTTGTTAACGCCCTGGTCTATCATCAGTTCAAACAGCTCGCGCTTCATCAGCATAATATCATTGTTGATGGCATCGTTCCATTCGCCAATAAATTCTATAATGGTGTAGCCACGGTCGTAATCAACATACAAAACCTTAAGGTACAAGGTATTTGAGCCGAACGAATCCCATTGCGGGTGCAGCAGGTAGTTATAGATCTGCTTATCGTATTCAAACTCGTTGTACTGCGTAGCATAAAAGGGCGAATACTCGTCCTCCGATGCTATATAATCATCCCGCCAGCGGTAATATGGTTCTATTTCGTGCATTTGTTATTGATGTGCAGATATGCAAATGTGCGTATGTGCAGATTATTTTAATGTTATTCTTTTATTTTTCATTTGCACATTGCACCCACGCATCTGTACATCTATTTATTATGTGCATCAACCGCTTTGCGTACGCTGCCATATTTTTTCAGCAGCTCGGCGGCTTCATTTTCAGGCAGGCCGGTTTCGGCCATTACCATATTGGTGCCACGTTGTACCAGTTTGTTATTGGATAACTGCATATCCACCATTTTATTACCCTTTACCCTACCCAGCTGTATCATCACACTTGTGCTCAGCATGTTTAAAACCAGCTTTTGCGCGGTACCGGCTTTCATACGGGTGCTGCCGGTAACAAACTCGGGGCCGGTTACTACCTCTACCGGGTATTGGGCCGTGGCAGCAACAGGGCTGCCCGCATTGCAAACAATACAGCCTGTAGCAATACCATGCTCGTTGGCCGTTTTTAACCCGCCAATAACGTAAGGCGTAGTGCCCGATGCTGCTATGCCTACCACTACATCACGTTCGTTTATATCAAACTCCTGCAAATCTTTCCAGGCCTGCTCGCGGTTATCTTCGGCAAACTCCACAGCCTTGCGGATAGCGGTATCGCCCCCGGCAATGATGCCCACAACCCAATCAAACGGCACACCGAAAGTTGGCGGGCATTCTGATGCATCAACCACACCTAACCTGCCGCTGGTACCTGCGCCTATGTAAAATAAGCGCCCACCTTTGCGCATCCGTTCGGTTACTGCTACTGCCAGTTTTTCTATTTGTGGCAAGGCTTTCTCTACCGCCAATGGCACAGTTTTATCTTCCTTGTTGATGTTTTGAAGGAGCTCCAGCACCGACATATTTTCGAGGCCGTTGTAGTTGGAGTCTTTTTCGGTGTTTATTTCCATTTTTTGGCCATAAATTTTTAACAAAATTGAATAAAAAACATCAAAGCAACGAACGTGATATAAATTATCAGCAATAGCTGCTAATTATTAGATTTGCTTGGCGAAAAATTTAGATGAAACGAACTGCGGGAATTATTTTCAGAACATTGCTTTTAATACTGGTTGGTGTAACCATTGGGATGCTGATAAGCGATAGCAATTTTGGCGGGCGCCGGCTTGGCCTCAACTTTGCCGGCCCGGATAAGATCTCGCGGGTGCTTGATCTGGTAAGCACCAAGTATGTCGACTCGGTAAACACCGACAGTGTTGCAGGCGTAACCGTAAACGATATGCTGCAAAGCCTCGACCCGCACTCCATTTACCTGCCAGCGCAACAGGCACGCTCTATCAACGAGCGGTTGGAAGGTGGCTTTAACGGCATCGGTTTAGAATACCAGTTGCTGCGCGATACCCTTGTTATAACCCAGGTTAATGCCGATGGCCCTGCTGCAAAAGCCGGTGTTATGGTTGGCGACAGGGTAATTAATGTTGATGGCAAAACGTTTTCGGGTACAAAACTAAACGTAACGCGCATCAGCAAAACCTTTAGGGGAGAGAAAGACACGCACATTGCCCTGGGGATACTGAGGGATCAATTTAAAGCCGTAAAAGATTTTGATATAAAACGCGACCGGGTTAGCCTGAGCAGTGTAGATGCCGCATTTAATGTTGGGGATACCGGTTACATTAAAATAAGCAAATTTGCATCAACCACAGATCGCGATTTCAGGAAGGCCCTGGTAAACCTTAAGGTTGATGGCATGCAAAAACTGGTGCTTGACCTGCGCGGAAACGGCGGCGGATACCTGAACACCGCGACAGCTATGGCCGATGAGTTTTTGCCGAATGGTAAACTGATCGTGTACACGCAGGGAACCCATGAACCACGTACCGATTACTTCGCAACCGACTCCGGCAGTTATGAGCAGGGGGCGCTTACCGTTATTATAGATGAATACTCGGCATCGGCCAGCGAGATACTGGCAGGGGCCTTGCAAGATCTGGACAGGGCTACCATTGTTGGCCGCCGGTCGTTTGGTAAAGGCCTGGTGCAGCAACAGTTCCCGTTTGGAGATGGCACGGCTATTAATTTAACCGTGGCCAGGTATTACACCCCATCGGGCAGGTCTATACAAAAATCATATAAAAATGGGGCCGTTAGTTACCGTAATGAATTGGCCAACCGCATACGCAAAGGTGAATTGTTAACCGCCGGGAGTAATTTAAGCGATAGCGCTTTCCTGGGCGCATCGGCTTACCACACCACTAAAGGCCGCAAAGTTTTTAGCATGGGGGGTATTATGCCCGATGTTTTTGTACCTGCCGATACTACGCAAAACACACAATTAGTAGATGACCTTGCCGGCAACCAGCTTTTCACCGCTTATGTGATAGACAGGCTGCAACCGGTAATAAACAAATACCCAACGGCCGATAATTTCATCAGCCAGTATGATATTACAGATACCGGCCTGCATAACTTTATTGCCTATGCATCGCAAACTTTAAAGACTATAGCCCCGCATGACTTGCTGGTATCGCATGATATTATTAAAACCCTCATCAAAGCCAACGCCGCCCGTTTTAAATGGGGCAATAACGCTTATTACCGGGTATTAAACACCAATGATGCTACCTTTAAAACGGCTTTGCTGCAATAGCTAAAAAGATGTGTAGATGTGCGAATATGCAGATGTGCAATTAAAAAACACATGTGCGGATTGCATCTGCACATGTGAAATCTGCATATCCGCACATCGTCTAAAAGCTCATACCCATACCTGTAGTAAAAAACATATTTACGCTTACAGGCAGTTTACCGATTGGTTTCATTGAGCCAGCTATCACCTTTACGGCCGACCGCTGCATGGCATCATCCTTTTGGTAGCCTACCAGTAACCCCGCGCTTTTTTCAATACCCGGTAAACCGGCAATGGTGTAAGGATTGGCAAAAACGCTGGTTACAACATTTGGGCGGGCAGAAAGCTCGGAAATGAGGAACTTAACATCGTTGCTATAGTCAAGCTTGCTGGCCGGGCGCAAGCGGGTATCGTGGATACTTACAAAGATCTGGCTGAACCCTTTCAGGGTTTGCAACATACGGTTCAGATCGGTTAACGAGGTGTTTTTACCCACCAAAAATATCATGCTGTTGGCATACCATTTAGAAAGTTCCATCTGGAAAACCGTTGGCCTGTCAACCCCAATACTTATAATGGCTGTTTTTTTGAACGGGCTTTGGCGCAGGGTGCGGCTATCACCTTTTAGTACAGTTATGGCGGCATCCCCCAGTTGCTGGATCAGTTCGGCAGCGGCAGGGCGGTTTATATCCTGTATAATATTCTTGGGTGTAGTTGGTTTGTAGGCATCCAAACCGGCCCAGTATTTGGCGGCAAGCAGTTTTTTGATCTTCGCCTCAAATTCGGCCTTGGTGATCTTATTTTTACGGATGGCTTTTAAAATAAGCTTGGCCGCATTTTGTGAGTTTACCGATAATTCAATCAGGTCATTCCCTGCTAAAAAGGCCCTCACATCGGCTTCGCCGTTAGGGAAGTATTTGGTAACACCCGCCATCTCCATCGCGTCAGACGCTACTATCCCTTTAAACCCTAATGAATCTTTCAGTATCCCGGTAACGATGGGCCTTGATAAGGTAGAGGGCAAATTTTTTGTTGTATCAAGCGCGGGGATGTTCATGTGGGCTATCATTACACCACCTATGCCGGCGGCTATTGCTTCCCTGAAAGGGTATTCTTCTAACGAATCTAAACGTGCGCGGGTAAAAGGCAGCAGCGGGAGGTCAAAATGCGAATCGACATTGGTATCGCCATGGCCGGGGAAGTGTTTGGCGAAAACGATGAGCCCGGCATCCTGCATCCCTTTAAAATAGGCAATGCCTTTTTTGGCTACGTTATACTTATTATCACCAAACGACCGGTAATTGATCACCGGGTTGTTTGGGTTGTTATTTACATCCATATCGGGCGCAAAATTTATCTGGATGCCCAGGCGCTTAAAATCATAAGCTACCATTTGCCCCATTTTGTAGATGAGGTTATTATCCTGTATGGCGCCCAGCGTCATCTGATAGGGATAGGAAACAGACGAATCTAACCGCATGCCCAGTCCCCATTCGCCATCCATGGCAATAAGCAATGGCACTTTAGCTATTTTTTGATAGTTATTGATAAGGTTGGCATGCCTTACCGGCCCGCCCTGGAAAAACACCAGCCCGCCAATATGCTCGTCCTGTATCACCATGGCTACAGAATCTTCATAGTGCTGCCCTTTATTGGTATGCGCCCTTACATAAAACAACTGGCCGATACGTTCCTTGCGGC
Organism: Mucilaginibacter sp. L294; assembly: GCF_001636615.1. GTDB lineage: Bacteria > Bacteroidota > Bacteroidia > Sphingobacteriales > Sphingobacteriaceae > Mucilaginibacter. The sequence goes on along the minus strand of NZ_LGEK01000004.1, from coordinate 94,415 downwards.
TTAATCTTTTATAAACAGAATCAACCCAGTGGTTTTGCTCCGTTAGGGTGTTAATTAAATTTGCTTTTTGAGCGAACCCGCTTTGAACCGACATGCTTAATATAAAAAGCAGGCAACATGCTATGTAATTTTTCCGTTCCATTATTATTCAAATGTAGCTTAAATCTTAATTACCGATAATTGTTTTGGCCCATTAACATTATTTAAAGCATCTACGAATAAACCTTAGCCTTAATTTTCACTCTATAGGTTATAAAAATTAACAAACATGAAATATTAGGGCAAATGACCCGGTATTTCAACATCATTAAAAAAAACAGAACCGATGAAAAAATTTCTCTTTATGGCAATATGCCTGATGGTTGTAGTTGGCTCAGCAAGTGCGCAACGTTATGACCGCCGTTACCAGCGCAGGGGGGTAAGGCGCCCGGCCCCTGTACAAGAAAGATACGACAGAAGGCAAAATGATTTTTGGCAACCCAAAGTTGGTTTAGCAGGTGGCGTTAACTTTTCAAATACTGTTGATGCTTACAACTCTAACTATAGCACCAGCACTATTGCGGGCTGGCACGTGGGCTTAACGTTCGACGTACCTATTGCTTACCCTTTGTCATTCGCGCCCGAAATTTTGTTTTCGCAGAAAGGTTACAAAGCCGAAACTGTTGACGGTACTTTTAAACAGCGCACCAATTACGTTGATATCCCCTTGCTGGCAAAATTCCGCCTGGTACCGGGTTTTAACTTTGTGATAGGGCCGCAGTTAACATTTATCACCTCAACGCGCAACACTTATGATAATGGATTCAACTCTGTGTCAGAGTCGGAATATAATTACAGTGGCGATAAAAGTTACATATCGGGCGTAATTGGTGTAGGTATCGAGCTTAACCGCAACGTTGAGCTGCGTGGGCGTTACGCTATCGACCTGGACAAGAACTACTCTAACAGCGCGGCACCCGATTACCGCAACCAGGTGTTTCAACTGGGCTTAGGGTTTAAGTTCCAATAAAAAAAGTTTACTATTGATTCCATCAAAAGCCATTCCTGAGCAATCGGGGTGGCTTTTTTGCTTGGGCTTATTTACCTGAACCTTTAAGCCATCTTTTTAGCCTGTACTTTGGCTTGTTGTACTTTTTGCGGCGGGCATCAACATTAAAATCATGCTTTAACGTGGCTTCGTCGGCTTTTTTTTGCGGCACCACATATAAAGGGTGAGTTATTTCGCCAAGTGGTTGCAGGGGGATGTTCGCATTAATATTATCAGCATCATGCGTGTGCGTGGAGTTTACGCCAAAGCCTATGTTTGTAATAAGGTTATAGTTAGGAATAACCGACAGGCTATTGTTAAACAAATTCAAAAAGCCCAGCTGGTAGTCCCAGGTATCTATCTTCCCGGCTCTTACCTCATTAAAAAGATACTCCCAAGTATCAACAATAAAGCTGTCCTCAAAAATATTTTCCAATTGCGGCCTTACTTCTTCCGGTTGATAACGGCCCAGGTCTTTATCATAATCTTTCCAAACCCTGCGCCAGCCGGCCCATCCCCAAACATGTGTCATGTTTGAAAAGTAATAGCTGTCTGCGCCCCATTTTTTCCCTCTTTGAAAGTTTGCGCCGCCAATGTGGCGTATCCGCTCGTCATCCCGGTATCTCTCCAGCATCGCATCCGCAAACCTGAAAAAGTCATTGGCGGGCAGGCAATCATCTTCTAAAACAATACCTTCTTCTTCCTGCTCAAAAAACCAGGTGATGCAAGATGATACCGCCTCTTTACAACCCAAATTACTATCTCTGAAAAGTGTTTTCAATTCACATTCCCAGTCAACCCGGGTTATGATGCTCCTTGCCTGTTCTGTTAAAACGGCCTCGCCTGACTTATCTGCCCTTGGCCCATCGGCCGCGATATATAAGCGGGGCGGGGCGGCCTTTTTAATTTCGGCAAATACCTGCTCAGTTAATTCGGGGCGGTTAAATATGATCAATAATACCGGCGAAGATGTTTTATATAATGGGGTATGCAAATTATTCATTGTTACAAATATGTTTATTTAAACACTTGTTTGTGTAAGCAGGGGCATCTTTAGTCTTTTTGTTTCCATAGTTCCCACGCCCGCCTGATGGTATAGCCGCCGCCTTTAAAATGCCTTGCCATCAGGTTTTTGGCATTGCCCTGGTAGTGCAGCGTTGCAAACCTTATTAATTTACCATCGCTAATACGTTTGCAATAGGGCAGGTTATTTTGCCAGTAAACCTTTTTTATGCCATTTTCCATTTCATAACCATCGCTGTTGTTGATAGATACATCAACCGCAAGCTCATTGTTAATCAGATCAATTTTCAGGGTATCGCGCGGGTGATCGCGGAAATAAAAATGGAACAGCGTCATATCACACACGCCGCCCATCAATTCGGGGGTGCTTGCAAAAGGTTCGTAAAAATCTTCCAATTCTTTGATAGCGCTTTGCGCAGTATAAGCCCTTATCAAATAATCGCAAAAATTACTTAAGGCGTTACGGTTTTTAAAATAGGTAAATGCCGGCATCCCCATATCTGCACAGGTATTAGCTATAGCAGCATTTTTAAAAAGCGGCGCCATTTGGGTAACGTTTTGGAACAGCAATACGTCCGAATCCAGGTAGATGAATTCTTCTATGTTATTCTCCCGGCAAAAAGCTTCTATATAAAACCAGCGTAAAAAACAATTCAGCTCGTAAACCTCGCCGTTGGATGACCGGTGTTTGTATATCGCAGAAAATGCTTTTACCGCGGGCTCGTACTTATCGGCAAAAACATGGGTAATAAATGGGTACCGGTTGTTCCTTTTATCGCCAAGCAAATAAACAGGCGAACCGGGGTTAAACGCGCGCGCTTGTTTAAGGCTGTATTTTAAATACTTTGAATTACCACTATGAAAAAAGATGATTGGAATGGCCATAAAATCAATTTACAAAGTTAATGCAACTATAGTATAAAAATCGCCTGTACCATATTCGTTCTTTAATTAAAAATTGCATCTTTAAAAATGCTTAGCAAAATAACGGGCAACGAGGCCACTTATTTATTTACAGCCAAAATACTTGGCAAATACGATGTTAAATACTACCGTTGTAACGAAACCGGTTTTATACAAACCGAAGAGCCGCACTGGCTGCCTGAAGCGTATTCATCGGCTATAACACAGTTGGATATTGGGTTGCCTTATCGTAATTATACTTTGGCAAACCGGGTGAGCAAAATACTTGCAGAAAACTTTAATGCCCAAAAAACCTACCTGGATTACGCCGGCGGCTACGGCTTGTTTACCCGCTTAATGCGCGATAAAGGCTTTAACTTTTACCATACCGACAAATACTGCCAAAACATATTTGCAAACTATTTTGAGCTGCAAGACCTGAAGGATAATACAAACTTTGAACTGGTAACCACTTTTGAAGTATTTGAACACCTGGCAAACCCACTGGAGGAAATAAAACAGATGCTCGAATTTTCTGACAGTTTACTTTTCAGTACCGAGCTGCAACCAAAAAACATCAGCACGGTAGACGACTGGGCATACTTTTCTACAGAAACAGGCCAGCATGTATCTTTTTATACAAATGATGCTTTAGCTTATATAGCTGATAAGCTGGGGTATAATTTTTATAGCGATGGCAGCTTTCTGCACCTTTTTACTAAAAACAAATTCGGGTATAATTTACTGGCTCCTGCAAAAGAGGGGTTCCTGTTACGCAAGGCCAAAAAGTATATCCGCAAAAAGGAAAACGCTGCCAAAATGCCCGATGGTTTACTGATGCGCGACTGGCAGTATATTAAGGATAAGCTAAACGGCAAAAGCAATTAATCTTCGACAAAAGTTTGCATATCAATCAACTTGCGGTAAAGGCCATTGTTATTTAGTAACTCCTGGTGTGTACCCTGCTCTATCAGTCTTCCGCTTTCTAAAACGGCTATGATATCGGCATTTTGGATGGTACTTAACCTGTGGGCAATAACCAGTGATGTACGGTTTTTCATCAGGTTGTTCAACGCATCCTGCACCAGTTTTTCAGATTCGGTATCCAGTGCTGATGTGGCTTCATCTAACAGCATAATAGGCGGGTTATTTAAAACCGCCCTTGCAATACAAATACGCTGCCTTTGCCCTCCCGAAAGTTTAGTACCCCGGTCGCCCACGTTAGTGTTATAACCATCCTCCGTTTCGATAATAAAGTTATGGGCATTAGCTATACGCGCGGCAGCCTCCACCTCTTCGCGTTTGGCATTTGTTTTACCAAAGGCTATGTTATTAAAAATAGTATCATTAAATAAAACCGACTCCTGATTCACTACGCCCATTAAACCGCGTAACGAGGTAGCTGTAACCTCTTTTATATCTGTGCCATCAACCGTAATACGGCCATGCTGCGGGTCCATAAATCTTGGTATAAGGTCCATCATGGTTGATTTACCCCCGCCTGAAGGGCCAACAAGGGCAACCGTTTTCCCTTTTGGGATTACCAGGTTAATATTTTTCAGTACGTCTTTTTCGCGGTAAGCAAATGATACATCTTCAAAACGGACCGCCTCATCAAAGCCGGGCAAATTTACAGCATCCGGTGCATCGGTAACCATTGGCTTTTCATCAATAAGGCTCAGCACACGCTCGCCCGCGGCAATACCCGAGTGGATGTTGCTAAATGAATCTGAAATGGCCTTTGCCGGGCGCATTACCTGCGAAAAAAGCGCGATAAACGTAACAAACGCCGGTGCTGATAATGCCGATGTTTTATTTAACAGCAGATACCCACCATATAGCACAATACCCGCAACCATGGTTACGCCAAAAAACTCTGAAACCGGTGATGCCAACTGCTGTCTGCGGGCCATTGACTTTACTATTCGCGAGTATTTCTTATTCTCATTATCAAACCGATCTTTAATAAATTCGGTAGCATTAAATGCCTTTACGATTTTGATACCAGACAGTGCTTCGTCGAGGTAACTGATCATGTTGCCGTAAGTTTGTTGTGATGCTACCGCCTGCTGCTTAAGCCTTTTTACTATACGTGATATTACAAATGCCGAAACCGGGATAACCAGGAAAGAATATAATGTAAGGCTGGGCGATATTAAAAATAACATTAACAAAAAGGCTATTAATGTTAACGGTTCTTTAAATACCACCTGCAAAGTGCCGGTTACCGAAAATTGTACCACCTGCACATCCGAAGCAACCTTTGATATAATATCACCTTTACGCTCATTGCTAAAAAAGCCCATGTGCAGGTTCATTACATTACTGAATAATGTGCGGCGCAGGTTTAATAGTGTGTGTACACGGAGGTTCTCCATTGTGCGCTGCGATAAATACTTAAAGAGGTTACCCAACAAAGCAGATATAACAATAGTACCGCAAACAAATTGCAATGCACCCCATGTGCCATATTTATTCATGGCATAAGTAACATAGTAATTAAAGGTGGCCATTATATCTAATACAGCAGGTTTTGGCCCGAGCGGACGTAAACCGGCACCTTTTTCAGAAAATAAAGTTTGTAACAAAGGCGCCAGCAGCGCCAGGTTAAGGGTGCTGAATATGATGGATAGTATGGTTGTTAAAATATAAGGTATTGCAAATTTCTCGATAGGTTTTGCAAAGGCTAACAGCCGTAAATAAGTTTTCATTTATAAAGTTAAGCTGCAAAATTATATAAAATAGGCCAAGTTATGGTTAAAGGCTTTTTAATACATGCTTATAAACCTGTATAGTATTGTTAATGCACTGATCAAAACTAAACTGTTTTAATCGTTTTTGGCCTTTGACCTTTAACTCGTTTTGAAGTGTAATATTATCTATAAGCTGTTCAACAGCCGCTATTATTGATTGCTCGTTGGTAGGGTCAAAATATAAAGCGGCATCTCCTCCTACTTCAGGTAAAGATGAGGTGTTGCTCATAATTACGGGGCAATTATTATGAAACGCCTCTAAAATGGGAAGGCCAAAACCTTCAAATAACGATGGATATACAAAGGCCAGGGCATTAGTATATAACCTGTTTAATTCATCATCGTTAACCGTTAACAGGCTTACCCTATCGGCAATGTTATACTTTTTAATCAATTCGGTTTCGGATGCATTAAACCCGCCGCCACCGGCGCATACCAGGCCCAAACCGCGTTTTAATAACAAAGGCGATACCGCTTTTATAAACATTTCAAAATTTTTATAGCCAAATCTATCGCCTACAAAAAGCAAGTAATTACGCTTTGGGGCTTCTATAACCGGCACCGAAACCGATTGCTGCATTTTAAACCCATGGTGTACTACGGTTATTTTATCCTCTGCAATATCGTAAAATTTCAGGATGTCGTTTTTTGTAGCGGCTGAAATAGCAATGATATGGCTGGCCTGTGTAATGGCCTGTTTCTTATAACCTATGGTGTAAGGGTCAACCTTTTCAAAATAGTGCGGGAACGATTCGTGTATCATATCATGCACCGTTACTACAAATGGCTTGGTTAACGTTTTTAAAAAATAAGGGTTATAATAAGTAGGATGAAAAACATCAAAGTGGTTTTGCTTTAACAAATACCTGCAATACCATTTATTGTATTTATCCCTGCGTGACCTTTTTCGTATTACCGTATTTAATACGCCCCCTAAGGGTAACTCCTTTTTATCGATATAGGTATTATGCGTAAGTAGCAGGCCAAGTTCAGCTTCTGTGCCCGGCATGTCGTTAAGGCCCTGATACAGATTGGCAAAATACCGGGAAATGCCGCCGTAGTTTTGATTTGAAAACGCCTGATGATCGAACAATATTTTCATAGCTGCTATTAAAAGAAATTGCTCCCTGGCTTACTTTGCTCTTTCCGGCGTTTATATAAAAAGCGCAGGTACATTAGCCCGCCCATACTTTGTTTTATGAGCATAGGTTTTTCCTTTTTAAAAACTTCATCATTATTAGTGGCCGAAAACCCGCCAAGGTCATACCAAACTACCTTAATTGGGTAATGCTGTTTTTTAAAATCCCTATCGCCCCAAACCTGTAAATTAAGTGCATAATCAGCATAAACTTTATAGCGCATGCTATACCGGTATTTTTTAAAAACGCTTGCGGGATAAAAAATTGTTTGGTGGTTCATACAGTACTTGGCCAACCGGTAATTTGAAAACGCACCTTGCAGCATATCCCCGCCCGACGATACATCCCCATAATATAAGGTATCCTCATCCTTCAATAAGGCTGCCATTTCGCTAAATCCCGGCAACAGCCTGTCGTCGCCGCCCATAAAATAAACCCATTTGCCTGTGGCCTTTGTAATACCCTTATTCATGGCATCATAAATACCTTTATCCGGCTCGCTTACCATAATGGCTATATCCTTTTCAAACTCTTTTAAAATAGCTAAAGTACCATCGGTACTGCCACCATCTATAATAACAATTTCGAGTTTTTTTTCGGGTTGGCCGGTTATGGATAATAAACAATCCTTTAATACAGCGGCTGAATTAAACGTAGGTATAATAATGCTGATGAGCGGTGCCGCCTCCTGGTCTTGTTTATTACTCTTCATTAGTAGTGTTTGTAAAATTAAAGTATTTTTGCCCAAACACCAACCATGTCTGTAAGCATTGATGTTATTATACCATCCTATAGGTTAAGCCCGGCAACCCTATTGCCCATACTTAAGCTACAAAGGCCGGCAGGCGCTTCGGTTAAATTTTATCTTGTTGCAGATAATCCTGCTGTTAAACCTGATAGCACTATACTGGCCCTGATAGATAATCAAACCATTTTCTTGCTGATAAACGAACAAAATATAGGGGCATCTGCAACGCGTAACCGTGGTATAGAGGCGGGCGAAGCCGACTGGATATTGTTTTTAGACGATGATATCAGCGTGCCCAACAACTTGCTGGTAACCTATACTGATGCTATACAGCAATGGCCCAATGAGGCAGGTTTTATTGGCGTGGTATTGATGCCGCCCGAGCCTACCATGTTTGCCAAAGCGGTTAGCGCAAATGGCGCTATGGGTATATTTACCGTTGCACAGCAAAAGCCCGATTTTGCCTGGGGCGCTACCGCTAATATTATGGTGAGCCGCAAAGTAGTGGGCAAGGTGCGTTTTTCTGACGCTTACCCCAAAACCGGCGGAGGTGAAGAGGTGGAGTTTTTTTTACGTGTAAGAGAGCTTAATAATTATAAGAACTATAAAAGCCTGCCCGGGGCGCAAGTTACCCACCCATGGTGGGGGGGTGGCAAAACCGACCTGTTACGCTTTTACAGGTACGGCAAAGGCAACAGCTACCTGGCCCAGCGGAACAAAAAATACCGCTGGTATGATTTTTTGAACACGCCCGAAACCTTATTAATTGCTATTATCGCGCTTGTTTGCACCCTGCATCAACGCCTGCATTTAGCTGTTTTCTTTTTTATAGTCGCCACCATCATTATTGAGTATATCGTAAATATTGTACGGGTGCACCGCAGTACAAAAAAGTTTGCGCCGGTGCTGTCAGTATATGTAATGTTGCTGCGCAATGTTTATGAAACCGGCATATTGCTCGGCAATATTTCGCGCGGCCGTTTACAGGGCTTTGGCGAACGTTTTAATTACGAGGGTGGCACTACGCAACATTACTTTAGAACCAACAGGTTTAAAATAATTAAGCTGCTGCTTTATGCTATTGCTTTGTTTTTAATTTACCAGCTTGTTTATACCTCGGCGTAGCCGCTATCGCAATAGGTTAATTTTTCTGCAACAGTGCGGCGGTATATCACCTCGTTAGAGAAGTAGCTGGATCGCGATGTTTGCTTATGGAACAAATGGTACATAATGGCTACCATTTTTACACGCTTTTTATACACCCCCGAATTTATTAAGCGGGCTGCAAATTCATAGTCTTCCCAACCCCAACCCTCAAAATCATTATAGTAACCATTCACCTTAATATAATCTTCGCGCCAAAAAGCCAGGTTACACCCCTTTACATTAAATGGATCGAGCGGTTTGGTATCATAAAACTTTGCTAATGATGGTATACGGTACGAATTAAAGCGGGTGTACAAACCTTTAGATAATGGGTTAAGATCAATGTCCTTGTTCTTTAAAAGTTCGTTTGTTTTTGCTTCGCTGATCATAGCCCGGCTACCTTGCACAAAAAAACCTTTTTTAGCCTGCTTAATATGGTCGGCAATAAAGCGGCGGTCTAATACAATGTCGCCATCAATCTCAATAATGTAATCAGCGTCGGCAAGTTTAACGGCCATGTTTAAAACCTCGCTTTTGCGAAAACCGTTATCCTCATGCCAGGCATGTTTAACCGGGATGTTAAATTTATTACGATAACTGTCAATTAGGTTGCGTGTGTCCTCCCTTGAGCCATCATCAGCTATCAAAATCTCATCGGGCATTTGTGTTTGCTGCAATACGCTCAAAAAAACCAGTTCCAGCGCATCCGGCCAGTTATAGGTAGAAATTAAAAGGGCTATCGTAAAGTTTTTGTTTGCCATTTAGTCCGCTTATTTTTTTACAATTTTATAATTCCTGTATTCGCTAACCCGCCAGCCGGTAAGGTCTTCTATTTTTTGCAACACCTTACGGCGAAAACTCATTTTTTTATCCAGTTCCTTCAGGTCGAGATCCAAACTCCAGTTGGTGGCGGCCAGGCGTTTTTGCATTACTGCCGGGTGTGTGCCGGTAAAATGCAACAACCTGTCGGGGTTTTTATGGCTATAATCAAACGTGAAAGTTTCAGGCAGGTTTTGTGCCATCCACGCATCATCATGATAAAACTGGTTAAAGTTACGCAGCTTATTTGCCAGGCCCGATGGTGGTTTTACCCAGCCGTAATGATAAATATAAGCGTCGATCAGTTTCACCTGTATCTTTCTTCCATCCAACCTAAACCCTTGCGCGTCGCGGTAGGAGTGGATGGCTTTATTATTACGCACAATCCTGATCTCGCGGCGGTACCATCTGCGCGAATGCCCGTAATAATCATACGAGCCATAAAAGTGCAGGTATTTAAACAGTAAACCTTCTACTTTAGTATCCGTAAGGTTATCCTGCATCTCCTGCTTTATTAAAGGCAGGTACTTTTCATGCACCACTTCATCTCCCTGTATATAAAAAGCCCAATCGCTATCGGCGGCAATAGCATTAAATGCTTTATCGGTTTCATCGGCAAAAACCTTACCCCCATCGCGCACGCCGGTATCCCATACCGTACGGATGATTTTTATTTTGGGCGAGTTTATATCATTTATCAGCTTTTCGGTATCGTCGTCACTATCGCCGAGGGCCACAATAAACTCATCGCAAACAGGTAGTATAGATGTAATGGCCTCCACAACCGGATAGTCGTTTTTTACCGCATTACGTATAAATGTGAACCCCGAAACCTTCATTTCAATATAGGTATATGTTTTTTGCAAATATAATTATCTAAGCCCGCTCATTTTTATATTATTATACGTGGATTAATTATCATGTATTTTTGTTTCTTTACAGCAACAGACCATGGCCACCGTAACACAACATATTAAACCCACTTGTACCGATTTCAGATCGGTTGCACGGGCGTTGACCATTGTGGAGAATAACCTTAACGGCGCTGCCGACCTTTTAAAAAGCCTTACCTTTAATATACATACACCGGTAACAGGTATAACCGGCCCACCGGGTGCAGGTAAAAGCACACTGGTTAACGCTATTATAAATAACCTGGTGCAACAGGGCAAAAAGGTTGCCGTGCTGGCTATTGACCCAACCTCGCCTTTTAACTTTGGGTCATTACTGGGCGACAGAATCCGTATGGCATCGCACTTTAACCACCCCGATGTGTTTATCCGGAGTTTGGCTACGAGAGGGTCGCTGGGGGGCTTATCTGCCAAAACCATCGAAATGACTGATGTACTTAAAGCATCCGGCTTTGATCATATCATTGTAGAAACAGTTGGCGTGGGCCAATCGGAAGTGGAGATTGCCGGCCTTGCCGACCTTACCTTTGTAATGCTGGTCCCCGAAGCGGGCGATGAAATTCAGAACATCAAATCGGGCCTGATGGAAATAGCCGACGCCTTTATTATTAACAAAGCCGATAGGGACGGCGCCGACCTGTTTATCAATAACCTCAAAAAAATATTACTACAGAGCAAAGAAAATAAGGTATCGATATTTAAAACCATCGCCTCAAAAAACGAGGGGATAGATGCTGTTACAAACTTCATCCTCGCACCCCTTAAAATAAAAAACAGCCGCCGCGAGTTGCTGCTTACCCAAAAGGTGTATAACATTATCCAGCAAAACAAAATGGCCGGCATCGACAAAAAAAAGCTTCAGCAGGATATTGCTAAAGCTTTAAGTAAGGATGATTTTAATATTTACAGGTTTGCATCCACCTACGTTGGGTAAGTAGTTAAACAGGTTGAGTAAATGAATGGTTAATTACTTAACTACTCACCTAATCAATCGCTCACTATTTCGCGTTCATCAACTCTTCAATCTCTTCTGCCTCAATAGGTATATTGGCCATCAAATCTCGGTTGCCATCTTTAGTTATTAATATATCGTTTTCTAAGCGGATGCCCAGGCCTTCTTCGGGGATATAAATCCCAGGCTCGCAGGTAAGGATGTTGCCTACTTCAAAAGGCTTGTAACGGCTGGCATAATCATGCACATCCAACCCTAAATGATGCGATGTGCCGTGCATAAAATACTTTTTATACAATGGCATTTTAGGGTCTTGTTTTTCAACCTCGTGTTTTTTCAGTAAACCCAGGTCAATTAACTCGCCTGTCATGATCTTGCCTACCTCGTCATGATAGTCATTCCATACAGTGCCCGCTACTATCATTTTGGTGGCTGCGCGCATTACGCGTAATACGGCATCGTAAACATCGCGCTGGCGTTTGGTAAAGCGGCCGTTAACCGGTATAGAGCGGCTCATGTCGGCATTATAATTTGCATATTCGGCAGCCCAGTCAAATAGTATCACATCGCCATCTTTACACACCTGGTTATTATCAATATAATGCAGCACGATGGCATTTTTGCCTGATGCTATAATAGGGCTGTAAGCATGCCCTGTTGCGCGCTGCCTTAAAAACTCGTGCGTTATTTCGGCTTCTATCTCATACTCGGTAACGCCGGGCTGTACAAATTTTAGTACGCGTTTAAAGGCATCGTTTGTTATATCACACGCTTTTTGGGTAAGCTCTATCTCGATATCCGACTTAATAACACGCAGGTCGCGCAGTATTGGTGCCGAACGTTCATAGTGATGAAGCGGGTATTTCTGGCGTAACGTTTCCAGGAACCTAAGGTCGCGATACGGCACGGTGTGCGCATAACGATCATTCTCATTGGTGTTTATGTAAATATTATCAGCATAATTAATAATAGTATGTAAAATACTATCATATTCATGTAACCAATAAATATTGGCTATGCCCGATGCTTTGCGCGCTTCTTCTTTGGTATATTTATGCCCTTCCCAAACGGCAATATGTTCGCTGGTTTGTCTTAAAAAAAGTACTTCTCTGTATTGGTGATTAGGACAATCGGGGTATAAAACCAGTATACTTTGCTCCTGATCTATGCCCGTGAGGTAATAAAAATCGGGATTTTGTTTAAATATGAAACTTTGGTCTCCATTTCTCGGATATTCGTCGTTGGAGTGAAATATAGCTATAGAGTTTGATTTTGTTCTCGAAACGAAATTTTTTCTATTATTTGTAAATAACTGTTCGTTAACAGGTAGGTATTTCATAGACTGGAAAATATTAATTTTAAAAAAAACAAATTATTCTACTAATTGTAGTAGATATTATGAATTTTGGAACAAGATTTGGTATTTGTTTCAAACATAATTACTAATTTTGAAAAAAATCACAATTAAATCGTTTAATCTTAAAACTATGAATTATTCTACATTAAAGAAATCAGCAGCATTATCATTTGCTTCTTTGCTGGTTGCTGGAATGGTTAGTGCGCAGACAGACTCCACTAAAACCACAACAACAACCACCACAGATACAACAATGTCATCTGCAGCAACCACCGCCAAAGTGTTTGGCGGTAGAGGTCAGTACAAAACTTGGAGTATCGGTATCAACGGTGGTGCTACATCTGCCACAATGGCTACAGGCGGAAGCCTGAATGACTACCGTAACAACAAAATTGCTTTAGGTTATGGTATTTCTGTACGCGATCAATTAGGCCACAACTTTGGCTTACAATTAGACGTACGCGGTGGTAAAGTTGAAGGCGACAACGGCTCAGCTAACCCAGCTAACTACTCAACTAAATTTTACCAAGCTACTTTAAGTGGTGTTGTTAACGTTGCAACTATCGACTTTATCCGTCGTAAAAACTCTGTTAACTTCTTTTTAACTGCTGGTGCGGGTTTAGCTATGTACAACCCAACAGGTGTATCATCTGCTGGCGTTCCATTTAACTTTAAAGATGGCGCAGCTGGTAATGTTGGTACTGACAAATGGGTTAAAGAATACGTTATCCCAGTTGGTGCAGGTGTTAAATTCCGTCTAAGCGACGCGGTTGCTCTTAACTTTGGTTACACTGAAAACTTTATTGACGGTGGTAACTTTGACGGCAGAACAACTGGTAACAACAAAAAAGATCATTACTCTTACGGTTACGGTGGTTTAGAATTCACTTTGGGTTCAAGCTCGAAACCAAGCTTAGAGTGGGTTAACCCAGTTGCTATGATGTATGACGAATTATACGATGCAGCTTTACGTCAAGAAGTTGAAGCTCTTAAAGGCCGTGTAACTAACGTTGAAAACGCAGTTACTGATCTTAAGAAAGATTCTGATGGTGACGGTGTATCTGATCAATTCGACAAATGCCCTAACACTCCTGCTGGTAGCGTTGTTGACGGTTCTGGTTGCGTTATCGTATTCCCTAAAGATACTGTTGCTGCTGTTTCTACTGCTGCTGCTTACTCAAACATCCAGTTTGAATTTGATAGCTCAGTATTAAGGACTTCATCTTACCCAGTATTAGATGCTACTTCAGCTGACTTACGTTCATCTGGTAAAACTGTTGAGATTGATGGTTACGCTTCATCTGAAGGTACTGCTGCTCACAACTTATCATTATCACGTGACCGTGCTAACTCTGTAAAAACTTACTTAGTTAACTCTGGTGTTGCTGCATCAAAACTAAAAGTTAAAGGTTACGGTGAAACTAACCCGATAGCTGATAACTCAACTGAAGAAGGACGCGTTGCAAACCGTCGTGTTTCTTTCAAACAAAGATAATATCTAACAAAAAATATTATTGAGAAGCCCCCCGAATAACTCGGGGGGCTTTCTTTTTTTTATTAAATTTGTGTTATGTACTTTTTCAGAAAAAAAGACCCCAACAGGCCAACCAGCTTCAACCTTAAAGTGATGCATATTATAAATGCCATTGCTATAAGCATGTTTGTTATTGGCATCACCTGGAAACTCATCCAGTGGTTTATTCTTAAAAAGTAATTCAAACTAACATAACACCTGCAATGAAAACTATTATCAATACCAATAATGCCCCTGCACCAATAGGCCCTTACAGCCAGGCGGTTGCCGCTAACGGCTTACTATTTGTATCCGGCCAGATCCCGTCAAACCCAAAAACAGGCGAGATCATCACTACCGGTATAACTGACGAGGCAACCATGGTGATGGAAAACCTTAAAGCCATATTAACCGAAGCCGGTATTGGCTTTGACAGCATTATTAAAACCACCATTTTTTTAACCGATATGCAAACCTTTGCCCAGGTTAATGAGGTGTACGGCTCCTACTTTACAGCCGATTTCCCGGCCCGCGAAACCGTACAGGTATCAGCCCTGCCAAAAGGTGTTAATGTAGAGATCTCTGTAATTGCTTTAAAGCCCTGATAAACCTTCAAATTGAATAACCAGCAGTTTCAAACACCCATTGAGTATTTAAAAGGTGTAGGCCTTGCGCGCGCGGAAGTGCTAAAAAAGGAATTGCAGATATACAATTTTGAAGACCTGCTCAGGCACTTCCCTTATAAGTATATAGACCGTACCCGGTTCTACAAAATTAAGGATATACAACCCGATATGCCATACGTGCAGGTATTGGCGCGCGTAACCCAAAAAGAAATACTGGGCGAAAAACACACCAAACGCCTGATAGTACAAGCTAAAGACGACACCGGTTTTATTGAACTTGCGTGGTTCCAGGGGATAAAATGGGTAGAAAAAATGCTGGTGCCCGGCAAGGTGTATGTAATATTTGGGAAGCCTGGGTTTTTCAATGGCAAAACCCAAATGTCGCACCCCGAGATGGAATTATACACCCCGGGGGCGCAGCAGCAAAAGGGCAACCTTACGCTGCAACCTGCCTATAATTCTACCGAAAAGCTAAAGCAGTTTACTTTAGATAGCAAAGGCCTGCAAAAACTGATTGCCGGGTTATTAGAGCAAACAGCAAGGGACATCCATGAAAATTTACCCGCCTACATCCTTAACCGGTTTAAACTGGCAGGCAGGCAGGAGAGCTACCGCAACATCCATTTCCCGAATGATGCTAACCAGCTAAAAGAGGCGCAGTACCGTTTAAAGTTTGAAGAACTATTCTTTCTGCAACTTAAGTTACTGAAGGCTAAACTAACGCGCACGCAAAAATTCAAGGGCAATGTATTTGATAAAGTTGGCCATTATTTTAATGATTTTTATCATGATAAGTTACCCTTCCCGTTAACCAACGCCCAAAAAAGAGTACTTAAGGAGATCCGTACAGATACCCAACGCGGCGTACAAATGAACCGCCTGTTGCAGGGCGATGTAGGCAGCGGCAAAACCGTAGTGGCTTTAATGAGCATGCTGATAGCTATTGATAATGGTTTCCAGGCGTGTATTATGGCCCCTACCGAAATATTAGCCAATCAGCATTACCAAACCATAAAAGACCTGGTTGGCGAGGGTTTTATTGAGGTAGCACTATTAACCGGATCTGTGCTCGCCAAAGCCCGCAGGGTTATTCATGAAAAACTGGAGAACGGCACCCTGAATATATTGATAGGCACCCACGCGCTTATTGAAGATAAGGTACAATACAAAAACCTTGGCATGGTGGTGATTGACGAGCAGCATCGTTTTGGGGTTGAGCAACGCGCCAAGCTTTGGCGTAAAAATGTTATACCACCACATGTGCTGGTGATGACAGCTACCCCCATACCCCGTACCCTGGCCATGACTATGTACGGCGATTTGGATATATCCATTATTGACGAGCTGCCCGCAGGCCGTAAACCTATCCAAACCGTGCATTTTTATGAAGCCCAGCGCCTGCGCATGTTTGGTTTTATGAAACAGGAAATTGCCAAAGGCAGGCAGATCTACGTGGTTTACCCGCTGATACAGGAGAGCGAAAAGCTTGATCTTAAAAACCTGCAGGATGGCACAGAGGCGATGGCACACGAGTTTCCGTTACCGCAATACCGCATCAGCATTGTACATGGCAAGTTAAAGGCAGCCGAAAAAGAGTTTGAGATGCAGCGCTTTATTAAAGGCGAAACGCAGATAATGGTAGCCACTACGGTTATCGAGGTTGGGGTTAATGTGCCCAATGCATCGGTCATGATCATTGAAAATGCCGAGCGTTTCGGGCTGTCGCAACTGCACCAGCTACGTGGCCGAGTTGGCCGTGGGGCCGATCAATCCTTTTGCATTTTAATGAGTAAAGAAAAACTCAGCAACGATGGCCGCATCCGCTTAAACACCATGGTGAAAACCAACAACGGGTTTGAGATAGCCGAAATTGATATGAAGCTACGCGGCCCGGGCAATATTGAAGGCACCCAGCAAAGCGGCGTGCTCGACCTGAAGGTTGCCGATCTAACCACCGACCAGGATATATTACAACAAGCACGTAACTGTGTTATAGAACTATTTGAAAAAGACCCACAACTGGCCGCCCCCGAAAACCAGATCCTGAACCTGGCGTTCCAGGCAAAAAACGCCGGCTTAAGCTGGGATAAAATATCCTGACAGATTGATAAATGCGTGGCAAATATTACATTTGCTTAAACGCTACTTATCATGAAAAAATCTTTCCTACTCTCCATCGTTTTATTAGGTTCAGCCATCTGCGCGCAGGCGCAGGATTCGGTACAGATCCGGAAGTTTTATGACGAGGCTTTGCTTAACGGCCAATGTTATGAAAACCTGCGCTACCTGTGTAAAAATATAGGGCAACGCTTAAGTGGTTCGGCCGGTGCTGCCAAATCTGTAGATTGGAGCAAGAAACTGATGGAAGGCTATGGATTTGATAAAGTTTACCTGCAGGAAGTAATGGTACCACATTGGGTACGCGGCGCAAAAGAACAGGCGTATATTATTGATGGCAATAAAAAAATAGCTGTGCCTATTGCAGCTTTAGGCATGTCGGTAGCTACACCGGCAGCGGGCATCACTGCCAATATAGTAGAGGTAAGAAGCATTAAAGAGCTGGATGCATTGGGCGAAAGCGTAATAAAAGGAAAAATAGTTTTCTTCAATGGCCCGTTCGATCAGCGTTTTATTGAAACCGGTGCGGGTTACGGATCGGCAGGTGTGCAGCGTTTTGCAGGGCCATCCGCAGCAGCCAAATACGGTGCAATAGGCGCTATTGTACGTTCTATATCATCAGCCACCGATGATTACCCACACACCGGCACCACCGTTTATACAGATGGGGTTAAAAAGATCCCGGCGGCCGCCATATCAACTTTAGCAGCCAATAAATTAAGCAACATGCTTAGGCTGCGCAAATTGCCGCTTATTAAATTTTATTTTAAACAAAGCTGCCAAACCCTGCCCGATGCAAAATCATACAACGTTATAGGCGAAATAACCGGTAGTGAAAACCCTAATAAGTTTATTACCGTTGGTGGCCACCTCGACTCATGGGACCTTGCCGAAGGCGCGCATGATGATGGCACCGGGGTTATGCAATCTGCCGAGGTGTTAAGGATCTTTAAAGCGACTGGTTATCGCCCAAAAAATTCCATTCGCGCAGTATTTTTTATGAACGAAGAAAATGGCCATAAGGGCGGCCTTAAATATGCCGAACTTGCCGCTGCAAATAAAGAAGAACACATAGCAGCCATTGAAACAGATGAAGGTGGTTTTACGCCACGCGGCTTTAGCTTTGAAGGTGCATCGCCATCATTCTTAAAAGAGATTAATAAAAACTGGAAAGGTTTACTTGAACCATACGAAGCCGACAGATTAGTTGCCGGTGGTGGTGGTACTGATATTGGCCCGTTAAAGGAAACCATACCCGCTATTCAATTAATAGGCTTCCGCCCCGATTCGCAACGCTATTTTGATATTCACCATTCATCAAACGATGTTTTTGAAAACGTAAACAAACGTGAACTTGAGTTAGGCGCGGCCGCAATTACCGCGCTGGTTTACCTGATAGATCAGCATGGTTTAAATTTTTAAGCTTTTTATGCCAAATACATTTTGAGGCCGCCCGATACAATAGTAAATTGCGGCCTCAAAATTAACACACTACCACATTGCCAGACGAGGATCCCCCCATACCCAAAATAGATTCATTTGCGGCCCTTAGGTATAAGGACTTCCGCTCATACATAGGGATGCGTTTCTTCTTTACGTTTGCCTACCAAATGCAAACAGTTGTGCTTGGCTTTTATATTTACCAGCTAACGCACAGTAAAATTGCACTGGCATTTATTGGTTTAAGCGAAGCCATCCCGGCAGTAGGCATAGCGCTTTATGGCGGTTATATTGCCGATAAATACGAGAAGCGCAAAATGCTCCTCATTATATTTGTGGGGGTGTTTTTATCATCACTGGTAATGTTTGTAACCACGCTAACCAACGTGGCTGCGCAAATACATACAACAGGCATACTGGCCATAATTTACGCCATGATAGCTTGTAACGGCCTTGCCCGTGCATTTTATGGGCCTGCAACTTTTACCATCTATGCGCAAAGCATCCCTAAAGAACTTTACCCTAACGGCAGTACCTGGAGCAGTTCCAGCTGGCAGGTAGCGTCTATCCTGGGGCCGCTTACAGGCGGTGCCATTTATGCGTTTGCCAGCCACATTATACCGGGTTTAACTGGTATTACAGCAACATTTGGTTTAACGCTGCTATTTATGCTGGTATCATTAGTGCTGGTTTATATGCTGCGCGAGTACCCCCCCGTTTTTATCCCGAAGGAAAATATTTGGATCAGCTTAAAAGAAGGGCTCAACTTTGTTTTTACCAACAAAATAATGTTCTATGCCATGAGCCTTGATCTGTTCTCGGTATTTTTTGGTGGTGTGGTAGCTTTACTGCCGGTATTTGCCCTTGATATTTTAAAGGTGGGTGCCGAAGGGCTTGGTATTATGCGTATGGCATCGTCATTAGGCGCCGCATTAACTATGCTGGTCATGATCCGTTTTTCGCCCATGAACAAGCCGTGGCGTAACCTGCTTATTGCCGTTACGGGGTTTGGTGTATCTATTATTGGGTTTGGCCTGTCAAACATATTTTACCTGTCATTATTGTTCCTGTTTTTACAGGGCGCGTTTGATAGCGTAAGCGTTATTATCCGTGGCACCATTATGCAGCTTTTAACCCCCGACCATATGCGTGGGCGGGTATCTGCGGTAAACTCCATGTTTATTGGCTCATCTAACGAGATAGGCGATTTTGAATCGGGTATGGCAGCTAAATTTTTAGGCACTATACCAGCAGTTATATTTGGCGGCACCATGACGCTGATGATTGTGAGCATTACCTGGCTCAAAACAAAAAAACTAACACCTTTATCATTAAACCAGATCCAAAACCCCGAAGTAAGCAAATAGCATATTATTAAGGGGCAAAATCACTTTTATTTTAGGTTAAAATAGGGCAATTACATTTGCAATATATTATTGACCTTTAGTAAATTTAGCACGTAATATTTCCCCCTACTTAATAACTATTGCGCTTTGACCCCAAAGTACCTAAACCTGCCGCAGCTTAGGCTGTTAAGCATAGTAACCTTATGGTTAATTTTGCTTGCGCCCTTGTTTACCTATGGATTAAACAAGGATAGCAAACCTATGTACCAGCCGGGCCTTTTTACACGCTTAAAAGACACTATTGAAACCAACAGGGTAGAAGCGGCAAGGGCTATTTACCGGGTTAACTGCCGCAAGATGAATGAAGCCGATGCTATGAAAAGCCTCGACGACATGAAGCAATTAGCCTTGCAGCTAAATGATGTAAAGCTTGAATGTGCCATTTATGATATGCGTGCCGATTACTATTCGGTAAACCAGGGTTATAATTCAAAAAGCAACGCGTATTTTGATACCGCGATCGCTTTTGCCCAGGAAGAACAATTACAGCTGGAAACAGGCATCTACCAGCACCGTAAGGCCAATTATTATTTTCTTTATAAACAAAACTCGGCAGCTTGCCGGTATTATCTCTTATCAGAAGAAAACCTGCGCGAGGTTGGCTTTGATAACGTGCCGGATATTGGTAACATTTTTTCAGAAACGGCAACATTTTATTACTCGCTTGCCGATTTTGACAACGCCCGCGGAAACCTGCGGCTTGCCTTAAAATATAAGCCCGCGCTATCGCGCACGCGTATTAATATTATAAATACCATTGGCCTTACCTATCGTAACGATGGCCAGTACAATACAGCAATGGGCTATTTTAACAGCGCCCTGAAGATGGCTTTGGTTACAAAAGACAGCGCGTGGGTGGCCATTGCCAATGGCAATATAGGTTCAGTATATTTTTTGCAGCACCAGTATGAGAAAGCCCGCCCGCTTGTAGAGGCTGATTACAGGCAATCATTAAAATTTGATCAGAAACTGAACGCGGCCATAGCTTTGCTCCGTTTAATACGTATAAACATTGATAACGGAAACTCAAAACTGGCTGCCCTGCAGTTAGATACTGCCGATAAAATATTGCTGCAATACAAGGAAAACGTGCTCACACAACGCGTTCAATATTATGAGCTTAAGGCAGAAATTAATGAACGCCTCGGTAACATGGCAGAGGCAGTCAAATACCGCGATATATCAGGCAAGTTAAGCGATAGTGTAGCTAAACGTGATAACATTACCGCCATTGAGCGGGTAAGGCTACAATGGGTAATTGAAAAAAGCCGCGAGGAGCTCGATAATCTTAAAAAGAGCGCCGAGGTTGACGCATTTAAACAGAATACCATAATTATAGTATTACTATTATTAATAATTATTACTGTTTTGATATATAACCGGCAAAGGTTAAAAGCCAAAAAAGATAAAGAGCTGTTTGCATCAGAAAAGCTAAGGGTAGATGAAGAATTAAAGAATGCTACGATGGCACTGAAGGGCTACACCGAAAACCTGATGCAAAAAAATACCCTGATAGACGAGATCAAAACTGAACTTGAAAATATTCAACTGAAATATGCTGATGCAGGGATTGCAGGCAACCTTGATAAAATGATGCAGGAACACATCATGACTGATGAGAACTGGGCCGAATTTAAAAAGCTTTTTTCCAGAGTATACACCACCTTCTTTTACAACCTGCGTAATGCTTATGATAATTTATCGGGCACAGATGTTAGGTTACTGGCATTAATTAAACTAAAACTTAATAATCGCGAAATATCGGGAATGCTGGGTATTACCATTGATGGTGTTAAAAAAGCAAAACAACGTTTACGTAAAAAAATGAATCTTTCGGGTGGCGAAGAGATTGAGGATGTAACGAATGGGCTCTAATTACTTTAAACACGTTTTTTATACGATTTGTCTCGATTTTGTCCACCCTTAAAATTATTAAAAGCGGGCATTTTGCCCCATATTTGAAGAAGAAACAATAGTTTAATTATAGCGCATATCATACCTCTATAATTTAACTGGCACAGAAAATTTAATTTATATGCAAAAGTTGTATATTTACATTGTAGAGGATAACCCTTTAATAGCTTATGCTTTGAAGAGTATGATCCTTAAAATGGGACACAACATTTGCGGATCTGCAGAGTGTTATGACGAAGCTGTGAAAGACCTTAAGGTTATGCATGTTGATGTTGTAATAACAGATATAATGCTAAAAGGCCCCGAGAATGGGATAGACCTTGCGCATTATATTAATCACAACCTGCATATCCCTTTTATTTTTCAATCATCAGTAACCTGTGCTGATACTATTGGGTTAGCTTATCAAACCCAACCCAATGCTTTCCTGCTAAAGCCGGTAAGCAAAACAGAGATGACAAAAGCGCTCGCGGCAATAGCCGCATAAT
The DNA here is from genome assembly GCF_001636615.1 of Mucilaginibacter sp. L294. Taxonomy (GTDB): domain Bacteria; phylum Bacteroidota; class Bacteroidia; order Sphingobacteriales; family Sphingobacteriaceae; genus Mucilaginibacter. The sequence continues at coordinate 72,132 of NZ_LGEK01000004.1, read as the reverse complement.
GCTATAAATATTATTGACTAATTGTTAAAGTTTACAATGCCCCTGATGGAAACACGACAAAAAAAAGCCTGCCCGCATTGTGGAAAGGGCAAACTCACCAGCCGCGCCCGCAGGCCCGCCTTAATGAAAGCAACCTTATTTTGGTTGCCCATAAAAAGATATTCATGCAGTCTCTGCGATAAAAAATCATACGTATACGGTTCTGTTTGGGAAACGGCAGATAAAAAAGAACACTGATTAAATGATTTAGAGGGGGATTTCTGAATCTAATTGTGTGCATCTTACCTATCGGGCATATCATGTGCCCGATACGGTGTAGATGCTTATAATGCCACAATCCTCCTTTATTTCAGCCCGCATTAAACACCCTTTAACACTATTGCCGTTTTGTTTGGTTTAGCCCGGTATATAATATACGGGCTGGCCTTACCCAATACGGTTATGGGTTTTAAAGTTTGCGTGAAGCCTCCCTGGGTTACCTTAACCGTTTTCCAATTTGCCGGGATATAGGTTTTAAGGGTAAGTGGTATATTGTACATGGCCTTGTTAAGCGTATGCGATAGGGTTACGGTAATACTCCCATTGTTTGTAACTTTTACTTTGGCGTTCTGCCGCTCGCGCATGTAGCGGGTAACATCACCAAAAGTTGCTACCCACAATTTACTTTCCAGGTTTTTAATATAGGCGAAATACTCATTCAACTGCTGATGCGATAGCGCCTCCCAGCCAATGCCATCAACCCCGTGTATGGTAAGCACCAGCCAGGTATTGTTTTTATTAGCGGTGGTATCTACCCAGGCTTTCATCATAGGCATGGGCGTTTTTGTAGTGGCCCCGCGCTGAAACTGTATGTACTGTTTATCGGTATTCCCTGGGTTATCTTTATTACTGCGGGTTATTTCTTTTAACCATGGCTCGGGCATGCGGTTACGCAATGCTGGGTAAACTTTGTGCGCATAGCTCATTACCCTTTCGTTTTCGGTACCAAAGGGCCCCTCGCCCGAAAAGGTGTACCCGGCGCCTAATTGGTTTAATATATCCTCCCTGCTTTTAGTAAGTTCATAAAGCATGTTGGGTTCATCCAATATGGCCAGGCGCGGGTGGGTTATCATGTGGCTGGCAAATTCATGGCCCTGTGCCGCATATTTACGTATCTCGTCCCACGTGGTGCCGTGTGCATCTATATATTCAGGGTTATGCTGTATGCCCGGTTTAAACTGGTTGTTACGAACTTTGCTATACAACTCATCTATCAGCTTTATAGCCTCGTCTGTTTTACCGGCATCAACAAGCGAGCCCGCGTTATAGTAATAATCCATAGGCCCAATTAAACCCAGGTATGATGCTGCCGAAGCACGTTCAAACAAATTATTTTTGTTGGTGGGGATGGTAGCGGTTTCTTTAATAATATCCTGCACGGGCCTGCCAATAAATTTACCGTGATACTTAGACCCGGGTATTTGCCCGGTTATGATAAAAAATGTTGCCGGGAATTTAAAGCTGTTAAGTAAGGGCAACGCCACTTTAAACTGGTTAATTGATCCGTCATCCCAGGTAATAGATACCGCGCCTTTTTTATCGTCCTGCCAGCGGGTAATTTCTGTTTTGCCGGGTTGGGCGTAACACAGGTTTACGGTAAAGCACCCTGTTATAAACAGTAACAATAAATTTTTCATGGCTTATGCATATTGGTTTTAGCTAATATAAAAAGTTACGGGCAGTTATTCGTCTTATAAGTAAACAGTCACAAAATTGTTAGGGAGGGCGCCATGAGAAAATAAAATAAATAATTTATAAATGAATGAATATTCATTTATATTTGTAGCGGATATGATTAGCTATGCGTATAAGAAATAACGATAAGGTACAACTGGTAAAGCAAAAGGCCATAGAACTGATAGTACAGGATGGGTTAGAGGGGTTTAGCATGAACAAGCTGGCCAAAGTCTGCAATATATCTGTTGCTACACTCTACATCTATTACAAAGATCGCGATGATCTGATCCTGAAGATTGCCATGGAAGAAGGAATAATAATGGCAGAAGCGACAATGAAAGATTTTAGCCCGGATATGCCGTTTGAAGATGGGTTGCGCGTTCAATGGTATAACCGTTATCAATACACAAAAGCTAAGCCGCTGTTAAATTCTTTTTTCGAACAATTAAGAACATCCAGTTACCAGGAGGAATTTCTTGCCAGCTTTTTGAGCGAGTTTAAAGTTAACATGGGCAAGTTTATGCAGAATATTGTTGACCGCGGCGAAATTGATACAATGGCATTTGAGATATACTGGTCGGTAGCGTTTGCCCCTTTGTACAACCTTATCCGTTTTAATAACGAGGGACAAAGCATGAGCGGCAAGCCATTTAAAATGACAGATGAGATACTCTGGAAAACTTTTGACCTGGTTGTAAAGGCCCTAAAAAAGTAAGCTTATGAATACGATTGAAAATTTTGACCACATACTGTTATTTAAAACCAACATCAGCTGCGATAACGATAAGCAACTGCTGCATAAGTTGCTTGATAACAACCCCGCCGTACAATGCTGGACTATTGATATGGAGGACAGCGACTGCGTGCTGCGGATCATTTCCGAAACGCTGTCGCACACACAAATAATCGAAATGATAAAACCACACGGCTACAATTGCTGTGAATTAACTTAACCCACAATGACCAATCAACAACCGGTAGCATTTACAGGCTACCAAAAATTTGTAATATTTCTGCTGGCTATCACCCAGTTCACCGTGATACTGGATTTTATGGTGATGTCGCCCCTGGGCGATATGCTCATGAAATCGCTTAACCTTAAACCCTCGGCCTTTGGTATAGCGGTGTCTGCGTATGCATTCAGCGCCGGCCTCTCCGGCTTATTAACCGCGGGCTTTGCCGATAAATACGATCGTAAAAAACTGTTATTATTCTTTTACGTCGGTTTTATAGCGGGTACCATATTTTGCGGCATGGCCGAGAGTTATGCCGTATTGGTGGCAGCCCGTATCATTACCGGTTTATTCGGCGGCGTTATAGGGTCTATATCTATGGCTATCATCACCGATATTTTTGCATTGCAGCAACGTGGCCGTGTAATGGGCTTTATACAAATGGGCTTTGGCGCCAGCCAGGTTTTGGGCGTACCTATAGGCATTTACATCGCTACCTTATGGCGCTGGGAAGCCCCCTTTTGGATGGTGGCTATTTTAAGCATTATGATAGCCATTACCATTGCCCTATACCTTAAACCACTGGTCGCCCACTTAGCCATTCAGCGTGATAGGTCGGCATTTGCGCACTTGTGGCATACCGTTAAAAAAAGCGATTACCGGATAGGCTTTACCTCAACCGCATTGCTATCTATCGGTGGTTTTATGATGATGCCTTTTGGCAGCGCCTTCGCGGTGAATAACCTGGGGGTAAACTACCAACAACTAACCATGCTGCTGATGGTATCGGGCTTAAGCTCGTTGCTGATCATGCCCCTGATAGGTAAACTGAGCGATAAGATAGATAAGTTTAAGATCTTCGCCGTAGCATCCGTTTGGATGATGATCATGTGCGTGGTTTATACCAACCTTGGGGTAACACCTTTAATACTGGTAATGGTGCTTAATATTTTAATGATGATGGGCATCATGAGCCGCATGATTCCCTCATCGGCACTAACCAGCGCCATCCCCGAGATGAGCGACCGCGGCGCTTTCATGAGCATCAATTCATCGTTACAACAAATAGCAGGTGGTATTGCTGCCGCGGTAGCCGGCTTAATAGTAACCCAGCCAAGCAAAGGCGCCCCATTACAGCATTACAATACCGTAGGCTATGTAATTGTAGTAATATCTATCATCAGCATACTGCTGATGCGCCGTGTTGATAAAATGACCAAACGGAAAATGGAAAGCAAAAAGGCAAGCGTAATACCCGAAGAAGCTGTTTTAAGCGAAGGGTTTTAAATATCCTATCAAAAAAAGCCTTTCTAAGTTATGCTTAGAGAGGCTTTTTTATTTAAGCAATTATCTGCTTACACAATCGTTATATTTAGCTCATTATCCTTATCCATATCACAATGAAAAAAGGCCTGCTACTCACCCTAATTACTACTGCCGCTATGGCTGCAAACGCACAGCAAAAATTCGATCCGCCAAAAACCAAAGCTATACCCGTTGTTGATACGCTGCACGGCGTTAAACTAACCGACAACTACCGCTGGCTGGAAGACAAGAAGAACGACGATGTTATTGAATGGACAAAAAAACAGCACGATTACGGTGTTGAATACCTGGCCAAAACCCAAAAGGTGCACCCGGACCTGAAAGAGAAAATTGCCGCCTACCTGAACATGGATTACGAAGGCCCGCTCAACACGGTTGGCAAGCGTGTTTTCCAAACCGTAAAAAAGAAAGGCGATAAACAATATAAGATCTATACCATCATTGATGGTAAAAAGATACTGATATGGGACCCGGTTGCTTTGGATGCCGACGGCAAGATCTCTACCAGCGGCACCAGCTATACTTACGATGGTGAACGTGCCGCCATTAGCGCCCAAAAAAGCGGGGCCGAGGTAAACACCGTTTACTTTATTGATACCCGCACCGGCAAACAGATCCACGAACCAATCACTAACACCAGCGGTTTTGATTGGGCGCTGGACCAGCAGCACGCCTACGTAACCCTGCGCAGCCAGGAAGATGTAGATAAACAACGCCCCTTAAAAACCTACTACCTGAAAGTTGGCGACCCAATTGAGAAAGCCACCTTTGTGGGTACCACTAAGGATGCCCAAAACAGCTTCTTTATATACGATAACCGCTACAGCGATGTAACCTTTAGCGGCGAGGGCGATTTCTATTCCAACAGTTTAAAAATTCGCCCAACGGGCAGCCTTAAGGATGGCAAGCTCATCTATAACAGTAAAAAATTCCAGGCATACCCCGAAGCCATAGGCAACCGCCTGTACATTAAAACCAATGATAACGCGCCAAACAGCAAGCTGATGGTGGCCGATAAGCTGCACCCGGAATACAAGAATTGGAAAACGCTTATCCCCGAAAGTACCACGGTGATGGAAGGCTACGCGGTTACCAAAACCAACATCATTATCCAGGATAAAAAGGATATTGAAAGCCGCTTAACCATTTACGACCTGAACGGTAAAAAACTGCGCCCCGTACCACTGCCGGAGCAAGGCAGCGTAGGCGGAATGAGCTACGACCGCGAGGAGGATAAGCTGTACATATCGCTGGTTACCTTTACCTCTACCCCAAAAACCTACGTATGCTCGCCGAAAGATTATAAATGGAAGCTGTTTTATCAGCGCCATCTACCGGTTGATATGAGCGAAATAACCGGCGAGATAAAATTCTACATCAGTAAAGACGGCAGCCGCGTGCCTGCCTTTGTGGTTCACCGTAAGGACATTAAACTGGATGGTAACAACCCGGTATTGTTAACTGCTTATGGCGGTTTCCAGTCGGGCATTAAGCCGGGCTACTTTGGCTTTTATGCGCCATTTATCCAGGCGGGCGGTATTGTAGTACAACCCGGCATCCGTGGTGGCGATGAGTTTGGCGAGAAATGGCACCTGGATGGGATGCTGGCTAAAAAGCAAAACAGCTTTGATGATTTTTACGCGTGCGCGGAATGGCTGATCAAAGAAAAATACACTACCGAAAGCAAGATAGTTGCCCTGGGTGGCAGCAACGGTGGCCTGCTGATGGGCGCCGCCGCAACCCAGCGCCCCGACTTATTCAAAGCCATTGTGTGCGAAGTACCGCTGCTGGATATGCTGCGTTACCACAAATTCCTGATAGCCCGTTACTGGATCCCGGAATATGGCGCAGCCGAAGACCCGGAGCAGTTCCGCTGGTTATTGCGTTACTCGCCATATCAGAATATCCGTATGGGGATTAACCTACCGCCCATGCTGGTAACCGCCGGTGCTAATGATACCCGGGTTGACCCTATGAACGCCAAAAAGTTTGTGGCTGCCTTGCAGAACAACCCCGGCCAAACCAGCCCGATCATACTGCACATGGATTTTGACAGCGGCCACGGCAGCGGCCAAAGCACCCAGCAAGCCATTGAAAACTGGACGTTTGTATTTGAATATGTAATGAACCAGTTGGGGATGTAACCATACACACATAACCACCACGTCATTGCGAGGAACGAAGACAACCGACCGTAGGGAGCTCATTAATACCTTACAGAAAATTAAACATATTAATAATCTTCGATAGAAAAGTAGGCTACTTACATGTCGAAGATTGCCACGCTATCGCTCGCAATGACGTGGTGGTTAAGCTTCGCCGTTGTTGGTGTTGTCACCAACAACTTTAAGACGGTTAATAAGCGTAAATATTAAAGAGATGGGTATAAAAAGGAATAGTAGCAGACTAATTTACATCATCCTATTTTCATTCATGTGGAACAATGGGGTTTCACAAACACCTGCAAAAAAAATAAATATATCCGGCGACTGGAAATGTGTGAGATTTAGTGATAGAGGGATACAAAAATACACTCTTGAACAAGCCCGGGAGATCAGGAAATCAATATTACACATTGAAGATCACACCTATTATTTTAAACGGATCGAATTTATTGATCGCTGTTTTTTCCTGGGATGGAAAGCAACACCCTATAGCGGCATTGCCGAGCCGGTACGCTCACTGGAAGCCATTTATACTAAAAGGCAACTGAACGATCTGATTTTAATAGATCCGGTGGATAAAAATGGAAATGTTACGTGTTATAATAATTGTTTGATTTTTAAAAAGGGGAATAAGCTGATAACTATTTGCGGGGGCTATACTTTTTATTGGAAAAAGATTCAGAAATTAATTCGGGGAAAGTATAAGAGTAATAGTTAGATAGAACCGATATGAAAAAGAGAACGATAGCGATATGGTGTATTGCTGGGTTTTCGCCGTTGTTGGTGTTGTCACCAACAACTTTAAGCCGGTTAATTAAAAAGCTCGGAAGCATGATGGCTTGTTGGTGACAACACCAACAAGGGCCTAATAACACACACATAAGCATCACGTCATTGCGAGGTACGAAGCAATCTTCGATAGAAAAATAGGCGACAAGCATGTCGAAGATTGCCACGCTACGCTCGCAATGGCATTAATAATTAGACACACGCGGCACGGGTGCGCCAGCATGGATAGTTAACAAGCTTAAATGCATACAGCTTGTGGTGATAACACCAACAAGGGCACAAAATTTTAGTATTTGAAACTAATGGAAAAAATATCCTTTGATATATATATTCCTGATAAAAAAAGGTTCAGGTTTACTCCAAATACGATTGTGTTAATAATTTGGTTATCCTTAATTACTATTTTTGGTATTGGGGGGAAATATATACCATCAGAGACACGTGCCTATGCTTCAATAATCGGGTGTTTTATTACCATATTTTACATAATCAGGTCGCTAATCGCTTATGCCCCACTACGAGGGCAATTTAAGGGCAAAATTGAATTTACAAACGATGCAATAATTATAAATAATAAGCCATACTATATTGAGGGTATCAAAAAAATTGATTTTTATTTTGGTGATTATTATGGAGAAATTAGATCTGGATATCGGAGTGTAAATCCAAAACTCTCACAAGGGGTTAACAATTCAATTGAATTTGCCACCCTTGATGATGTGCTGTATAATATCCAATTCAAGATAAGGAGCCCAAAAGGATACTTCGTTTTATCGCCATTTATAAATAATGCTCTAAAAGCACAGAAAATCTCTCGATTTAGAGTGATAGACTTAATCGGAGAAGAAAATATCTATTAAAAATTCCCTTTAGTTGAAGTTTCCAAATCCACTTAAAACAAGGCAGCATCTGCTTATATAAACCGAACTCGCCTCAAAAATATTTGTCCCATTCGGTAAAAAAACGGAACAAAATGGAACAAGCGAAAAATCGCAAACAGCTATAAATCAATAATTTAATGCAAAACATCTTTTTGGCTTTCATGTGATTTTCAAGGCATAAAAAGGGCGAACTGAGGTCGAAAAAAGGCAAAAAAAGTCGTTTTATATCGTGTTAGATCGGTGCCGTTTTTGTTCCATTTTTCAAAAAGTGGAACAAAAACGCAATTTCGATAACCATTTGACATATAGACAATTACTTCCAAACAATGAAGTAAAACTTTAGATAGAAGGACAAAATTAAAACACCAAAATACTGACTATCAATATGTTCCGTTTGTTCCACTTGTTCCATTTTGCAGTGGAACAGAACGGGGTTGCCTATCGCTGCATCATTGCTAAAACATCCTCCTCAGTCCCCTCAAACGGGCCCGATGTTTCTATTTTTAACCCTGCCATAGCGGCGGCAAATTCACCTGCTTTTTGGATATCAGCACCTTTAACGCGCTTGTACAAGTAGCCCGCCATATAGGTGTCGCCGCAACCGGTGGCATCCACAACTTCGATAGGTTTATAGGCTGGTATAGTATAGTAAATGCTATCCGCGTAAATTACAGATCCCATGCTGCCCAGGGTTATTACCACCTCTTTAACGCCCCAATCGGCCAGTACTTTGGCGCCTTCTTTAATATCAGTTAGGCCGGTTAGTACCTCCATTTCGTGCTCATTCACCTTCAGGATATCTACATATTTCAGGGCTTCCTGTTTATCAGCCCAATCAATCGCTTTTACGCCTTGATCAACCACCTCGCGCAGGTAACCCTGTGCATCAACAGAAACATTGCCCCGGCTAAATAATTCTTTGATCAACTCGGTCGACATGTCATCGGCCAGCAAAGCCCCCAGGTGGAAAATGATGGCTTCGGTATCTTTCAGATCAGCCACCGTAAACGGATCGGCCTTTTGCAGCACGCGTTGGGTGCGGTTATCCTGGTTTTCGCCATAAATGTTTTCAAAATAAACAGAATGCGCACTGGGCAAAGCTTTTACCTCGATGCCTTTATCCCGCAGGGCGGTAACGCTTGGCATTTCCGTTTTGGCAACGGCGGTAACCAGGCCGTACTTAACATTCATATTGCGGATAGCGTTCGAGAAATAGAACGCCGTACCACCGGCCATATGTTTGATGGCTTTTGGGGTAACAATTTTATCTAAGGTAATGTGCCCTATGCAACAAATATCGTACATGTATAAATTCAATTTATGTTTAGCGGGGTTACAAATGTAATATTCTGCGTGTCAATTATTTGTTACTTAGTTAATATAGTAAACAACAAGGTATTATGTATTTTAGCCAATCATACAAGTATATCTCACATTTACTTACCAATTACCTGCTTATTATGAATACAAAATTGCTCTTTAAAACATTTTTTGCGCTAAGCTTTATCCTTGCATTGGGCTTAAAAACACATGCACAAACCCCAGCCGACGACCCGCACATGGGTATCATCCCCGCCCCGGCATCGCTTACAAAAACCAATGGCGTGTTTGTGTTCAGTCAGCTAACCCAGGTAAAAACAGATAATCCAAAAGATAAGATAACCGTTTTTCTGCACGATTTTTTACTGAATAACCGCCATTTTAACAACAGGCTAAGTAAGTACAACCCTAAGCTCAGATCAACCAAAGGCACTACTTTAATACTAACTGCCAAAGGCGCTGAGAAATTACCGAAAGAGGGCTATAAACTCACCATCACTCCAAACCGAATTACCATCATCGGTAAAGATGCCGGCCTGTTCTATGGCATGCAAACCTTTATGCAGCTGTTCCCGGTAGCAACATCGGGATCCGAAAAACTGCCTTGTATGGTTATTGAAGATGCACCGCGTTTTGGATACAGGGGCATGATGCTGGATGTATCCCGCCACTTTTTTACTGTGCCGCAGGTTAAACAGGTAATTGAATTATTAGCCGCCTATAAAATAAATAACTTTCACTGGCATTTGGTTGACGGGCAAGGCTGGCGTATTGAGATAAAAAAATACCCTAAACTTACTGAGGTTGGCGGTTTTAGATACGCTACCCTGTTTAATACCAACCGCGATTGGCCCGATAGCCTTGCATATGGCGGCTATTATACACAAAATGATATACGCGACGTAGTTAAATTTGCTGCAGACCGGTTTATAAATGTAGTGCCCGAAATTGAAATGCCCGCCCACTCTGAGGCTGCATTAAGGGCATACCCCGAATTAAGGTGCATACAGCCTGCCGATAGCAAAGCGCCGGCACGCGGGTTTAATAACCTTTACTGCCCTACCGAAGAAACCTTTACTTTTTTGGAGAATGTATTAACCGAGGTGATGGATCTGTTCCCGAGCAAATTTATACATATAGGGGGCGATGAGGCAGGTAAACAACCCTGGAAAGAATCGGCTTTTGTGCAGAACCTGATGAAGGAGAAAAATCTGAAAAACGAGGATGAGGTACAAAGTTATTTCATTCAGCGGATGGAGAAATTCATCAACTCCAAAGGCCGCAGTATCATCGGCTGGGACGAGATATTGGAAGGTGGCCTTGCACCAAACGCTACCGTAATGAGCTGGACCGGCGAAGAAGGGGGCATAGCAGCAGCGCGCCAGCATCATAATGTTATTATGACACCGCAAACAACCGGTAACTACTTCGATCATTACCAAAGCGGTTCCCCCCAAGAACCTGTTTCTTTTGGCAGGTATGCCACGCTTGATCAAACTTATAATTACGATCCGGTTTCTAAAGAGTTAACCGCCGACGAGCAAAAATATGTTATTGGCGTACAAGGCAATTTATGGACTGAGTTTGTGCCTACTGTTGCCAAATTGCAATATCAGATCTTACCAAGGTTATTCGCTTTATCAGAAGTGGCCTGGAGCCCAACCGCTAATAAGGATTATAACAATTTCGTTAATGTGCGCCTTGCTAAACATTTTGCCCGTTTGGATGCTAAAAACTACAACTACCGCGTGCCTACCGCATTGCCGGTTATTGATACCATGCTAATTGGCCAAACATTTACATGGGCCCCTGCATCTGTTGTGCCCGGCGCTAAAATATATTATACCTTAAATGGCCGCGACCCTTTAGACACCGATTGGGAGTACACAACGCCTATAACTTTTAAAATTCCGGCAAATGAGAAACGCGAGTTTAAAACCCGTGTTATTACCCCATCGGGCAGGCGCAGTATTGCCACGCGTGTATTAATGTATAACCGCACTACACTACCGGCAGTAAAATACACAGCTAATAAACCGGGATTAAGTTATAAACTCATTAAAAAGAAGTTTGCATCTCCAGACCAGGTGGATTATGTAACTGTTAAAGATTCGGCTATAATTAATGAATTAAACGCCGAGCCATATAAAAAAGACAATGAAAGTTTTGCTTTAGTATATAAGGGCTACATTAATATAGCTGCTGATGGTGTATATAATTTCACTCAGGCTACATACGATGATACACAGGTATATATTGATGGCGAAAAAATAACCGAAGCCGAACCAGCCTTACCACTTGCAAAAGGCTATCACACTATTAAAGTAAAATATATATACAATACACCAGTAACCATCCCGGGAAGCTGGGGGCCGCGCAGGACGCCATTAAAAGTGTTTATGGCTGCACCTGGGGCAAGCAAAAAAGAACTGGATAGCAGTATGCTATTTAACTAACCTTATTAAAACAAAAAGCCCCTTTTTAAGGGGCTTTTTGTTTTAATACATTCTCCTGAATTAAACGGATACAGCTAAAGGGTTTTTACTATATCTGTTAATTATCCCGGCCAATAATAAATTGGGTACCCAACTTAAAAAAGCTATAATCAGGTAGTTATTATTAAAGTTTATTCCGAAGCCTACAACCGTAAATAACCATATATAAAAACGCAGCATTACCGCGCCAAATGCCAGGGCGTAGCTATAGCGCATCATTTTTATATGGTTATTAACATCACCTTTAAGTATGTACAACCAGCCGGCTATGGTAAAAATTACCCAAAGGGTATTTTGGATCAGGAAGGATGCAAAAACGCCTGCGCCCCGGTTTACAAAAAGGGTCATCACATAGGCGCCCGGCGATGCAAAAAACAACACGCCAAACACATATAGTTTACCCAATGCCTTATGCAGCGGCCTGTTACGGTAAACCTTTTGAGAGAATTGAAAGTAACCGGCGATGAGCAGCGCACTGCTGCCTAATACATGACAATAAAACGCGGGCAGGTACCAGCCCGTAGCAACAGCCTGCCGTTTAATGTATAAGAACTGCGTATCGTGTTTAAAGCTTAGGTATTGTACAAACGTACCCGCACACAATATAAACACCCAAAAAAAGGCAAAGTACCATAAAACTTTTACAGCAATTTTCATTGGGCGGCAAGTACCGTTGGTTTCTGCGGATTAAGCTTACTGTTGATCCAGTTAATATTGTACTTATCTATGGCGGTCAATGAATCGTCGACCGTTACGTTACGTTCTTTTTCATCTACATAAAACCTGTTTTTAAATATCTCGTCCCACCTTGGGCTTTTAAACTTATAATGGTATGAGCCGTAAATCTCGTTCTTCATGTACTGCAGCATATCGTTTGTAAGATGGTCAACCGTTTTCCGTTTAGTTTTATCAGAGTAAAGCTCATTGGCCAAAGTATAACAGCCCTGCAGGTAAGAATCATCCAGTTTCACAAATTGGGTGGGGAACAACCTCTGGCTTTCCATCGCCACCAGTTTTCCGTTTTTAATTTGCAGGTAATGATAGTAAGGGCCTTCTTCAATATAACTATCCTTTTCAAGTAGTTCGGCATCAAAGGTTGATGTTGTTTTAAACTCAAAAAGCGAATCGTTAATGGCCTTAAGCGAGTTTTCGCGGCAATCGCCTATCAAAGGGCCGCCACCTTCGCCTTCACCAAAATAGTTGCTGGCATCAAAGCCCAGTATCCGGTTTTGTTTCTTATCAACAAGTAACAGGGCTTTATTCTCATACAAGCCGCCCCTGCCGCCCAGGTAATCGTTAACAACCGAATAAAATGCACTTGTAAACCAATTTTCTTCATCTTTTTGCTCCCCGCTGAATTTTACTTCAACATAGCCACTCCCGTCACCGTCTCCAATCATTTCCTCGGTAGGGGTACGCAACTTATTGGGCAAGTTTAAAAACTCGGAGAGCATATGCCACTCTACCAAATAAGATGGAGCTACAACAAGTGATGTAAAACGATTACGATCATTATACTCCATTATATTTTTAGAACTTTCCCCGTTTACTTTATACGAATCGGCATAGTGTTTAACCTTTGGCAATGCATCGGCAATTTTAAAATCAACCAGTGTTTCGCCAATGGTCATATCATTTTTAAAGTACGAATAATCGTTGCCATTTTTTAGCAAGGCAAGGTTCTCGCCATCATTTAAAGGTAATATCTGCTCGTAGTTTACGGGCACAACCAATTTACCCGTTATATCATACAAGCCTTTTTTCTCTCCTTTTTCTACCTCTATCAAACCGTCAATTGTTCCACCTATGTTATGGATCAGATCATATTCTACCGGGATAATTTCTTTCAGATCGGGATTAACCAATCCCATTTTATAGTCAACCGGTTTGGTTTTATCTCTTTCGCCATGCCAATAAAAGTCATCCGGAAGCTTACCTCTTCACTACGTAAAACCAAGCCTTATTATCAACATGCTGAAACCATAAAATACTATCGTACCGCGCTTTAAGCTGATTGGCCGTTTTAAAAGCCGCCAGTGTTTGCGGGCTAAAGAGTTTCGTTTCTGCTACAGTGCGGTTTATTACGGTGTTTTGATAGTCCGTGTAATCTTTATTGAATAAGGTTGCATCTACCCGGTAGATATTATAATTGTTTGGCCCTCCCTTGTGAATAGTGAAAGTAATGGTAGTAAACACATCGGGTATACTATCACGATGAAACGTTGCCGGGACATCAGCAGTTGCTAACTCCGGGTTTATAAAGGTAATTTTGCTATCATCGGTATTTAACGTAACCTTAAACAGCGGCTTCCCTTTGCCGCCCATGCTTGTTTTATTGCTTAACACATTTACCAGCATATTTACCATAGCCTTGTTCATGCCTTCATCAAAATACTGGGCTGCAGGTTTAATCTCTCCCAACTGTATGTTGGCATTAAACTGGTTTAAAAAGGTTATGATCTCTGTTTTCTCGGGCTTGCTCAAGTATTTAGACCGGGCAAACAAAAAGCCACACATCAATACGGCAATAATTGATAATGTGATAACAATAGGTTTGGTTTTCATACTATCAATTATAAGCAATTAGCTGAATTTAAAAAAATGCAAAAAAATCACAATGAATACCTCCCTCAATAGGTTGATCTACCTGCTGTTTCCTGCTATATTCTCCATCAAAAGCATTCATATACAAATAGCAATACTCAATATCAACACATTAAATAATAGATAAAAACTATATAATATAGATATTAAAGATAAAGTCCTAGTTGGTTTTATCCGTATATTTGTTGCATAAATTTTAATAAAACAATCATTATGTTAACGATAGGACAACAATTTCCCGCTTTTAGTAAAACTGCCGTAGTTTCTTTAGAAAAAGGCAAAGAGTTTGAAACCATAACTTCTGAATACCTGGTTAATGACGATAACGTTTGGACTGTAATGTTCTGGTGGCCAAAGGATTTTACTTTTGTATGCCCTACAGAGATTGCTGAGTTCAACAAAAATTTTGGCGAGTTCCGCGATCGCGACACCCGTTTAATTGGCGCATCTACTGATAGCGAATTTGTACACGCTGCATGGAGAACACATCATGACGACCTGCGCGACCTTAAATTCCCGATGCTTGCCGATACTTCAAAATCATTAGCTGAAGACCTTGGTATTTTAGAGCCAAATGAAAAAATTGCTTACCGTGCTACTTTCATTATTGACCCTACCGGTATCATCCGTTGGGTATCTGTAAATGACCTTAGCGTAGGCCGTAACGTTAAAGAAGTTTTGCGTGTGCTTGATGGCTTACAAACAGATGAGCTTTGCCCTTGCAACTGGGAAAAAGGCCAGGAGACTTTAACTGTATAATTAAGCAGTTTAACTAAACCTTATTTAACCACAGAGTACACTGAGAGAAAACCACAAAGTACACAGAGATTAACCTTTGTGCCCTCTGTGAAAACTCTGTGTCCTCTGTGGTTATTTTTTTACCATTTAATATCAAATACTACCATGAGCGAAAGCACCGAAATAGTACAGGAACTGCTGGAAACAACAGGCCTTGACAAAACATACCGCACCCCGGCCCTTAATTTATTAGAGGCTGGCGAATCGCGCTACCTGCGCGACCTGAAGCTGAACTTTACAAGTACCCTAACGTCAGAACATCTGAGCGCTAAAGAATGCGCCCTGCTTGGCTTAAGCACAGCCGTTAATAACCAAAACGCGCCGCTTATTGCTTACTACACCGGTGTAGCCAAACAAAACGAAGCTACCGACGCCGACGTTGCCGAGGCCGCAGGATGCGCATCGTTACTGGCATCAAACAATATATTTTATCGTTTCAGGCATTTTACCCAAAAGGAAAAATACACACAGATACCTGCACGTATCCGCATGCTGTTAATGATGAAACCGGTAACTGGTAAAGAGTTTTTTGAATTGATGAGCCTGGCCATATCGGCCGTTAACGGTTGCGAAATGTGTGTGAATGCCCATGAAGATTCGTTGATAAAATTAGGCACTACTGAAGAGCGCATTTTTGATGCCGTAAGAATAGCATCATTGGTTACAGCAACCGGTAAAATTATTTTCTAATTAAACGGATCGGTTTAGCTGTGTTCAAAAATAATCTGCATTAAATTTGTGTTTGTTGATTTAAAAGCCTTAATTTTAAAGCTTAGATTATTACTAACCCTTGTCGTCGTAATAATTTTATAGCTGTAAAACATTACCGGCCCCAAGGGGGATTACAAATTTAATTGTTGATTTTTTGGAGAAACCATTCTGCTTTTAAAGGCAGAATGGTTTTGTTTTTTAGTGGGAATCCGTTACGGCCTTTAGCTTTTTAAACGGCTGCAGGTACAACAACGGTATAGAGAATAGCATTACCAAACCCGAGATCCAGTAAGCATCATCATAAGTAAGCAACATGGTTTGCCTGATCACCGTGCCTTCAATAGCCGCGTAAGCCATGTGTGTGGCATCAATAACCGATTTCCCCTGAGCCATAAACCCATGTATGTACTGGTTTAAACGCTCTGTAAAAGATGGGTTATAAGGGTTAATATGCTCTATCAGCGTGCTGCGGTGAAAACCCTGACGAATGTGTATAATGGTGGTTAAAGCCGCGATACCAAACGACCCGCCTAACTGGCGCATCATGTTGTTCAAGCCCGATCCCTGGCCAATTTCCGGCCCTTTCAGGTCGGCCATGGCTAAGGTGGTTAAAGGTACAAACAATAAGGCCATACCTACACCACGTATCAATAAAGGCACCAATACATCTTTCTCTCCTGTTGCCAGGGTAGAGTTGCTCAGCATCCATGTAAATACAAAGAACAGGAACATACCCGCGGTAGCCATAAACTGCGCCGGGATGCCTTTATTAAGCATTTTACCTATAAACGGCATCATTATAATAGTACATACCCCACCCGGGAATAGTAGCTCGCCTGTTTGCTGCGCGTTAAAGCCAAGCAAATTCTGGCAAAATACCGGGAACACGAACACGGAACCGTACAACCCAAACCCCAATATAAAGGAGGTAAACATACCCACGGCAAAACTTCGATGCCGCATAATTGAAAAGTTCACGATAGGGTGGTCGGTACTTAGCTCCCGCCATATAAATAATATGATCCCCAGAATTGCTGTTATGGTTAATACAATGATGTAATTTTTTGCAAACCAATCTTCCGATTCGCCTTTTTCAAGGATGGTTTGCAAGCTACCTACAGCAACTGCCAATAAACCAATACCCCACCAGTCCACGGGCTTCTTCTCCTCTTTGGGTGTTTCCCTAACAAATGTATAGGTTAAAAATATAGCCAACGCGCCAACCGGGATGTTTACATAAAAGATCCACGGCCAAGCGTAGTTTTCGGTTATCCAGCCACCAATTGTTGGCCCTACTGTTGGGCCTACAACCGCGCCTAAACCAAACAAGGCAGTAGCGGTACCAATTTGCTCGCGCGGCCAGGTTTCCAGTAATATGGTTTGCCCGGTTGATATTAAACCACCACCGGCAATACCCTGTATTATACGGAACACAACAAGCTCATCAAGTGAGTTGGCATTACCACATAAAAACGATGCTATGGTGAATACAACTATAGAGGTAAGAAAGTAATTTTTACGGCCAAAGCGCCCGCCTAACCAGCCCGACATGGGCAGGATGATAACGTTTGCTACGGCGTAGCCGGTAACCACCCAGGCAACATCCTCAAGGGTTGCGCCAAGGTTACCCTGTATATGCGGAATAGCTACGTTTACGATGGTGGTATCTATCAGCTCCAGGAGCGATGCCATGATCACCGTAATGGTAATTATCCATTTTTTAAAGCCAGTTTCAGCCATTTTATTAGTCTTTATTTTATGTTAACCGAAACATCTACGCTCATACCCGGGCGTAGTTTCGCAATATCTTCCTTGCTGCCTGTTATTTTAATTTTAACAGGGATACGCTGCACAACTTTTACAAAGTTACCTGTAGCGTTATCTGGTGGCAGTAAAGAGAACTTTGCACCTGTAGCAGGCGAAAAGTTATAAACTGTACCTTCAATTTTTAAACCAGGGTAAGCGTTAACATCAAGGTCAACCTTTTGGCCATTCTCGATCTTATCTAACTGGGTTTCTTTGAAGTTTGCTGTAATGTAAACGCTGTTATCGTTTACAACCGAAAACAAGGTTTGGCCTGCCTGTACTAACTGGCCCACCTGTACATTCTTCTTAGCTACGATACCGCTCGAAGGTGATTTAACGTTGGTATAAGTTAATTGCAGTTTTGCATAATCAATATCAACCTGCTTTTGGCTTACACCGGTATTGGTAACTTTTAACTGGCTGCGGCTGGTAGCAATCTGCTCAACAGCGGCTTTGTATTTATCGCGTGATGCATTGTAATTAGCCTGTGCAACAGCCAGATCGGCTTTGGCCTGGTCAAATTGCTGGCGGGTTACAGATCCATCCTGCACCAGGTTGGCGTAACGGTCGTAATCCTTACGTGTTTTGTCTAAACGTGCTTTTGCCGATTCAACATCCGCTTTAGCGCTTGATGAGTTTGCAGTAGTAGTAGAAATTTGCGATTCGCCTACATTGATACCTGCGCTTGCACCAACTTGTGCAGCTTGCGCCTGCTCTAATTTTACTTTGTAGTCGCGGTCGTCTATTTTAACCAGTAGCTGGCCTTTGTTAACGTGTGTGTTTTCTTCAAACATAATGCTGTCAACATAACCGCCAACGCGGGCCACAACCGGGCTTATGTCGCCGTCTATCTGCGCATCGTCTGTATCAACGTGTTTGCTGAAGTATATATATTCTTTTACACCGAATATGATACCCCCTAAAAGAACCACTCCCAATATAATAGGAAGTACTTTGTTTTTCTTTTTAGGTTCTGCTTCTTGTGTTTCTTTTGCCATCGCTTTATGTATTGTAATTATTTGTTAAGTTTTCCTGTTGATTTTAATAATGTATAGTATGCAAGCCCTGCATCTGCTTTAGCCAATTCTAAGTTTATTTCGGCCTGGTAAAGCAAGGTTTGTGCATCTGCACGGTCTGTAGCGGTTGATATATTGCTACGGTATTTGTTTTCCAGTATGCGGTTATTTTCCTGCGCCTGGTTAATAGATGTTTGCAGTAAGGTTATCTTATCAAGCGCCGCTTTATAGTTCTGGTAGCTTTGGTTCACCTCATTTTTGATATTATCTGTGGTGATACCTTTATTAATGATCACCTCTTCGCGTTGCAGCTTGGCCTCGTTCACCTTGTTTTTGTTAGTCCATAGGGTACCAAAATCCCATCCTAAGGTTAAACCTGCTGATATGGGGGTAATGAAGTTTCCGCTTTTGGGGATAGGGTTAGCAGCTATACCAACATAGTAAGCACTGGCCGATGCCGATAGTGTAGGCGATGTATTTGCCTTTACACTTTTAATATTGGTTTCGGCAACACGGGTACGCAGGTCAAACTGTTGAAACTCGGGGCGGTTGCTCATGGCTGTATCCAGGTAAGCAGTTAACGGCGCTGCCGAATGGTCTGTTTCGGTTATCTGCGCAATGGTTAACTGGGTCCCTTCTGGTAAACCCAATAAAATATCCATGTTGTAGTTAATAATGCGGCGGTTGTTTTCCAGGTCGATACCGTTCAACTCAATGTTTGAACGCTGTAGCTGGAAACGCAGCACATCATTTTTGGTAACAATGCCCTGGTCAAAAAAGCGCTGTGCCTGTTTTATCTGCGCATCAATGGTGGTTAAGTTTTGGTCAACCACCTTTTTGCTTTGCAGCACTTTGTACAGGTTGTAATACGCGTCAATAATACTGTAAGCTATCTGGTCTTTATCGTTAACGGCATCCAGGCGGGCAACCTCTGTTAACAAGGTTGTCGATTCGCGTGCATACTTTAACTTATTACCTTGCCATATTGCCTGGTTAACAGATAGGGTACCTAAATAAGCGTTAGCGCTTGTTGGCAGGCTTAAGCTTTCTTCGCCAAGGTTAAGTTTGTTTGCAGGGATCTGCGCACGGTTATAACCAAAACTGGCTTTAGCGGTTGGCAACGAGCGATCTTTAGCCTGCTGGTATTGCGATACGGCCTGGTCAATGCGCGATTGCGAAAGTTTAAGCGTTTTGCTGTTTTCAATGCCCAGCTTCAGGGCTTCGTCAAGCGTAATTGTTCTGTCCTGTGCGGCGGCGGGGTTTGTAACCAGTAGTGCCAATAGTAACATGGCCATACTGCCCGCGGCCTTTAAGGCTTTGTTTATGCGTGAGGGTTTCAAGGGTATATATTTATTTGTTGTCATTTTTAATTCTGTAAGTAGGCTTTTAACAGTGTTTTCATGTAGGCTTTAAATCGGGGTTTAAGCAGGTTATTCTGAACATCAGCATCCAGCACATCATAGCCAAGTACTTTTGATGAGATATGCGGGGTGTTTACGATGTAATTTTTTGTGCCAAATATGGTAGCAACCAAAAGCTGTTGATCCGCATCTTTATTAAAATCACCTTTTTTAATACCTTCTGCTATAATGTCTTGAAAAACGGTTACGTTTTTCATAATAATATCGGTTATCTGATCGGTAAGCTCATTCTTTTTTGATTTGGAGATCTCGCGGTTCAGCATAATATGGAAACAATTATTGGTTACCACTTTGTCTATATAGCTATCCAGATATTTGTCCAGTTTCTCCCACGAGTTCATACTTTCATCATTCCCTATGCTAAGCAGTACGGTTTGGAAAGTAGAAATCCTACGATCAAAAATTGCCAGGAAAACCCCTTCTTTTGAACCGAAGTAATAATTAAGCATAGCCATATTGACACCTGCTTCGCCAGATATCATACGCGTTGAAGCGCCATCATATCCTAATTCGGCAAAAACACGCTCGGCAACATCGAGTATGTGATCTTTTTTATCTGTTTTTTCCTTTTCCATTTTCTTTTTGTCCCGCACAAAATTAATCAAACGATTGATTAGTGTAAATTAATTTTATCATGTAATTGTAATTGTTTGACTCTTAGACCAAAAAAGTTAATCAATCGATTGAAAACAGGGGAGAAAATGTAATTATGACGGTATAATTATCATACCAAATATTGCTAAAAGGCATCTTTCAGATATATTTGTTGTTATGAAGCGCATATTGCCTGTAACCATTGCCCTGTTTTTAGTTTGCCAAACAGCCTTTTCACAAACATCGCCACCATCAGATATCGCAACCATTCGCCAGAATCTCAAAAAGCTGAATGTATTGGGTAGCGTGCTATACATAGCCGCTCACCCCGATGATGAGAATACCCGTTTACTGGGCTACCTGGCGCAGGAGAAGCATTATCGCACCGGCTATCTGTCGCTTACCCGCGGCGACGGCGGCCAAAACCTGATAGGTACCGAGCAAGGCGAATTATTAGGCCTGATACGCACACAAGAGCTTTTAGCTGCCCGCAGAACAGACGGCGCAGAGCAGTTTTTTAGCAGGGCCAACGATTTTGGCTTCTCAAAAAACCCTGAAGAAACCCTGAAATTTTGGGATAAGGACAAGGTGTTAGGCGATATGGTTTGGGTGATTCGCAAGTTTAGGCCCGATGTGATGATATGCCGTTTCCCAACAACAGGCGAAGGCGGCCACGGCAACCACACCGCATCAGCCATTTTAGCGCAAGAGGCATTCAGCGCAGCAGCCGACCCAAAACGATACCCCGAACAATTAAAATATGTTGGAGTATGGCAAGCCAAACGCCTGTTGTGGAATACTTTTAACTTTGGCAGCACAAATACCACCTCGCCAGATCAGTTTAAGATAAACGTTGGCGGCTACAACCCTATATTAGGTAAAAGCTACGGCGAAATAGCTGCCGAGAGCCGCAGCAACCATAAAACACAGGGCTTTGGCTCGGCCAAGCAGCGTGGCGATGCTTTCGAGTTTTTCAAGACCATTCTGGGCGATGCTCCCAAAACAGACCTGATGGACGGCGTAGATGTAAGCTGGACCAGGGTCCCGTTCGGTACGCCGATAGCCGCACAACTGGCTACCATTACCAAAGCGTTTAATGATGACGAGCCGCAGGCTTCAGTACCGGCATTGGTGAAATTACTGGGCGATGTTGACCAAACCGTAGCCACTAATAAAGCCTTCCAAACGGTAAGGTTAACCGAAGTGGCTAATTCAAGTTATGATTACTGGCACAAGCAAAAAACAAAGGAGTTAAAAGATTTGATAGCGCAGTGCGCGGGCTTGTGGTTTGAAGCTTATGCGACCGAACCTTCGTTTGCAGTTGGCGATAAACTGACTATTACCGCGCAATTATTAACCCCCAACAAACTACCTATAAGTTTATTAGAAATCAATCCGGGAGGAGAAATTACTAATGTTACTTCTAACCCCCACGGATATATATTAGAACCTAATCAACTTGTTTCAAAACAACTGTCTCCCATTGTTCTTAAAAGAGTTTCTCAACCTTACTGGCTTGAAGCTCCTCATGGCATAGGCAGTTATACACTTGCAAACGACACACTTGCAGGCCATCCAGAGAATACAGATGGTCCTACAGTGAAATTTGCGTTGACCATAAATGATAAAAAGCTTATCTATTTTAGAAAAGTAATGTTCAAATACGTTGATCCCGCCCGTGGTGAGATCTACCAACCTTTGGAAATAGCCCCACCAGTTACCGCCAACATTGCCGAAAAGGTATATATATATAGCAACACCCAACCGCAAACCGTACAGGTAAAACTAAAAAGTTTTACCAACGCTAGTGGTAGCATCAGTATAAAACCTGTTGCCGGATGGAAGATCAGTCCCGAAAAGATAGATTTTACCGGTAAGAACAAAGGCGACGAATGGACGGTAACTTTTAACGTTACCCCTACCAATAATAAGCCAAACACCAGCAACCTGGAAGTTATCGCGACAGCAAACGGCAAAACCTTTTCACAGGGCTTGCTGAATATTAAATACAACCACGTTCCGGCTATTACCATCTTCCCGCCGGCGCAGGCCAAACTGGTAAACATCGATCTGAAAACCGCAGGCAAAAAAATAGGCTATATAGCCGGTGCCGGCGATTTGGTACCAGATGCCCTGCGCGAAGTAGGCTATGATGTACACCAGCTAACCGAGAACGAGATCATCAACAGCGACCTCTCTGTTTACGATGCTATTGTAACCGGCGTGCGTGCTTACAACGTAAACGAACGCCTGGCTTATGAACAGCCAAAACTATTAGAGTATGTAAAAAATGGTGGCAACCTGGTTATTCAATACAACAATAACAACGGCTTGGTTACCCGCAACCTGGGGCCTTACCCGTTCCGAGTAGTTAACGAAAGGGTAACCAACGAGGATGCACCGGTAACCATTTTAGATAAAACCAGCGAAGTATTAAATTACCCGAACGTGATTACGCAGGATGATTTTAAAGGATGGATCCAGGAGCGCAGCGTGTATATGGTATCATCAATTGATCCGCAATACAAAGCTCCGCTGCAAATGAATGATCCTGATGAATCGGCAAGCAACGGATCGCTGATTGTGGCCAACTACGGTAAAGGGCGGTATGTTTATACCTCGTTGGTTTTCTTCAGGGAACTACCGGCAGGTGTGCCCGGCGCTTATCGCTTATTTATAAATTTATTGAGCAAACCAAAAAACTAACAATTCAATTAGGCATCAATACTTTTATACCTTAAATTTGCAGCACATTATTTAATAAAATACTATGTCACATCATCATCACCCGCACAAAGAAGAAAAAAACTACGATTACATATTTTATCTTGTTGCCTTAGTTAGCGGCATGTTTGTAGGCGCTATTGTTGAGAGAGGCTTTATCTGGATCCCTGTAGGTGGTGTTTTCGGTTTATTGACCGCAGCGCTATTCATCAAATTTTTGGTGAAGGGCCGTGAGGAGGTCTAAGGATAGCGATCTCCCCTCATTTATAAAAAACTGGAACCAGTTTTACGGTATTGTTATCGTATGGCTGGTTTTTTTAATTTTAGTATTTTGGCTCATTACAAAATCTTTTGAATGAGTTTAACCGATTGGATAGTTTTAGGCTGCACCCTGCTTGCCATAGTTGCCTACGGCGTATGGAAAAGCGGCAGCAGTAAAAACATCGACCAATACCTGGGCAACCGCTCGCTGCCATGGTACCACGTCGGTTTATCTGTTATGGCCACACAGGCCAGCGCCATTACCTTTTTATCGGCCCCGGGCCAGGCCTACAGCGATGGGATGCGCTTTGTGCAATTCTACTTCGGTTTGCCGCTGGCCATGATTGTGCTGTGCATTACCTTTGTGCCCATTTTCCACAAGCTTAAGGTATATACGGCATACGAATTTTTAGAGCAGCGGTTTGATCTGAAAACCCGGGCGCTTACTTCTATTTTATTCCTGATCCAGCGCGGTTTATCCACCGCTATAACTATTTATGCACCGGCTATAATCCTGTCAGGCATATTGCATATCAACACCACTTATACTACGCTTTTTATAGGCGGCCTGGTTTTGTTTTATACCGTTTATGGCGGGGCAAAGGCGGTATCATACACCCAGCTGCTGCAAATGAGCATCATTTTTACCGGGATGTTTGTGGCAGGTGTTTTTGTGGTGATGCTGTTACCGCAAAATGTAGGCTTTGGCAAAGCTGTTAAGCTGGCCGGCAACCTGGGCCGCATGAACGTTATCGACTGGAAATTTGACCCTAATAACCGCTATAATATATGGAGCGGTATCATCGGCGGGTTCTTTTTGCAATTATCCTATTTCGGTACAGACCAGAGCCAGGTTGGGCGCTACCTAACCGGCAGCACGGTTGGCCAAAGCAGGTTGGGGTTGATCATGAACGGCCTGATAAAAGTACCGATGCAGTTTTTAATATTGTTATTAGGCGTATTGGTATTTAGTTTTTATCAGTTTAACAAGCCGCCCGTTTTCTTTAATAACTACGAGGTAGAGCAGGTAAAGAAAAGCCAGTATGCCCCGCAATTCAATCAGCTGGAAAAGCAATATGCCGACGCCTTTGATCAAAAGAAACAAAAAACAGAAGGCCTTGTAAAAGCCCTGGATAGCAAAGACCAGCAACAAATAGCCGGCGCAAAGGCCGACCTTAAAACGGCTGAAGCACAAACGGATACTATCCGCAAACAGGCCATCAGCGTCATCAAAAAAAGCAGCGGTAACGATAGTGTGAACGATACCAATTACGTGTTCCTCACTTTTGTAACACAATACCTGCCAAAAGGATTGATAGGCTTACTCATCGCCATTATCTTCCTGGCATCAATGGGTTCAACCGCAAGCGGATTGAACGCGCTGGGATCAACCACGGTGATAGATATCTACAAGCGCATCTTAAAACCCGGCGAATCTGACCACAGCTATGTAACCGCATCGCGCCTGGCAACTTTTTTTTGGGGACTGGTTTGTATAGGCATGGCACTTTATGCCAGCAAAATAGGCAACCTGCTGGAGGCTGTGAACCAATTAGGCTCTTACATTTATGGAACCATTTTAGGGGTGTTCATTGTGGCCTTTTACCTTAAAAAGATCCAGGGAACGGCAGTATTTGTAGCTGCGGTTATTACTGAAGCCATTATATGCGTAATGGGTTATTACGAAACCGTGGCTTACTTGTGGCTAAATGCGATAGGTTGTATCGGGGTTATTATTATCGCGTCGGTATTGAATAGCTTTATTAAGGATAAGAAAGCGGTGGTGATAAAATAATCACGCAATCGCTCGGCTCCAGCCGAGTGATAACTATTTTAAGGCCTCTGGTCGCCACCAACATACTGCGGCGGGACGCCGTGTAATAATATAGTCACTCGGCAGGAGCCGAGTGACGGCAACAAATTAATGAAGCGAAGCTCTATTCCCTAACTTTCGTATCAATGGTAATCGTCACCGGGCCATCGTTCACCAGGCTCACTTTCATATCGGCACCAAAAATCCCCGTGGCTATTTTTTTGCCGGTGATGGTTCCCAGCGTTTTTATCATTTGCTCATACATTGGGATAGCCTTATCCGGCCTTGCCGCGCGAAGGAACGACGGGCGGTTACCCTTTTTGGTTTGCGCAAATAAAGTGAACTGAGATATCAATAATATATCTCCTCCAATATCTGCAAGGGCTTTGTTCATTAGTCCGCTTTCATCGCCAAAAACACGCAGTCCTGTTATTTTTTGTGCCAGCCATTGCAGGTCGTCATCGGTATCGGCATCCTCAACACCTAATAAAACCAAAAACCCAATGCCAATTTGCCCGGTGATGTTACCATCAACCCGGCATGATGCCTCCGAAACCCGTTGTATTACTGCACGCATATTTTGAATAGATTCAAGAAGTCAAGACGCAAGAATCAAGACCGCTTATTATTAATATTTATCTTTCTTTCCTGGCTCTTGCTTCTCATCATCTTGCCTCTCTTAAGCCCTGGTATCATTCCCATGATAAATACTCAAATAGCTATCATACCGCGATTGTGATATTTCGCCTTCTTCCAGCGCATCCAGCACCGCACAGCCCGGCTCGTTGATGTGGCGGCAGTTGTTGAAACGGCATTGGTTCATCCGTTCGCGCATTTCAGGGAAGAAATGGCTCAGCACTTCTTTTTCTATATCGATAACACCTAATTCACGAATGCCGGGGGTATCAATAATATAGCCGCCCTGTGGTAGTTCAAACATTTCGGCAAAGGTGGTGGTGTGCATACCCTTGTCGCTCCATTCAGATACCATGTGCGTGCGCAGGTCAAGATCAGGCAGCAAACGGTTAATGAGGCTGGATTTACCCACGCCCGAGTGGCCGGAGAAAAGCGTCACCTTATCTTTCAGCAAGTTTTGTACTTCATCTATATTGGTTCCTTCTAAG
Organism: Mucilaginibacter sp. L294; assembly: GCF_001636615.1. Lineage (GTDB taxonomy): Bacteria > Bacteroidota > Bacteroidia > Sphingobacteriales > Sphingobacteriaceae > Mucilaginibacter. Next base: position 45,615 of record NZ_LGEK01000004.1, on the reverse strand, counting down.
GCCGATACTGAATAACATGGGTAGCCAATGTTTTCGTAAACGGCCTGGTAATCGGCCAGTATCTCTAATCCTTCATCGCTAAAAAGGTCGAGCTTATTAAATATTAAACAGGCGGGGACATCGTAAGCTTCGGCAGTAACTAAAAAGCGGTCGATAAAACCCAATGAGGTGCGTGGCGAGGCAAGGGTAACCACCAGCAATGCCCTATCCAGGTTTGACGCGATGATCTGCGCCTGTTTGGATAGGTTAATAGATTTACGGATGATATAGTTCTTACGCTGATGCAGATTGGTGATAATACCGGTGCCCTGCTCCGGTTCCATATCAAAATCAACCACATCGCCAACCGCCAGTGGGTTGGTTGTTGTGATACCCTTTATCCGGAATTTCCCTTTGATCCGGCAATCGATGGTTTCGTCACCGCTTCTTACCTGGTACCAGCTCCCGGTCGATTTTGTTATAAGTCCCTGCATACGGCCGCAATTTAGGAAGATTTAAAGGCATTGAAAAAATAAAACCAATTTACATTTGGTATTTAAAATAAAATCTACTTACTTTACCGACATAATATATATGACAATTAACAACACCACAATTATTACCATTATTACCACCGGGATAAATATCGGAGGAAGATAATCGTATGGTGTAAAAACATAAAAAAACCAAATGAAAGCCTTCCTCCGCAAAGAGGAAGGCTTTTTTTATTTTATCGCAAAAATGAAGATTCTAAAATTCGGCGGCACGTCGGTAGGTTCAGTAAATAGCATAAAAACATTACTGGAAATTTTAAAAGACGAGGATAAACCCGGCAACCGCCCGGTAGTTGTACTATCTGCCATGGGTGGCGTAACCAACCTGCTGGTAGCCATGGCCGAGAACGCGGCCGAAGGCAAAGAGTTTACCGCGCAATTGGCAGAATTGGAAAAACGCCATTTTGATGCCGTTAAAGCCCTGCTTGATGTGCAGAACCAAAACCCGGCCTACACCCGTTTAAAAATAAACTTTAACCAGCTTGAAGAATTATTGCAGGGCGTACTTACCTTGCGCGAGCTTACTCCCAAAACCCGCGATCAGATACTGAGCTATGGCGAGCGCTGCTCGGCCTTAATGGTAAGCAAAATTTCCGCCCAGCATTTTAAAGATGTGCTTTTTGTAGATGCATCTGAACTGATCAAAACCGACAGCGCCTTTGGCAATGCCAAAATAAATAGCGAGTTAACTGAACTGCTCATCAAAACCTTTTATCAGGAAAACAGCGACAAACTGCTTATTGTAACCGGCTTTATTGCGGGTAACGATGCCGGGCAGATAACAACACTTGGCCGTGGTGGTAGTGATTATACCGCAGCTATATTCGGTTCGGCTTTAAATGCTGAAGAAATACAAATCTGGACAGACGTTAACGGTATGATGACCGCCGACCCCCGCATGGTGCAAAAGGCCTTCCCGCTGGAAGAACTGACTTACACCGAAGCAATGGAGCTTTCTTACTTCGGGGCCAAGGTGATCTATCCGCCAACCATGATCCCGGCATTTTTAAAGAAAATCCCGATCGTTATCAAAAACACTTTTGAGCCTGCTTTTGCGGGTACGGTTATCCGTCATGATTGCAAAGCGTCTACCTTGCCTATCAAAGGCATCTCGTCTATCAACAATATCAGCATCCTCAATTTAGAGGGTAGCGGCATGGTGGGCAAATCGGGCTTTAGCGGCAGGTTGTTTTCACTACTGGCGAGAGAACAGATCAACATCATCCTCATTACCCAATCATCATCAGAACATAGCATCACTTTTGCCGTACAGCCAAACGAGGTTGATAAAGCCAAGCAACTGATAGAACAGGAGTTTGAACTGGAACTATTGGCCAATAAGCTGGAGCCACTGGTGGTAGAAAAAAACCAGGCCATATTAGCCGTAGTAGGCGAAAATATGAAGCAAACCCCGGGCATGAGCGGCAAGCTGTTCCATGCACTGGGCCGTAATGGTGTTAACGTAAGGGCTATCGCCCAGGGCTCGTCAGAGTATAATATCTCGGTTATTATCTCGGCGAATGACCTGGCCAAGGCCCTGAACGCGGTGCATGATGCCTTCTTTATCGAGCTAACCAAAACATTGCATGCTTTCTGTTTAGGTACCGGCAACATCGGTAAAACCCTGTTCAACCAATTGAACGCGCATAAAGATTTCCTGCAAAAAAATAATGGCATCCAGGTTAAAATAGTGGGCATCAGCAATACCCGTAAAATGGTTTTCAATGCCGATGGTTTATCGCTTGATACCTGGCAGGACGACCTGCAGGCGTCAGACCACGCGGCCGACTTAGCCGGCTTCATCGCAAGGATGAAGGAAATGAACCTGCCCAACTGTGTGTTTATTGATAATACCGCCAGCCCACAACCAATTGCCTTTTACGAAGATATTTTTAAAGCTAACGTATCTGTAGTAACCTGTAATAAGATCGGCAACTCGGCATCATTTGCCCAATACAAAACATTCAGGGATACCGCGCGCAAGCACGGTGTAGATTTCTTCTACGAAACCAATGTGGGCGCAGGCTTACCTATCATCCGTACTTTAAAAGACCTGATGAGCAGCGGTGACCGCATACAACGCATCGAAGCTATCCTTTCAGGAACTATCTCCTTTATCTTTAATCACTTTAAGGGCGATGCCAATTTCCACGATGTGGTAAAAGAGGCACAGGAAAAAGGGTATACCGAACCAGACCCGCGCGATGACCTAAGCGGTAAGGATTTTATGCGAAAGATACTGATCCTTGCCCGCGATGCAGGCCACGAAATGGAAGAAGCTGATGTTGATATAGAAAGCGTATTGCCAAAAGCTTGTTTAGAAGCACAAACCGTAGAGGATTTTTACGCGGCCCTAAAAGCCGAAGACGCTTTCTTCACCAACCTGAAACAACAGGCCGAAAAAGATAAAAAAGTATTACGCTATATAGGTAAACTGGAAAACGGCAAGGCATCCATCACCCTGCAAAGTGTAGATGAGAACCACCCTTTTTACATGCTTAGCGGCAGCGATAACATTATATCTTTCACAACAGACAGGTATAAAGAACGCCCGCTGGTAGTAAAAGGCCCCGGTGCAGGTGCCGAAGTAACCGCCGCAGGCGTATTTGCTGATCTGATAAATGTGGGCGCGAATTAACCCCCTAACCCCCTGAAGGGGGAACAAAATTTTAAGATACAATATGGAAAATATAGATATACAAGATATTAAGCACCCCCTTCAGCGTGCGGGGGGGGGAGTTGGTGAGTCGGTTTCCGTCTTCGCCCCTGCCACTGTTGCCAACGTGGTTTGCGGGTTTGATGTGCTGGGTTTCGCGGTAAACGAACCCGGCGACGAGGTTATTATGCGCATAACCGATAAACCCGGCATCACCATCAGTAAAATTACCGGCGATGATGGCAGGCTGCCGCTTAACCCGGCTAAAAACACCGTAAGCGTAAGCGTAGAGCATTACCTGCGCAGTATTGACAGGCTGGATATTGGCCTCGATATTGAGCTGCACAAAAAAATGCCGATAGGCAGCGGCTTGGGTTCAAGTTCGGCCAGTACGGTTGCTGGTTTATTTGCCATTAAAACTTTATTGGGCGATGATACAGACCCATCCACCCTGCTTCCCTTCGCTATGAAAGGCGAGGAAATGGCTTGTGGCCACGGGCATGCCGATAACGTTGCACCGGCTTTGTTAGGCGGTTTTGTTCTGATCCGCAGTTATGAGCCTTTGGATGTGATACGCTTGCCGCATCCGGCAGATTTATGGTGCGCCATTGTATTCCCCGATGTGGATGTACCTACAAGGGAAGCCAGGCAGATCATCCGTAAAAACATCCAGATGAAAGATGCCGTAACCCAATGGGGCAATATTGCAGGGCTGGTAAGTGGCCTGTTTATGCAGGATATTGACCTGATTGGCCGCAGTATGAAAGATGTTTTAGTTGAGCCGGTACGCAGCATGCTCATCCCCGATTTTTACGAAATGCGCCAGATGGCTATGGAACTTGGCGCGGTAAGTTTCGGTATCTCGGGTTCGGGCCCGTCCGTATTCGCCTTTACCCGCGATGAGGAAACCGCAAAACGCATCACATCTAAACTGCAAAAGCATTTAACAAGTATTAAAATAGGATCTAACGGTTACGTATCAACTATAAATGATGCAGGGCCAAGGGTTTTGGGATAGGGAGGTGTTCGAATTTCGAATGTTCAATTTCGAAATTAAACCGCGCACTATTGCGAGGTGCGAAGAACAGTCCCCAGCTATAATTAACAACAAACCAAATTCGAAATTGAACATTCGAAATTCGATATTAAAATGAAATTCTACAGCACTAACAATACAGACCTAAGAGTTGGTTTTAAAGAGGCGGTTTTTAACAGCATGCCGCAGGACAAAGGCTTATACATGCCGGTAGAGATACCCCGCCTGGATGATAAATTCCTGAACCATCTGGACGAGTACTCCCTGCCCGAGATTGCTTACCATGTAGCGCAAAACCTGCTGGGTGATGATATCCCTGCGGATGACCTGAAAGCCATTATTCATGATGCTATTAACTTTTACGCGCCTGTAGTAAAGCTGGAAGAGAACGTTTATGTGCTGGAGCTTTTCCACGGCCCATCATTGGCATTTAAAGATTTTGGTGCGCGCTTTATGAGCCGCGTAATGAGCTACTTTTTAGAAGAAGGCGAAAAACAACTGGACGTATTAGTAGCCACATCCGGCGATACCGGCGGTGCTGTTGCCCTGGGCTTTTTAGGCGTGCCAAATACCCGGGTAACCATCCTTTATCCAAAAGGCAAGGTAAGTCAGATCCAGGAGTTGCAGTTAACCACCAACGGCCAAAATATCCGCGCGCTGGAGATTGACGGCACTTTTGATGATTGCCAGGCACTGGTTAAACAAGCCTTTACTGATAAAGAACTGAACGAGAAATTCCGACTAACATCGGCAAACTCTATCAATATAGCACGCCTTATCCCGCAAACTTTTTATTACTTTAATGCTTATGCGCAGTTACTGCGTGAGGGGATCAGCAAGGTAGTGTTTGCGGTACCAAGCGGTAATTTTGGCAACATCGGCGCAGGTTTATTAGCCTGGAAAATGGGCCTGCCCGTTGAGCAATTCATTGCCGCAACCAACGCTAACGATACCGTGCCTGCATTTTTAAAAACCGGCGTTTATCAGCCAAAACCATCGGTAGCCACCCTTTCAAACGCTATGGATGTGGGCAACCCAAGCAACTGGGTACGCATTGCCGATTTATTTAAAGAAGACCCCGAAGCACTTAAAAAGCTGATAGCAGGTTATACTTATAACGATGAAGAAACGCTGCAAGCAATTGAAGCCATCTCTAAAACGTACAACTATGTTGCCTGCCCGCACACGGCCATTGCCTGGAAAGCCCTGAAAGCTTATCAGCAGGAGCACCCGGCAAAAGATACGGCTGGTGTATTTTTATCAACCGCGCACCCATGCAAGTTCCCGGATGTGTTCGCGCCTGAGATAGCCGGTAAGATCAATATCCCTGAACAGGTAAAAGAGCTGGAGAAAAAAGCACACCATGCCACAAGTTTAGGTACAAGCTTTGAAGAATTTAAAGGATATTTGCTGAATAACGCGTAATATAACTGAAGATATTAACGTATATTAGTATTATATAAATTACTATGGACTTACATGCAGAAAAGCTAAAGTTAGTACAGGCGGTATTGGATATACAGGATGTAAGCCTTTTAAAAGAAGTTAAAAGGCTTTTAAAGCCGCACACCCGCGATTGGTTTGAAGAACTTACTGAAGATCAAAAAGAGTCTGTTTTAAGAGGATTAGAGCAAGCAAATAAGGGCGAAACCATTTCGCATAATGAAGCAATTGCACGACTTGGTTTATGAGCTTTGATTTAGCATGGACAGAAGAGGCCCTCTCGACCTTTGAAGACCGAATAGCTTATCTAAAAAAGCATTGGACTGAAAAAGAAATCAGCAACTTTAAAAAGAGAGTAAGGAATTATTTAGATACACTTATCGAATCTCCATTTATTGGGAAAAAGCCTGGCAAGCTTAAGGATGTTTATCAAGGCTTAATAATTAAACAAGTATCCTTAATCTATAGGGTAGAAGCACGCAAGAAAACCATTGAATTATTATCATTTATTGATAATCGTCAGAATCCGCAAAAAAGTAAAAAACATTCTTCTTAATAGCCTTCTAAAAATCACAATGCTTAAATTACGCTCAGTCTTCATCCTTTTTATACTATTTGCCGTCACATTGTCGGCTTGCACATCTAAACAGCCATTTGACCGTTTTGGGTGGAATGATGGCGACGGACTTACTTTTCCGAAGCGCTACATGATGGTGGATGACCTACTTGCTACCCATAAGCTGGTTGGGCTGAAATTTAGTAACGTGGTTGGCTTGCTCCATTACCCCGACCGTTTTAGCTACGATCGCCTGAGTTTCCATTACGAGATAACGCGTAAAATGAGCGGTATTGATACCCTGTATACTAAAAACCTTGTTTTTACCATGGGGAAGGATTCTGTCATCACATCGGTTAAGGTTACCGAACGTAATTACAACGACGAAAAGAAGAAGTAATGATCAACACCATTATATTTGATTTAGGCGCGGTTTTGGTCGACTGGAACCCGCATTACCTTTATCGTAACCTGTTTACCGACGAGCAGGAAATGAAAGATTTTTTAGCCAATATTACCACTCCGGATTGGAACGAGGAGCAGGATGCCGGCCGTTCCCTACAGGAAGCCACCGATCTGCTTGTACAACAACACCCGCACCATGAGGCAAACATCCGCGCTTTTTACGGCCGCTGGGACGAAATGCTGGGCGATGCCATTGAAGGTACTGTCGAAATTTTTAAGCAACTAAAAAATAGCGGCAAATACAAGATATACGCCCTCACTAACTGGTCGGCAGAGACTTTCCCGGTGGCGCTAAACCGTTATGATTTCCTGAACTGGTTTGATGGAATCGTAGTATCGGGTACCGAAAAAATGCGTAAGCCAAACCCTGCTTTTTATCAATTACTATTAGACAGGTACCATGCTAAAGCATCTGAGGCTTTATTTATAGACGATAACCTGCGTAATGTTTTAGCCGCACAAAAATTGGGCATCAATTCCATTCACTTTTCATCTGCCGAACAGCTAAAAGCTGAATTAGAAAGCAAGTCAATAATTTAACCACAAAGAACACAAAGGTTTTCACAGAGTGCACAAAGTTGCAGCGTGTAAATCTCTGTGTCCTTTGTGGTTTTTCCTTTGTGCCCTCTGTGGTTAAAGCCTATATAAAAGCGAAAGCCCCGGTAAACTACTCCGGGGCTTTCTTTCTAACTAAACTAACTAACTATTATTTATTGGTTCCAAAGGGTATGTAAACCCCAAAGGTTATGTTACGGCCCATGTTGTAAACCCCAAAAGTTGGGTCTTCCTGGCTGTAGCGGCCCGGCCTTAAACGGCTCAGGGCATCGTAATATGCTTTATTGGTAAGGTTGGTGCCCGATACATAAAGTTTTAAAGGCTGCTTACCAATGTTAAATGTTGCGCCAATACCGGCATTAAGCAAAGTATAACCGTTTGTCCCGGTCTCAAAAGTTTGGTCAACGCGGTTTTGCGCAAAATAGTTATCTATCCCTGCATAAAAATAAAAGTCGGTTATGCCTTTTACTTTTGGCTCAAAACGCAGGGTGTTGTGCAATACACCTGCCGGGATCAGCGGCAACGGCCTGTCGAATGTTGTGTTCTGCGCCTGGGTATAACTAAATGTATTCTCGAAGTGAATAAACGCTACCGGGTGCAGGGTAAGGTTACCCTCAAAACCATAAAGGTTGGCGTTTACCTGGCCGTAACGGTAAGTATCATATGATCTTGGCAGGCCCGTCCCTTCGTCAATTACGGTTGTTTGCTCTTTATTGGTGTTTGATGCGTAGATAAAGTTATGGATATAGTTTTCATAGATGCCGAAACTACCGGTTACAAAGCCCGAGCCATACTCCAGCGTAGCATCAGCCTGGTAGCTTCTTTCGGGGCTTAGGTTAGCATCACCTATTTCATAACGGCTGGTACCTTCATGCACACCGTTGCTGCCCAGTTCGGCAGGGTTTGGCGCGCGGAATGCTGTACCGGCATTCGCTTTAAAGCTCAGGTCGTCATTAAATATGTGGGTGTAGCCCAAAGCGCCGCTCACGTTTGAGAATTTGTTATCAAACCCTGTAAATATCGGGGCGCCTTCAGCATCATTTTGCGCTTTGCCTTTGTTTTTGATATAATCAAATCTTGCGCCCGCGCTAAAAGTATTTTGGCCCCATACCTTTTTAGCGTACACAAACGCGCCGGTGCTGTATTCATCGTAAGCAGGTATCAGCAATTCTTCGCCCAGGTTAACACTATGGCTCAGGCTGCTGCTTAAACCAATTACCGGATGCCATCCGTTTTTTTCGGGCAGGTAATATTTGGCATCCAGCGAGTAGGTGTTCATATCAAAAAACAAGTTTGGCGTTGGGTTGTCCTCCAACTCGCGGCGTTGGTTTTTCTGGTAACCCAGATCTAATTTTAACGAGCTTGAGCCAAACAGGAAGTTATTGTTCAACGCCACCTTATAATGGCGGATATCCTGCCTTGGGTAATCTAAAGTGCGGCTGGTGTTATCATTATATAAAGGATCGCCCGGCTCAGCATCATAAAAGCCTATATTATCTTTAAAGTATGAGAAGTTTAAGTGCGAGTATCCCCACGCCTTGTTAAAGCCCAGCATACCGCTTGCATTAGTTTGGTTAAAACCACTGTTAATGTACCTGCCCGCAGGGGTGTTAAACGAATAGGCATTTTGGTAAGTACCGCGGCCTCTCCAAACGAAACCGTTCTCGTTGCCGCTTAACATTACCGAGGTGTTGCTTAAGCCGTTATTGGTAGAGTAGTTGGTTAACACTTCACCCGCTATATTTCCTTCTGATGGGGTTGGCGGGTCTATCACGTTGATAACACCACCAAGCGCGTCAGATCCATATTGTAAAGAAGCGGCACCACGCAAAACCTCAACACGGCCCGCCGCGTACTGGTCCATCTCAATACCGTGCTCATCGCCCCATTGCTGGCCTTGCTGTTTTACGCCATCGTTAAGCGTTACCACTCGGTTATAGCTTAAACCACGTATAACCGGTTTTGATATAGCCTGGCTGGTGGTTATCTGGCTTACACCCGGTACCTGCCTGGCCAATGCATCAATTAAATTTGTTGATGAACCCTGTAGCTGCTCTTTGGTTACCACCGTTGCCGATGTACTGTTACTGCGGCTGCCCGATGTTACCGGCGTACCGGTTATGACCACCTCGTGCGTTTCTATAACGCTTGCCTGCAGGGCAAATACAGTTGGCGCGGTTGATGAAAAATCAATAGTTTGGGTTTGGCTTTTATAACCTACATATTGTACCTGTACTACAAAACGGCCTTTAGCGGGTATAGACCGGAAGGTAAACTCGCCATTGGCGTTGGTGATGATAGAGATACGAAGATCGGGGATGCTAACCGTGGCACCAATAAGGGCCTCATTGGTTTTAGCATCAATAACTTTACCCTTAAAATCTATAGCGTCTGCAAATGCAGCAAATTGAACGAACAAAAATAAAAAGCAACTAATAAGCTTCAGTTTCATAATAAATAAATTAAAAATACATGGAAATGCCACATCAAGCGGCGTTTGATCAAATAAGTAATTATTATGAAACTACAGGGGGGGCGCGGCCCTGGGAGAGTATAAGGGCTATGCTTTTAAAATCGTATTGATAGGTTATAAAAACATGGTCAACACTGGTAAACGGGGTATAATACACATTGCTAAGCAGCTCCATATTGGTATGGTGCATACTATCACACAGCTGGCATTTCTCTTTAAAGGTTTGCTTCGCCGTATTGTGGCAATCGTCGCAATTAGATGCGTGGATGCTTTTGGTGATGTTGTGCTGGTGGGCAAATACCATAACCTGCCCTGTTACAAAACAGAATAGCAGCGCCCAGGCGCAAATGATATGATAAGTGCTTTTTTTCACAACAGGGCAAAAGTAGCTAATAAAATGCTAAAGATATTTTTAAAACGTAACAATGTTGTTAAATGTATGTCATCAAAAAAGTATTTAACCCGCCCGCATCCCTATATTTGCCTTTATGAAACCTGCCGAAATAAATTTGAAATGGGCCGCCCTGCAAAACCGTATTGCTACCGAGTTTGATAACGAAAAACCCGATATTAAAGTAATTTTGTTTTTAATAGGCGTACAGGAGTTGGGCCAGGGGCCACGCAAGTTTAGCAAAAGGCAAAAGGAAGAACTGATGCACATTGCCAATTGCAAGCTATTTAGCAAAATGGGCTTTTATGAATTGGAGGGGCTTGACCAGGACGGCTGGCCGCATTGGAAACTGGTAAAAACGGTGCCTAATTACACTATACTGGAGCAAGAGATGCTGCTAAAATCGTTAATTATTGATTATTTTGAAGCAGAGATGGAGTGGGAGTTTTAAAGCTAAACAACTATATATGAAAAGATTTTTCACCCTTTGCCTGTTGCTGCTTACCATAAGCACCGCCTTTGCCAAGCCACCCAAAAACCAATACGTACGCATAAAAACCAGTTACGGAAGTGTTATTATACGCCTATATAACCAAACACCCAAACACCGCGATAACTTTATAAAACTCACCAAAGAGGGTTTTTATAACGGCACGCTGTTTCACAGGGTGATACAAAATTTTATGATACAGGGTGGCGATCCCGACTCGCGGGATACGGCCAAAAACAAGCCCGGCGCCGAACTTGGCAACGGCGAACTGAAATATACCGTACCTGCCGAATTCAGGGACAGCCTGTTCCATAAACGCGGGGTGCTTGCCGCCGCGCGGGATGACAACCCTACCAAGGCATCAAGCTCCTGCCAGTTTTACATTGTAGAAGGTAAACGCTTTACCCCCGGCAAACTGGATACCTTAGAAAACACCCGCCTTAAAGGCCGCAAGATACCGCCATACCAGCGTGATATTTATACCACCGTTGGCGGTGTGCCGCACCTTGATCAAAGCTACACCGTATACGGCGAGGTGGTAACCGGCATTGATATGGTTGACCGCATTGCAGCTGTAAAAACAGACCATAACGACCGCCCGGATAAAGATGTACCCATGACGATTGAACTGCTCAGTAAAAAAGAGTGTAAGCAGCTGGATGAATTACTATGGCCCAAAGTAAAATGATACGGCTTGCAACCCTTAACGATATTGATGAGATAGCACACTTATACCGTGATACCATTAGCACCGTTAATTTAAAAGATTATACTGCGGAACAGGTTGCCGCATGGGCCGGCCGCTGGACAAACACGCCCGGGTGGACGGACAAGATCACCAACCAGCATTTTTTAGTTGTTGAGGAAAATGGTGAAATAACCGGGTTTTCATCCCTAACCAATAATGGCCATGTAGATATGCTTTTTGTACATCGTTATCACCAGGGCAAGGGTATTGCTAAACTACTGCTAACCGAAATTGAACGGGTGGCCAGGGATAAAAAAATCAGCATCATCACTACCGACGCCAGCATAACCGCCAGGCCCGTGTTTGAACATTTTGGTTTTAACGTGGTTACGCCGCAAACCATAACGGTTGATGGGGTTGATTTGAATAATTTTAAAATGGCGAAGTCTTTACGCGAAGCATAACCTATGAATGGTTATACAGGCTCACCATGATAAATAATATGATATGAAAATAATTACCTATAACGTTAACGGCATCCGCTCGGCAATAAGTAAGGACTGGCTGGCCTGGTTACAGGCTACCGATGCCGATGTAATTTGCCTGCAAGAGATTAAGGCCACACCTGATGTAATAAAAGAACTGGGCCTGGTTGACGATATGGGCTATCAGCATTTTTGGTTTCCGGCCGAAAAGAAAGGATATAGCGGGACGGCCATTTTTACCAAACGCCTGCCCAACCATATTGAATACGGCTGCGGCATCCCCGATTTTGACCGTGAAGGCCGTTGCATCCGGGTGGATTTTGATGAGGTATCGGTAATGAGCGCTTATTTCCCATCCGGATCAAGCGGTGATGACAGACAGATCTTTAAATACCGTTTCCTGGATGAGTTTGGCAAATACCTCACGCTGTTAAAAGCAAGTATCCCTAACCTGGTGATAGGCGGCGATTATAATATTTGCCATCGCCCTATCGATATCCATAACCCAAAATCAAACGCCAACTCATCCGGCTTTTTGCCCGAAGAGCGCGAATGGATGGAGAACTTTATCGAGTCGGGTTTTGTGGATACTTTCCGCCATTGTAATAAAGAACCGCATAATTATACCTGGTGGAGTTTCCGAGCAAATTCGCGCGCTAAAAACCTGGGCTGGCGCATTGATTACGCCATGGCCAGTAAAGAGCTGGAGGGTAATATTAAACGCTGTGCCATATTAGCCGAAGCAAAGCACTCGGACCATTGCCCGGTGCTGCTGGAACTGGAGTTTTAACCCCCTAACCCCCTGAAGGGGGAACCGAAGTAGTAATACCGTTTGTCATGCTGAACGACAGTGAAGCATCTATTCGCCGATAGGCATGTTCGATAAGCAAAGTTCGCTAATAGATCCTTCGCTATCGCTCAGGATGACAAGTTTATATAGCAAGAAAGCCGCTAATGCGGCCTTCTTCGTTTATATTCTACTCCCCCTTCAGGGGGCTGGGGGGTTACCCTTTCACACGCTCTACATAAGCGCCTGTTGCGGTATCAACTTTTACTTTATCGCCAATGTTGATGAATAGCGGCACTTTTATTTCGGCGCCGGTTTCAACGGTGGCATTTTTCATGGCACCGGTTGAGGTATCGCCTTTTACAGCAGGCTCGGTATAGGTTATCTCTAACTCGGCCGAACCCGGGATAGATGCCATTATAGGTTCTTCGCTCTCAAAGGCAACAATAACGTTCATGCCCTCTTTCAAAAATTTAACCGAGGGGCCAAACAGCCTTTTGGGCACATTATGCTGATCGTAGGTAGTGTTGTCCATGATCACTAATGACTCGCCATCCTCATACAGGTATTGATAATTGTTGGTTTCTACACGTGCAATATCCACCTCTTCATCCGTACGGAAACGGTATTCAACCAATTTGCCAGTTTTTACATTACGCATTCGGGCCTGGTAAAACGCACGCAGGTTACCCGGTGTGCGGTGTAAAAGTTCCTCTACCTGTACCAGTTCGCCGTTAAAGCGAAGCACATTCCCATTTTTTACATCAGATGCTTTTGCCATAAACTTTATAATTGAGCCGCCAAAATTATAGAATAGATTTGAGATTTTAGATATGAGACCTGAGATAATGCCAACACAAACGCATCAAGAACCTGCTGATAACAGCTTGCTCCAGCCCAAAAGCTCTATAATTTACCAAAAATCCCTGTTTCGGAACAAAATGGAACAAGTGTAAATTTATAAGTAGTTACAAATCAGATATTTATTAAAAAAAACTTTATGGCAATTATTGCTTTTTGAAACCATAAAAAAGGCGAGTGAGGGCGAACTGGAGGCGAAAAAAAGCGGCTTTTTATCTCGTTTCGACGGGTTAGTTTTGTTCCGTTTCTTGTTCCATTTCCCCAAAAGTGGAACAAAATCGCCGTTTTCATAAACTGCTGTATATGAGTTGGCAAAGGGTTAATCGTGAAGTTTTAGTTGAGGTACTGACAAGATCTTGTCAGTATTAATTAGTTGATTATCAATATGTTCCATTTGTTCCGCTTGTTCCATTTTTAGTGGAACAGAACAAGACGCGAAGTATCGCGTCTCTACGATTTGTAATCGGAGATGCTTAACCTGTTTTTACAAAAACTGTATTCGTGCTCCTGGTTTGAGCATACGATAGTGAGGCGGTTCTCGCTGAATTTTTCTACCAGGCCAAGGTACCAGTCTATGCCTTGTGTATCCAGGTTTGAGGTGGGCTCGTCCAGCATCAGCATAGGGGTGTCGGCACAAAAAGCGAGTGCCAGTTTTAGCCGTTGTTTCATGCCCGATGAGAAGTATTTGATCAGTTTATTACGGCTGCCTTCCAGGTTTAAAATATCGGCTACCGCGCTTTTATCCATCCCGGCTCTAAACTGTTTAAACTTAAAGTGGAAGTCGATCATCTCGTTTAGCGAAAACTCTTCAATAACTTCCAGGTATGGGGCTGCCAGGCTTAAATAGCTGAATACCTCGCCGGCATCAACCTCTTTATCACCATCAACGTAATTGATAGTCCCTTCTGATGGCACTAAACTGCCATTTAAAACCTGCAACAAAGTAGATTTGCCCGAACCATTAGCACCTAATATGGCGTAATTGCCGGCACTTTCAAAAGTATAGTCTATCCGCCGGAAGATCCATTCACGGTTAAAACGGCGGCCAATGTTTTGAAGGGTGATGTTCATTAGTAGTAGGCAGTTATTAGTGGGCAGTTTGCAGGCGTAGTAGCGATTGATTTATCTTTTAACTGCAAACTACCCACTAATAACTGCAAACTTTGATTAAGAGCTTCCAAATCCCTTCATGATACCGCGTTGCGAGTTCTGCACAAAGTTGATGATCTCGTCGCGCTCAACAGTTGGGTTAAATTCGGCTTCGATAATATCCAAAGCCTTGGTCATGTTGTATTTTTTAAGGAAGATGATGCGGTATATCTCCTGGATCTCGTTAATGGTTTCGGCACTGAATCCCCTGCGGCGCAAACCTACAGAGTTGATACCGATGTATGATAACGGTTCGCGGCCTGCTTTGGTAAACGGCGGCACATCCTTACGCACCAATGACCCGCCTGATATCATGCTGTGTGCGCCAATCTCAACAAACTGATGCACGGCAGACGTACCACCTATAAACGCATAATCGTACACATTAATGTGGCCTGCAAGCTGCACACCGTTTGCTATGATAACATTATCGCCAATAACACAATCGTGCGCTACGTGCACATAAGCCATCAGCAGGCAATTGCTGCCAATTGTGGTTGTATTTTTATCGAGCGCGGTACCACGGTTAAGGGTTACGCATTCGCGGATAACGGTGTTATCGCCAATCGTAACGGTACTTGCTTCTCCTTTATATTTAAGGTCTTGCGGTGGTGCGGAAACTACAGCACCCGGAAAAATGCGGCAGTTTTTACCGATACGGGCACCATCCATAATAACAGAGTTTGAGCCTACCCAGGTGCCTTCACCTATCTCAACATCTTTGTGGATAGTTACAAACGGCTCAATAACAACGTTATCGGCAATTTTGGCCTGTGGGTGGATATATGCTAAGGGCTGTATCATATCTTATTTATATCTAACTATTTGTGCCATTAGCTCGGCCTCTACTACAACTTTTTCGCCAACCATGCCAATACCTTTCATTTGTGCAATACCACGGCGAATAGGCGCAACCAGGTCACAACGGAATATTAACGTATCGCCCGGCAAAACCTTGTCTTTAAACCTCGCGTTTTCTATTTTCAGGAAAAGCGTTAACCAGTTTTCAGGGTCGGGTACGGTGTTTAATACCAATATACCGCCCGTTTGTGCCATAGCTTCTATCTGTAAAACACCCGGCATAACAGGCGCACCCGGGAAATGGCCCACAAAGAATGGCTCATTCATGGTTACGGCTTTTAAACCTACCACGTGTGTTTTGGTAAGTTCTAAAATCTTATCTATCAGCAGCATTGGTGGGCGGTGCGGCAATATGTTCATGATCTGAACAGTATCGTACACGGGTGTCATGTTAGGGTCGTAAACCTTTACATGCTTGCGGCTGCGTTCTTTTTTTATCAATGTTTTTATTTTTTTAGCGAATGCAACGTTTGCTGCGTGGCCCGGCCTTGCAGCCATAATATGCCCTTTAAGCGGTACGCCCACTAAAGCAAGGTCGCCAATCATATCCAGCAGTTTGTGGCGCGCCGGCTCGTTCTGGTGGCGTAGCTCGATGTTATTTAAAATACCTTGCGGGGCTACGTTGATATCCTTACGGTTAAATAACTTGGCCAGATGCGCGAGCTCTTCATCGTCAACATCTTTATCAACTACCACAATGGCATTGTTAAGGTCGCCGCCTTTTATCAGGTCGTGCTTAACCAGCATCTCCAACTCATGTAAAAAGCAGAAGGTACGGCTTGATGCTATCTCCTTTTTAAACTCGGCCAGGCTTGATATAGTAGCGTGCTGGCTGCCCAGTACCTGCGAGTTATAATCAACCATGCAGGTAAAGCGGTACTCATCATCTAAAGGCATAGCTACCATATCAACCTTACGGTCGGCCTCAGAGTAGTGTATGTTATATGGGATATGGTAGTATTCCCTGTCGGCATCCTGTTCCTGAAAACCGGCCCCTTCTATCGCATCAATAAACTGTATCGAACTACCATCCATTATAGGTGTTTCGGGCCCGTCCATATCAATGAGTACGTTATCAATTTCTAAACCAACTAAAGCGGCAAGCACATGTTCAACAGTACTTACACTTGCGCCGTTTTGGGTAAGGGTTGTACCTCTTGATGTATCGGTAACATTGTCAACATCGGCATCAATAATAGGCTGGCCGGGCAAATCGATCCTGCGAAATTTGTAGCCGTGCTTTTCTGGTGCCGGGTTAAAAGTCATGGTAACGCGTTCGCCGGTGTGCAAACCGGTGCCTGATACCGAAACAGGTGCTTTAATAGTTCTTTGTTTTACATTCATTTTGTAATGTTCATTGGTTCATTAGCTCATTGGTGAATAATTCATTAATGCTTTATGCAAGCCTAATAAAATAATTAACAAGTGAATTAATCAACACTCTTTCTAAGTTCCTTAATTATCTTTTCAAGTTCGTTAACTCTTTTTTCCAGATCGGGCAGGCGGCTTACAACGATGTTTGACCGCATGTTATTATTATATGGTAACGCTGGTGTGCCCCCCCATTTTTTATCTTCTTCGGTAATACTACGGCTAATGCCCGATTGCGCCTGCACCTGGGTGCCTTTTGCAATAGTAATATGGCCCACTATACCAACCTGGCCGCCAAGTATCACATTTTCGGCCACTTTTGTGCTGCCGGATATGCCCGTTTGCGCGGCTATAACTGTATTTTGCCCTATCTCTACATTGTGGGCTATCTGTATCAGGTTATCCAGCTTTACGCCTTTACGGATAACTGTTGAACCCATGGTTGCCCTGTCAATAGTAGTATTGGCACCCACTTCAACATCATCTTCAATAATAACGTTACCAATTTGCGCCACTTTTTTATAGCTGCCATCGGCGTTAGGCGCAAAGCCAAACCCATCACTGCCTATTATGGCACCCGAGTGGATAACAACATTATTGCCAATTACGCAATCAAAATAAATTTTCACTCCGGGGAACAAAGTTACATTATTACCCAGCTTTACATTATCAGCAATATAACATCCGGGATATATCTTGCAGTTATCGCCAATAACGGCATCCTGACTGATGTAAGTAAATGCGCCGATATAAGGTTGCGCCCCTATTTTGGCCGATTCGTGTATAAAGTTTGGTTCTTCTACACCTGTTTTGTTAAGTTTAATGGTATTGTATTGCTCAAGCAAAAGCGAAAAGGATGTATAGGCATTCTCTACCCTTATCAGCGTTGTTTTTACGGGGGCGGTTAGTTGCAGGCTATTGTTTACAATTACAACCGATGCATTTGTAGTATAAATATACTGCTCATACTTAGGGTTAGCCAAAAATGATAACGAGCCAGTAGCGCCTTCTTCTATTTTAGCCAAATGGTTAACCACAGCAAGCGGATCGCCTTCAACTGTTCCGTTTAGCATAAAGGCTATATCCTTTGCGGTAAATTGCATCGTACAAATTTAAATGTTAATATTAAATGAACAAGCTATTAATTTGCTGGTCGGTTTTAGGCTCTTATTCATTTATTCAAACGTTATCAACCAATTCTTTACTATAGCAAAGTATATATTTTTTTACAGTTTTTGATAATGCTTCCAGGTTTGAGTTATCGCTTGCCAGTGTAATATCCTTTATGCTGCCATCTTTCATCAATATATGAATGTTACCATCGCCTTTATTATAAGCATTATTACGGATGGTATCCGTAAATACAAAGTAGGAGGCTTCATGTTCGCTAATGCTGTATTTTTCTACCGCTGTGGCTAACAGCTGTTTAACAAAAGCCTCGTCGGGCTGTTCGGCAGTTATATCAACATGGTAAAGCCTGCGGTTTATAAACCTATGGCAAAGGGTGGCCAACACAAAATCATCGCTATCGGCCCATATTTTTACCGCGGCCATTACATCGGTATCATCGAGCAGGGCAAAAGTTTTTAAATGCTCGTCGCTGTTCATGAACGCATCTTTGGTAATAACGTTCTCTAAAAAGTAACTCAGGGCGGGCGTCAATGGGAAATGCGTGCCGGCAAGCGCCAGTTCGCGGCTGCGGGTAAATATTTTGCAAAGTAACTGCTCGGCCGCTATAACCGTTTTATGCAGGTAAACCTGCCAATACATCAGCCTGCGGGCAATCAGGAATTTCTCTATCGAATAAATGCCCTTCTCTTCAACCGTAATGCTGTCGTCTTTTACATTCAGCATTTTGATGATGCGGTCAGAGCTGATCACCCCTTCAGACACCCCTGTAAAATAACTATCACGGTTCAGGTAATCCATCCGGTCCATATCTAATTGGCTTGATACCAACTGATGCAGAAAATGCTTGTGGTACTCGCCTTTAAATATGCTGATGGCTAAAGATAGTTTACCGCCAAACTCCTCGTTCAGCTTATTCATCAGCAGTATAGAGATATCCTCGTGGCTTATTTCCTCTACAATAGTATGCTCCAAAGCGTGCGAGAACGGGCCGTGGCCAATATCATGCAGTAAAATGGCAATGGTCAACCCCTCTTTTTCTTCGGGAGTAATATCAATACCTTTATTGCAAAGTGTTTCAATGGCCAAACTCATCAGGTGCATAGCACCCAGTGCATGATGGAAACGGGTATGCAACGCACCGGGGTATACCAAATGGGTCATGCCCAGCTGTTTAATATAACGCAGGCGCTGAAAGTATGGATGGTCTATCAGGTCGTACACCAGTTCGGTGGGGATGCTGATAAAGCCGTAAACCGGGTCGTTTATTATCTTCTTTTTATTCAAAGTAAAGTTATAGAATGCAAAAGTGTTGAATTATGACAAAACAAGCACCGTCTATTTGTTAATTAATGTTAATCCTTTGCATATTTTTACAACAAAATACACCACCGAAGGGTTATAGGGTGGTAAAATTAAATATATTATGCAGGATACCACAATATTATGGGCCGATGACGAAATTGATCTGCTGAAACCACACATACTTTTCTTAAGCGAAAAAGGCTATAAGGTAACAACGGTTACCAATGGTAACGATGCTGTTGACGAATTTAAAAAAGGATACTTCGACCTGGTGTTCCTGGACGAGAACATGCCCGGCCTTACCGGCCTGGAAACCTTACAACAAATAAAAAACATTAATAATGATGTGCCCATTGTGCTCATCACCAAAAATGAGGAAGAGTACTTGATGGAAGATGCCATCGGGTCGAAAATTGATGACTACCTGATAAAGCCGGTACACCCCAAGCAAATACTGCTTACCATAAAAAAACTAACTGAAAACAAGCGCCTGGTTACCGAAAAAACAACCATGGCCTATCAGCAGGATTTTCGTAACCTGGGCATGAGCCTTAACGATAACCTGAGCTACCAGGAATGGGTGGATGTTTACAAAAAACTCATCTATTGGGAGCTTGAGCTGGAAGCCCTGCAGGATAGTGGCATGCACGAGATACTTACGCTGCAAAAAGCTGAAGCCAACGTGCAATTTTGCAAATTTGTTGAGCGCAACTATTTAGGCTGGATAAAAAACCCTGAGAATGGGCCAACATCATCGCCGCAGTTGTTTAAAAAGAAGGTGTTCCCTAAGCTTGATGGCAAGGGGCCGGTTTTCTTTATACTGATAGATAATTTACGGTACGATCAGTTTAAGATCATTAACCCTATCATTTCAGAATATTTCAGGCTGGAGGAAGAGGATACTTATTACAGCATCCTGCCAACGGCTACGCAATACGCACGTAACTCTATCTTCTCGGGCCTGATGCCTTTAGAGATGGAAACGCGCTACCCGCAAATGTGGCAAAACGACGAGGACGAGGGTGGTAAAAACCTTTACGAAGCCGATTTTGTTGCCGACCAGCTAAAACGCGTTTTACGCCGTGATGTTAAGCATTCTTATCACAAAATTTTAAATATTGATGAGGGCCGCGCGTTGAACGAATCGGTTAATAACCTGATGAACAACGAGCTGAACGTGGTAGTTTACAACTTTGTTGATATGCTGAGCCACGCCCGTACCGATATGCAGATGATCCGCGAGCTGGCAAGTGATGACGCTGCTTACCGTTCGTTAACCCTATCGTGGTTTGAGCATTCGCCGTTGTTTGATCTGTTGAAATTCCTGGCCTCGAAACAGGTAAGGGTTGTGATCACTACCGACCATGGCACTATCCGGGTTAAAAACCCGAGCAAGATCATCGGCGATCGTAACACCAATACCAACCTGCGTTATAAACAAGGTAAAAACCTAAACTATAACGCCAAAGAGGTATTCCACATACGCAACCCGCACGATGCCATGCTGCCAAAACTGCACGTAAGCAGCAGCTTTGTTTTTGCCAAAGGCGATAGCTACTTTGTGTACCCTAACAATTACAATCACTTTGTTAATTTTTATAATGAGACCTTCCAGCACGGCGGTATCTCATTAGAAGAAATGATCATCCCGATAGTAACTTACGGGCCGAAATAAAAAAATCTGAATAAAATCTAACGCGTCATTGCGAGGAACGGAGCAATCTCCCGATAAGCATATCGGCTATGCAAAGTCTTGAGATTGCTCCGTTCCTCGCAATGACGTTTAAGGTATCTAATCATGGACTTACACACCACATCCACCACCGACCTGCCAAAAACCGCGGCAGAGATCTTAAACTTTGCCGGCGATACGCGCATATTTCTTTTTTATGGCGACATGGGCGCGGGGAAAACCACGCTCATTAAATCACTTTGCGAACAATTGGGCGTTAGCGATTCGGTTACCAGCCCTACGTTTTCTATC
The DNA here is from genome assembly GCF_001636615.1 of Mucilaginibacter sp. L294. Lineage (GTDB taxonomy): Bacteria > Bacteroidota > Bacteroidia > Sphingobacteriales > Sphingobacteriaceae > Mucilaginibacter. The sequence continues at coordinate 24,398 of NZ_LGEK01000004.1, read as the reverse complement.
GTAAACGAATACGAAGGACAGGATGGCCCGGTTTATCACTTTGATTTTTACAGGTTAAAAGACCAGAGCGAAGCGCTGGATATGGGCTACGAAGAGTACTTTTATTCGGGCAACTACTGCTTTATAGAGTGGCCGGAAAAAATAGCAAACCTTATTCCGGATAGCTACACCGGCGTGCGCATCCATGTTTTAGATGCAACCTCAAGGCAAATAACAGTTGAAAACATTTCATAATCAAACCTGTTTTTTTTATTATCTTCATCAGCCGGAAAATTAACGTATCATGAGTACAGGGAAATACAGCGGGTTTTCAGATGTTGCTAAACAGGCAATGATGCAACCACAGGAGTCGATGCTGGAAGTTAAGAACAAAAAAAACAAACTTTACATTGGCATCCCCAAGGAGGTTTCTTTCCAGGAGAACCGTATCCCGCTCACCCCATTGTCGGTAGCGCTACTCATCAACAACGGCCACGAGGTAATGCTGGAGAGCAACGCCGGCCAGGCCGCCAACTTTACTGACACCAACTACAGCGAACAAGGCGCCCAGATAGTTTACGATACTAAAAAAGTTTACGAAGCCGATATCATCATCAAAATTGCCCCACCTACCCAGGAGGAAATAGAAATGATGAAGCCCGGCCAGTTGCTGATCTCGGCCCTGCAGTTATCAACCCTTAAAGCTGATTGCCTGCACGCCTTAATGAAGAAAAAGATAACCGCCCTGTGCTTTGAGCACCTGGAGGATGAAGGTGGTTCGCTTACCGTTGTACGCGCCATGAGCGAAATTGTAGGCGCAACATCTGTACTCATAGCTGCCGAATACCTGAGCAATATTTTTGAAGGGAAAGGCCTGATGCTTGGCGGCATAACGGGTGTGCCCCCAACAGAGATTGTAATTATTGGCGCCGGCACCGTTGGCGAATATGCTGCACGTACGGCCATATCATTAGGCGCCGAGGTAAAGGTTTTCGATCCATCTATTTATAAACTACGCCGTTTGCAAAACAACATAGGTACCCGTGTATTTACATCGGTAGTGCAGCCTATTGTGCTTGAAAAAGCCATTACCACCTGCGATGTTGCCATAGGAGCCATTCGTGCCGATGACGGCCGCAGCCCGCAGATTGTGTCTGAGACTACCGTTAGCCGCATGAAACCCAACTCGGTTATTATTGATGTAAGTATTGACCAGGGCGGATGTTTTGAAACATCAGAGGTTACTAACCATACCCACCCGGTGTTCCGCAAGTATGATGTGATCCATTATTGCGTACCCAATATCGCATCGCGTGTAGCACGTACCGCTACCTATGCATTAACAAATATCTTTGCCCCCATATTATTGGATATTGGCGAACAGGGCAGCCTTAAAAACGTTATCTGGCAAAAGGCAGGCATCCGCAACGCGGTATATATTTACCAGGGGCATCTTACTAATAAACATATGGGCGAGCGCTTCTCTATCCCAAGTAAAGATCTGGATCTGCTGGTGGTATCAAACCATTAATAGTTGGTAAAAGGCCTTACGCTTTCGGGGTGGTTTATCTCGGGCTGATATTTTTCCGGTATCTCGTTGGTATGATGTTTCTCGCCATAATAATCTATAGCCAGCTCAACCTTTCCGTTATCCTTAATAGTTATTTTAAATAACATATCGTAATCTTCTTCATCAAGCCCCACAAAAGGCATTTCTGCCCCAAAAGCACTCAACAGGGGCATAATAGTATTTGAATGACCGATAATTAAGACATTACTGCCCCTAAAATTCTTTACAATAGTTTTGGCAAACTGTTTTACAACAGCAGTATCGGCATCATACACCCTTGGTAATATTTTGGCTTTATAGGCCAGTGGGCGCGCGGTTAAACCCGTACGTTTATACTTGGTAACGTATATGGCTTTTATATGCTGCCCCTTTAATTCTTTGGCTAAAGCTTCGGCGCGTTTTTGGCCGGCGGCGCTTAAAACAGGGTCATCATCTTTGGCAATTGTGGTCGCTTTTTCGGCATGGCGCACAATCCATATATTGGTTTTTTGAGCTAAGGCATTAAAATTGCTTAGTAACAGGCAAATAAATAATAACTTAAAAAAGTTAGCAGGCAGCATTACATTTTTCATAAAATGGTGTTACTTCATTAATAGCAAGGTACTAACAAATATATTCGATTTTTGATATGAATTTTTTTAGCAAAGAATATTTAAAACAGCTATGGAAAGTGCTGATGGCAACCTTCAGTGGGTTTTCTAACGATAACGGTTTAAAGTTTAGCGCATCCCTGGCCTACTATACTGTTTTTTCATTAGCCCCGCTGCTATTGTTAATACTATCCCTTGCCGGTATATTTCTGAAGGACGATAGCTATAGAAAAGATTTTTACGACCAGATACAACATTATTTAGGTAAACAGGGAACCCTTCAAATTCAAAGCACCATGAACTCGCAGGATATTACGGGTAAAAGCGGGATAGGCCTGGGGATAAGCATTGTTACATTACTGCTTGGCGCCAGCAGTATTTTTATTGAGATACAAGACTCGCTTAACATTATATGGCGGGTAAAAGCCAAACCTAAAAAAGGCTGGGTTAAGATGTTAAAAAACAGGTTCCTTTCATTTTCGTTGATCGTAAGCCTTGGCTTCCTGTTACTGGCATCTTTACTTGTAAATATTATTATAAGTGCTATCAGCGATAAGATAGTAGCGTTCCTACCACATTTATTAGGCAAAGGCCTTGCCGGCGTTGTTGGCGAAACATTCTTATTTACGGTTAATTTTGGGATAACACTGGTTGTTATAAGCGTGCTATTCGGTATTATATTTAAGGTATTACCCGATGTAAAAATAAAATGGAAGGATGTGCGCTCTGGTGCCATATTTACCGCCATATTGTTCATTCTTGGCCAATATATCATCAGTTTATATATTCAGTTTACAGCACAGGGGTCGGTATACGGGACTGCGGGCTCGCTTATTGTAATTTTGGTATGGATATATTATACGGCGGCAATTTTATATATAGGGGCCGAGTTTACCCAGGTATATGCCGAAGCCAGGGGCAGCCATATTGAGCCGGCCGAGTATGCAGTAGTTATACAACAAACCGAAGTAGAAAGAACAACCACACGCATGCCACTACAAAACCCCCAATTAGAAGGCACCCTTAAACCCGATAAAGATAAGGATGGCAAAAAACCTGATGGTAAATAGATGGATATGGCGAATGGCCGGGTAGCGCAAATCAAATACCTATAATTTTTGAACGAGGTGGCCTGCTTGCTGTTATTTTATAAAAAAATAATGTAGCTTTAGCTTCCAATTCATACCAGGTGTTAGCCGGTCTATATAAATATCCCACGTTTAAACATATATGGCTCACTACCATATTAAGTTGCCTTTTTTTATCGGCAAGTGCCCAATCTTTTGAACTTGATAGCGGTCGCAAAAGTGTGAATATCCCATTCAGGCTTGTTCGTAACATGATGGTGATCAAGCTTAACATCAATAACAAAGGGCCCTTCAATTTTATATTAGATACCGGCGTAGGGTTAATGATCATCACCGAGCCTAAACTGGTAGACTCGATAAACATAACCCATAAACGCACCATAAAGCTTTCGGGCCTGGGCGAGGGCGATGCTTATGAAGCATATGTAACTCCGCCTTTAAATATTGATATATCCGGCCTTACCAGTAATAATGTATCGGCGGCTATCCTAAAAACCGACGTTTTTAATTTATCCGGCTATATTGGGCTGCCCATACACGGCCTTTTAGGTTACGAATTTTTCAGTTCGTTGGCGGTTAAAATAAACTTTTCAGACAGCGTGATTAACGTTTGCTACCCAAAAGACCTTAAACCGTTCAAAAAAGGCCAGAAAGTACCCATCAGCATTGAAGACAGGAAACCATACCTTCAAACCTACGTGAGTTTCCCGGATGGTACCAAATCGCTAAATAAATTCATTATTGACCTGGGCGCCGGGCATCCTATCTCACTGGAGAATATGCTGCAAAAACACGGGCTGCCAAAAAAATCTATTCAGGCAAACCTGGGGGTGGCGCTTAACGGGCCAATAACCGGTTACCTAAGCCGGCTTAAGGAGGTTGATTTTGGCAATTATAAATTAAAGGACGTGATCACCTCATTCCCTGATAAAGATTATGTGCAAAGAACGTTCAATGTGCCGCGCGATGGTAACATCGGTATAGGAATACTAAAGCGGTTTAACCTGATATTTGACTACTCCAACAACCTGCTTTACCTAAAATCAAACGAAAAGTTTAAGCTACCCTTTGAGCACGATATGAGTGGCATTGAATATTATATGACCGGCGAGAATTTTGCACATTTAATTATTGGCCGTGTAGCCCCCGGTTCGCCGGCCGACGAGATAGGCCTGATAAAGGATGATGAGATAACTTCCATCAACTTTAAACCAGTATCAAATATGAGTGCCGAAGAGATAGACGCTTACTTTAAAACAACCGAACGCAGCCTGTTACTGGAAATTTACCACGATAAAAAATACGACAGAGTGATCATCTCTTTAAAACGGCGTATATAACTCCCCTCACGTTAACGTAACTAATTTGTTGCCGAAGCAACACACATCAATATATTCTATAATTTTATCGATAACTAATTAATTTAACAATGAACAAAACTTTACGGGTAAATACATACCTGCAGGTGGCCGTTTTTGCTATAGCAACCATTGCAAGCTCTTGTGCCACAAAAAAACAGACGGCAGACCGCACCGTTACCTTAAAAACCACAGCCACACCTGGCGGCTCCTCTACCGCTACAGCCACTATCGGCGCGGGTAAAAAAGAAGGCATCAAAAAATTTAGCGACCTGGTTGGCAAAACCAAAGCAGATACCGGCCTTTTCAACACCTATAAAATTGACGGCAAGTATTACTTTGAAATACCCGATAGCCTTATAAACCGCGAAATGCTGGTAGTAACCCGCTTTGTAAAAACCCCTACAGGCTTAAAATCTTTTGGCCAGCAATACGGCGGCGAAGAACTTAACGACCAGGTTTGGAAATGGGAGCGCCACGATAAACAGGTTTTTGTACGTGTACCAAGCTACTCGGTACGTGCCGATAGCACCAGCGATATGTATCAATCGGTAAAAAACTCAAACCTTGATGCCATACTGGCTGCTTTTGATATAAAAGCTTACAACAAAGATACTACCGGGGTTTTAATTGATGTTACAGACCTGTACAACGGCGATGTTGCCGCTATTGGCCTGCCCGATAATATTAAGAAACAGTATAAAATATCAGGGCTTGATAATACCCGCTCTTATATAGATACTATAAAAAGTTTTCCGATAAATGTCGAAACCCGTACCCTTAAAACATACCGGGCGGCAGAATCGCCTACTGATAACAGCAACGCTGCTTTAACTTTTGAGCTAAATACTTCCATGTTGCTGCTGCCAAAAACGCCAATGAAAGCGCGTTTGATGGATAACCGCGTTGGCTTTTTTGGCCAGGGCCAAACAGATTATGGTACCGATGCCCAAAAAGCGGAAGCTACTGCATATATACACCGCTGGAAACTGGAACCTAAAGATGAAGCGGCCTATTCACGTGGCGAACTGGTTGAGCCCAAAAAACAAATTGTTTATTACATAGACCCTGCTACACCTAAAAAATGGGTGCCATACCTTATTGCCGGCATCAACGACTGGAACAAGGCTTTTGAAGCAGCTGGTTTTAAGAACGCCATTGTTGGTAAAGAAGCCCCAACCGCACAGCAAGACCCTGAATTTAGCACCGAAGATGCGCGTTATAGCGTTTTAAGGTACTTTGCATCTGATGTGCAGAACGCATACGGCCCGCACGTATCAGACCCTCGCACCGGCGAGATCCTGGAGAGCCATGTAGGCTGGTACCATAATGTAATGAGCCTGCTGCGTAACTGGTTCTTTATACAAACTGCTGCCGTTAACCCTAATGTGCGTATGGCTAAATTTACCGATGCGCAAATGGGCGAACTGATCCGTTTTGTATCATCGCATGAAATTGGCCACACCCTGGGGCTACCTCATAACTTTGGTTCGAGCTATGCTTACCCGGTTGATTCGTTGCGTTCAAAATCATTTACTGATAAACATGGCACTGCGCCATCTATTATGGACTATGCCCGCTTTAACTACATTGCCCAGCCTGGTGATGGGGTAACTCACCTTTACCCTCAAATTGGCGAGTATGACCTTTGGGCTGTTAAATGGGGATACAGCTATTTCCCGGGTAAAAAAACACCTAAACAGGAAAAAGAGGTGCTGGATGTTTGGACAAAAGAAAAAGCCGGCAACCCACTATACTACTACGGCAGGCAAGGTACCTCTATCGACCCACGTTTACAAAACGAAGACCTGGGCGATAATGCGATGAAAGCCAGTACCTACGGTATTGCAAACTTAAAAAGGATATTGCCTAATATCGAAAAATGGACTTTCCAGAAAGGGGAGGATTACGATGATGTGCAAACCCTGTATAATGAGGTTATTGGCCAGTACAACCGCTACATAGGCCACGTTACCATGAACATTGGCGGTATGAACGAAAACTTTAAAACTTACGACCAAAAGGGCCCTGTTTATGATTTTGTATATAAAAATCTGCAGCATGATGCGGTTCTGTTTTTAAACCAGCAGGTATTTACTACACCAAGATGGCTTATCAACAGCGAAGAGTTAAGCAAATTTGATAATGGCGTTGTTATTGGCCGTATTAAAGCATTACAGGTTAACTCGGTATCAAACGTGTTGAATGCATCGCGTATGGCACGTATGTTTGACAACCAGTCTAAAAATGGCGCCGCTGCTTATACTGTTGCTGATATGTTTACTGATCTGCGTGCCGGTATATTTAATGCAGGTACACCTGATGAATTTAAACGCAACCTGCAACGCGGTTATGTTGACAAGTTGAAAAGCCTGCTTAACGAAGATGCAAGCTTTAGTTTCCCGGGTGCTACATCAGCGCAATTGGCCAACTTTGGCTTAACACCTATCAACATAGCCCTGTCAGACATCAGGCCAATGGTACGTGCCGAGCTTGCTAAAATAAGCGCAGCCCTGCCAAAAGGCGGCGATGCCTTAACCACAGCGCATTATACTGATCTGCGCTTGCGTATAAAAGAAGCCCTGTACCCAACCCGCCCGGTAATTAATATTGCCGCCGGTGGCAGCACCCCGGGCCGTTTAACCGACGACGCCCCGAAGGCAGATACCGACTGTTTCCCGCAAACAAAATAATATGCTGAATTTATAAAGGCATAAAAAACGCCTCCGTTAATAGCGGAGGCGTTTTTATTTTGGAATATTATTTAAAAAAGATCGCTGGTCGCGGGCAGCGTATTATTTCAACTGGCTTATATTTTCAAAAAAAGCTGTTTGCAGATCTAACAAAGTCCTAACGCTTATTTTCTCGCCGTAAGTATCAAAGCATAAAAACTTTGCCTTGGCGTGATCATTATCCTTCCACTTCTCAAAAAAATTAAACGTTTCAAAAAAATAATGATTGGTGGTTATTTTACTTTTCCCACTCGTTTGCGATGTATTTAGCCTAAAGCCAATAGCATCTATCCATTTATGCACTTTATTATGCAGCGACCCTTTTAAATTATCCATAGGTTAAATGTTTTTAACCTTTAACGAAAAATCCATGTCAAAAGTTTCGTGCTGATTATTAGAGTTTTAAACAAAGGTTGATAGCATTTGTGGATATCTAAAATATCTGTTACTCACAACAAAGAAAATTATTTCCGCACAAATTAATTTTTGAAACTAATTACATATTAGCTCGTACAAGCTTATAAACTCACAAACTAAGCATGAAGAAAAACAGACTTTTAATAGCTACGATAGCATTAAGCCTTTTAAGCGTAGGTGCATGTAAAAAATCTACAACGCCCGGCCCACAAGGCCAAAAAGGTGATATTGGTGCAACGGGCGCAACTGGCGTTACGGGTGCCGCCGGCCCGCAAGGGGCAACAGGCGCTAATGGCACTAATGGGTCTAATGGTGCTACTGGTGCAACAGGCGCTACCGGGGCAACAGGTGGTACCGGCGCTACTGGACCGCAAGGGCCTGCAGGGCCAACCGGAGCAACAGGTGCTACCGGGGCAACAGGTGGTACGGGCGCTACTGGCCCGCAAGGACCTGCTGGACCACAAGGGCCGCAAGGACCTGCCGGCCAGGATGGCACAAATGGCACCAGCGTACAAAGCTTTTTGCTAACAAATAAAAGCGTTACCCTAACAGGTTTAACCAGGCTAAACATACCTGCTATAACAGCAGATATTGTTAACCAGGGCTTAGTACTTGTGTACTTTAAAGTAACCGGCACAAATACAGGCTACTATGCGTTGCCTTACAACGAAACCGACCGCAGCCTCACCGTATCTAACTACGGAGTAGGTTATGTAGATATAAAGGCCAATTTTACCGGCTCTGATTTAGATTTTAGAGTTGTTGTAATATCCGGAACATCGCTTACTACGCTATCGGTAAGGCACCCCGGTTTAAACGTAAGAAACTTTAACCAGGTGGCATCTACCTTTAGGTTGAACTAATATACCGGGTATTTGTATGTAAATTAATACAGATATGTTTACAAAAGTTATAGGAAGCCCTGCATCTGCGGGGCTTTTTATTTTAGCAGTGTAACAATTCTATTATTTAAATATTTAAATATGTAACAATGCTATGATTATTAAATATATAAACCGAATAAAGTGAACATTTGCACAATATATGCTTGTACAGGCATGTTGTAATATACCCTTACGCCATAAAATATCATGAAGTACCTTTATTTAATATTAGCGCTTGTTTGCTTAAATATCTCCAGATCGGCGGCGCAAACACCCCGATCGGTGAGTGGCACTGTTGTCGATTCTACCAAATTAACCCTCCCGGGCAGTAATGTGAAGTTACGAACCGAGCTTGGCGACAGTACTATTACCATTGCCGATGCTGATGGTAAATTTACCTTCCCATCTGTAAAAGGCAATAAGCTAACACTAACCATTAGCTCTATCGGGTTTGAAGGGCTTATTAAACACTATACTTTGCAAGCCGATGGTAAACCCGTTGTGCTCGACCCTATAATACTAAAATCGGCAACCAAACAGCTGGGTGTAGTTACCATAATAGGTGTTAACCCTGTTGTGTTTAAAGAAGATACGGTACAATACTCCGTAGCAGCCTATAAAGTACGCGAGAACGCACCTATTGAAGATGTACTAAAAAAGATCCCCGGTGTAGACGTTGCCACTGATGGTACAGTATCATCACAGGGCAAGCAAATTACCAAGGTACGTGTAAATGGTAAAGATTTTTTTGGGGGTGATGTACAAAGCGCAACCAAAAACCTGCCGGCAGATGTAATTGAAAGCGTACAGATCATAGATGATTACGGCGACCAGGCAAACCTTACAGGTGTAAAAACCGGCGAGCCAAACAAAATACTGAACTTCACCATCCGTAAGGATAAAAATTACGGTTATTTTGGCCAGGCAACTGCCGGTGATGGTTCAGACTTGCTACCAAAAGAACCGGGCGTAACCAATGACAACCGTTACATAGGCCTGTTAAACTTCTTTAAATTTAAGGGCGATCAGCAGATCTCTGTACTGGGCAATCTTAATAATACTAACGTTAACACTTTTAGCTACGGTAGCGCAACAGGCGGTGCTGCAGGTGGTGGTGGTTTTGGCGGTGGCGGTGGTGGCCGTGGTAACGCATTACGTGGCGGCTCTACAGGGTCAACCACTAATGCTAATGGTATAACCAACGCGCGTTCTATCGGGTTAAACTTTAGGGATCAGTGGGGTAAAAACCTATCCGTATATGGTAGCTACAGCTTTAGTAATAACACTACTTTTACCAACTCTAACACATTACAAACCAACACCTCAGATAACCCAAGTACCAGTACCCAAAAAAGCCAGGAAACAAGTACCCCAACTAACCACCGTTTTAACTTTAACCTGGAGTGGAAGCCCGATACCCTAAATTATTTAAAGGTTACACCTACATTTAACTATACAGGTACTGATGTAAACAGTGTTGACGATCAATCCTTAATACGTAAAGATATTACCACCCTGGCTTACAAATCAACTACGATTAGTACCTCAACCGCACCTAACTACGGTTTAACAGGCTTTTTCAATCGCCGTTTTAAAAACAGCAGGCGTAATTTAAACATAGGTTTTAACGCAAGCACCAACAAAAACAACGCGTATGATAACCCTATAAATGATTACACAGTAGGCGCCCCAACCGCACCTGAGAATCAGGTTATTTATACCGATAGCCGTACAAACACATACGGTGTAAACGTATCATACCAGGAGCCCCTTGGTAAAGTATCGTTCCTGGAGCTTAATTATGCCTTTAACCACAACTTTACATCAAGCGATAAAGAAACAGATACGCTATATACCACAACTCCTGATCTGTACCACAAGTACGATCTGTTGAGCAACAACTATAACTATACCTTTACTACAAACCGTTTTGGCCTTAACTACCGTATAGTTGAAAAGAAATATAATTTAACCCTGGGTATTGGTGGCCAGCCATCAAAACTTGACGGTATCAACCTGATGAATAATGTATCTACAAGCGTATCTACGTTTAACATCATCCCGGCAGCAAGCTTTAACTACAATTTCAGTCGTAGCCAGTCGTTACGTTTTAACTATAATGGCAGCAGTAACCAGCCTGCTTTTAACCAACTGCAACCCGTTACCGATTTCTCAAACGCCTTGTACCCGGTACAAGGTAACCCTAACCTGAACCCCGAGTTCACTAACAACATATCATTACGTTATAACGCGTTCAGCTTTCAAACGGGCAATATCTTCTTGGTTGGTTTAAATTACACCCAAACCGATCATAAAATAGTGCAGAATATTGTTAGCTACCCACAAAGATTTGACGCAGCTACTTTAGCGGCAAACCCATCTTTAAAGAACTATCAAAATGCAACGCTGATCAAATATTTAAACTCCGACGGGTACTATACCGCCGGTGCCAACTTCCTGTACTCAAAACCATGGAGCGAGCGTAAGTACACTTTGATATTTGGTGGCCAGGTAAATTACACCAATAACATTGGTTTCTCACAAACTGTCGATTCATTGAACGTAATTACACCTATGGAGAAAAACATTGCTAAAACTTTAACCGTTGCCCCGCAATTGCGTTTTAGGATGAATGTTACCGACGTAATTGACGCGGAGTTATTTTCAAGGTTCTCGCTTAACAAAACAAGCAACTCTTTAAACACACCAATAACAAACCAGAACACCAATATCCGCTCGCTCGACTTTGGTATCAACGGTAAAAACTATGTTTGGAAAGACTGGACCTTAAGCTACGATTATACCAAAACATTAAACTACGGTTACTCAAGCAGTATCAATATTAAAAACCCTAACATTCTTAATGCATATGTAGAGCGCAGGTTCTTAAAAGACCATCGCGGTACTCTGCGTTTTGCAGCATACGATTTATTTAACGAAAATACTGGTTTTTCGGTAGTGCAAAACGGCAGTGTAAAAACAGAAACAAATGTAAACAGACTTGGCCGTTATTGCCTGTTAACCTTTACTTTCCGCTTGCAGAAATTCTCTGGCAAAACCCCGTCTAATCCGGATAGGGGCTTCAGAGATGGCGGCGGTGGTGGCAACAGGCCTCCTGGTGGTGGCGGTGGCATGGGCGGCCCTCCTCCGGGTGGTGGCCCAATGTAATAAGCTATATAAAACAAAAGGCATCCATAGTTAACGGATGCCTTTTTTATGCTTAATGCGTTTTGTTATTAATGAACCAGTACCGAGTTGATAACCCTTTCCAGGTCTTCCAGGTCAAAAGGTTTGGCCAGGTATGATTCGGCCCCCGCGTGGTCTGCAAGCAATTGGATATCGCTGTTGGCCGAAAAATACACTACAGGGATCTGCTTTAATGTTTCGTTCTTTTTTAGGGTTTGCGTAGCGTTAATACCGCCTACATCAGGTATCCAGTTATCCATCAGTATTACATCCGGAGAAATCCCTGCTACTTTTTCAATAATATCATTACAGTCTGTAAAGGTGTGAACCTCCCATCCTTGTTCTTCTAAAATATAACTGCAAATAGATAGAATATCCTCATCATCGTCAAAAATGATGATCTTTTTTATTTTGTCGCTCATGGGTAATGTAGAGGTGTGAAGCTATACATAAGTTTTAAAAAAAGCAAATTTTTTAATTAGAGATATAAAGAGTGAGATAACGATGACGCTACTGTTAGCAAATGGACCTACCTCGCAATTACGCGTTGGTATAGCGCATCACACTTACCCTGCCCAACCTTCTCTGTCCAAACTCCTGAAATGGATAGCTTCGGCCAGGTGTTCTAACAGTATCTCCTCACTGCCTGCCAGGTCGGCAATGGTGCGGGCAACTTTCAGGATCCGGTCGTAAGCACGGGCGGATAGTCCCAGTTTTTCCATAGCCTTTTTTAATAGTGCTTGCCCGGCAGGGGTTATCTTACATATATCCCTTACCATCTGCGGGCTCATCTGCGCGTTGGCGTGCAGATCGGGCCGTTCGCCAAAACGCTGTATCTGTACCTCGCGGGCTTTGATCACCCTATCGCGTATCAACTCGCTTTTCTCGGCCAATCGTTCTGATGATAGTTCATTAAAATTTACGGGCGTAACTTCTACGTGCAGGTCAATCCTGTCAAGCAATGGGCCCGAGATCTTACTCAGGTATTTCTGTACCGTACCCGGCGGGCAAATACATTCCTTTTCGGGATGATTGTAATATCCGCAGGGGCAGGGGTTCATACTGGCCACCAGCATAAAGCTGCTCGGGTAATCAACTGTAAATTTTGCGCGCGATATGGTTACGCGGCGCTCTTCCAGCGGCTGGCGCATCACCTCAAGGGCACTGCGCTTAAATTCTGGCAATTCATCCAAAAACAACACACCGTTATGCGCCAGCGAAATCTCGCCCGGTTGCGGGTTACTGCCCCCGCCAACCAAAGCCACATCGCTAATGGTATGGTGCGGCGAGCGGAACGGCCTGGTAGTTACCAGCGCATCGGCAGCCGCAAGTTTGCCCGCTACCGAATGGATCTTGGTGGTCTCTAACGATTCGTACAGGCTTAGCGGCGGCAATATAGATGGCAACCTGCGCGCCAGCATGGTTTTACCTGCTCCCGGCGGGCCTATCAGTATTACATTATGGCCGCCTGCCGCAGCAATCTCTAAAGCACGTTTTATGTTTTCCTGCCCGCGTACTTCGCTAAAATCGCTGTCGTAGGCGGTAAGGCTGTTGTAAAATTCATCGCGGGTGTTCACTACTTCGGGTTGCAGGGTAGTATCTCCATTAAAAAAATCGGCAACCTGTTTTATATTTTCAACACCGTAAACCTCCAGGTTATCTACAATGGCCGCCTCGCGGGCGTTTTGCTTTGGTAAAATAAACCCTTTAAAACCCTCTTTACGGGCTTGTATGGCAATAGGCAATGCGCCTTTTATAGGTTGCAGTCCGCCATCTAAAGAAAGCTCGCCCATGATAAGGTATTTCTCCAGATCCTCTGATTGGATCTGCCCTGATGCGGACAGTATGGCAACGGCAATGGTTAAATCGTATGCCGAACCCTCTTTACGGATATCTGCAGGGGCCATGTTCACCACAATGCGTTGCCTTGGCATACGGTAAGCATTTGTTTGCAGGGCTGTTTCTACTCTTTGCATAGATTCGCGCACGGCATTATCCGGCAGGCCAACAATAAAATAAGCCAGCTTACCCCCGCTTATATTCACTTCAACTGTAATGGTAATTGCCTCGATACCATAAACCGCACTTCCAAAGGTCTTAACTAACACGTGATAGGATTTTTGTTAAGCGAAAGATATAGAATTTATTTGAGGGTGAAGAGAATTTCTGTTTCTCGCAAAGACGCGAAAGGTGAGATCTTGTTTAAGTAGTTATCATCGGCAACTCCTCTGACAAGGCAGCAACAAGGGTTTGTTTTAACAGAAAGAGCACAGAAACCTAATAAATAGGCGCTGTGCTCTTTTTTATCTTAATCGTTTTATACCTTACCTGATAAAGCAAAGGCTGCAGGCAAATATTACGTTTACCAGCAACACAACCGAAAACAGGTTTTTATTGTGCGTACTGATGGTTGCCAAACGGGCATTCAGTTTTTTGAACATCCGGTTGTTAAGCAATATAAAGTGATTGATCAGCAGGAAACCTACAGCGCCAAACAGTACGGCTACGTAGGTTGTCATGTTCACCTGCAGCCAGTTTGCGTTTACCATAAGCTTGGTAAACAACATGGCATTTGTTAACACCACAACCAGCAAAAAACTCACATTAAACAATGATTTAAACTGGGGTAACGTACCCTGACCAAAATTTTTGAAGCTCCACCTGTAAAACATTACATAAATGGATTGATAGGCTTTTGTCATGATGCTAATAATTAAGTGAACAGATCGGGTTAATTCTCACAACAACCATGCGGGCTGTTGCATACTTCAATTATACGAAAAACATTTTAAAAAGATATATTGTTTTGCATTATTTTAATTATCGAAATTAAATATAGGTAAAAATCAATTTTTCGGAACTAAATTATAACATAACTTGCAATTTAGACATCCAGTTATGCCAAAGGTTTAATCACTGCCCGTATCAAAAGTAGCCAGCAGGTTAACATTCGGGTCTGCCTTAATAACGGGGGTTGCCGATGCAGCTGGTACGGTAAAGGTAGCGGCACTGCTTTTTACTTCTGTTTTGTATAGCTTGCCATCAACCATGCACTCCAGGGTAAACTGGAAGGGTTTTTCCTGCAACTGGGCTATGTGGATAGCAACGGTTTTATCGGCAGCATTGTAATCCCTGGTTATTTTTAAACGGGGGTGGCCTGTTTCGCGCAGCCACTGGGTAAAAAATTGTTTCAGATCAGCGCCTGAGGCCTTTTCCATCACCATGCGCAGGTCGTCGGTATTGGCGTTACTGCCATTATACTGTTTATAATAGGCGGCAATACCTTTCCAAAAGGCAGCGTCGCCAATTTTACGGCGTAACATGTGCAGTACCCAGCCCCCTTTTTGGTAAGCGTTATCATTCAGCATGTCAATCATCGGCCCTTTAAAGGTTGAATCGACCACGGGCGCCAGGTACTTTTTCTCGAAATCAAATATGATTTTCCTGTCGGCAGTCAGGCGGCTTTTCAGGGTATCGGTACCGTAAGTCCCTTCCATATACAAATTGGTCATGTAAGTGGCAAAGCCTTCGCTCAACCATACGTGCCACCAGCTTTTTTCGCTTGTGGCATCACCAAACCATTGATGGGCAATCTCATGCGCCATTAACGGTTCTATCGCTTTATCATTTACCGATTTCTCATAATAAAATATCGCGCCGGCATTTTCCATACCGCCAAATATGGTTTTCGACTGCACATTGGCCAGCTTTTTATACGGGAACGCGCCTATCCGTTTTACAAACCAGGGCAGTATTTTAGTAGCTACGGCATAACTTTTAAAGCCAACTTCTTTATCCTCGGGGAAAACATAAGTATAAACCGGCGTCCCGCCCGGGTTGCCGGGATTTGCCACCGCAAAATCGGCCACACCAATAACCATCACCTTGGTTGGCAATTGGGCGGTTTCGCTCCAGTGGGTTAACTTTTTATTACCGGGCAGGGTTTTCTCTAAAACCTTTAAGCCGTTACCTACAACCTTATATTTAAGCGGCGCGGTCACCAAAAACTCTACGGAAGCCTTATCGGCCGGGTTATCTATGCAAGGCAGCCAATAATGTGCGCGCGTTGCCCAATTATCTCCAAAAAATGTGCGGTGTTGATATTGGTTGGTTGATATAATAAGCCCGTCGGTAGGTATCCCCTGGTAGGTTATTACATAGTTATGTACCGAACCCGGCGTCGCTTTGGTATTAATGATCAGTTTATCGCTATCCTGTGTAAATTTTAGCTGCCGGCTGTTCTCGGTTAACGCGGTTACCAGCATGCCTTTGCCTTCTGCGTTCTTTCTGTACAGGTCAAGCTCCAGTTTGGTGGCCGGTTTCAGGAATTTGGCCGTAACGGTTGCCTCCCCTTTTATAATGTTATCGGCATCGGTTAGGGTAATGGCAAAGCGGTAATGTTGTATATCAACACTTGCGCCGGGTTGCTGGGCAAAGGCCGGTGCAGCAGCAAATAATAATGCAAAAAGCGACAGGTTTAAAATTTTACGCATACGTAATATTACAATTTTAAAACCAAACCAAATGTTTATTTACACCCGTTCATGCATAGCAAGGGATATTTTGGCTCGATATAATTACAGAAATACCATCAGCAACTCGGAGTTAAAAATTTAAAACACTATTTTTACTATTACAATTACATACCGATGAAAACACTTTATAAGCTGTTCTTACTTATAGTTTTAAGTGGGATGCTTTCCTGCAAGCAAAGCGCTAAAATAACCATTACGGGCATATTAGATAGCTGCGAGGGCACTGTTGTTAAAATAACCAGCATAGGCTTTAAAACCACTTACGACTCGACCCGGATAAAAAACAAACGGTTTAAATTTGTAATTGATTTACCAGAAGACGGGTTTTATCAATTAGACTTTAACAGCCGTACACCTCACAAGGGCTCCTCTGGCTGGATGCATCCATGTGAGTTTTTTGCTGAAAACGGAGCTATATATCAATTCAAAGCATCCGGCGCTGAAGAAATCTTATACAATCGTTACGATATGCGATCATCGTCTGTCGACGAGAAAAAATTTAATGAGTATAAAAGGCTTGTTAACTTAAAAATAGATACTATACGGGCTAAAAGGAAGTATTACCTCAATAAGGCCGACGAGGCATTAAATGCGGGGCAAAACAAATTGTATAATACTTACGCCGATTCTATAAATCTAACAGAAGGTGCCATAAACCAGGCTTCTTTACCAGCTATACATCAATTTGTCAGTCAAAACCCAAATACTATAATCACCCCTTACCTTATAGCCCAAACATCTGATATATATGAAAATTATGCCTTATATAAAAAAGCGTTAAATGGGTTAAGCGCGAAGGTTAAACAAAGCAAATATTACAACGAAGCAAATAAGCGTTTAAAATCGATGAAAAAATAATATCAGTAAGAATCCTTTAAAATAATACGCTTACTTTTTTCTGGTCGGTGTTGCTTTTATACCTTCACTTCTAGCTGCCTTTTTTGATCGCATTTTAAGGTTCAGCATTTCTACCAATATAGAGAACGCCATGGCAAAGTAGATGTACCCTTTGGGGATATGCTGCTCAAATGCTTCGGCCAGCAGCGAAACGCCAATTAGCAACAGGAACGAAAGCGCCAGCATTTTCACAGTTGGATGCTTATTTACAAAACCAGCTACACCGCTTGATGCCCACATCATAATACCAACGGCAACCACCACGGCGGCTATCATAATTTCAACATGTTTGGCCATGCCTACGGCGGTAATAACAGAATCCAGCGAGAATACGATATCCAGCAGCATGATCTGGAAGATGGTTGCCCAGAACGAATGTGGTTTAACATTTTCGGCGCCATCTTCTTCGCCCTCAATTTTATGATGGATCTCGGCAGTGCTTTTATAGATGAGGAACAAACCACCAATGATGAGAATAAGGTCGCGGCCGGAGATGGCCAGTTTCTCCATCCATTCTGGGTCGGTAACATTAAACAGGCCTGCAAGGCTAAACAGCGGCGCGGTAAGCTTCATTACCCAGGTAATGGTAA
This sequence comes from Mucilaginibacter sp. L294, assembly GCF_001636615.1. Lineage (GTDB taxonomy): Bacteria > Bacteroidota > Bacteroidia > Sphingobacteriales > Sphingobacteriaceae > Mucilaginibacter. Next base: position 6,572 of record NZ_LGEK01000004.1, on the reverse strand, counting down.
GCAGTAACAGGATACGGGTGATCATAGCCATAGCCAAACCCAGTTTGCGGCCTTTTTCCTGCTGATTTTTAGGGAGCTTGTCTGATAGTATGGATATAAATATCACATTATCAATCCCTAAAACAATTTCTAATACAGTAAGGGTTATCAGCGATACCCACGCTTCCGGGTCGGTTAATATTTCCATGCAGTGTAAATGTTCGCCCTAAAAATAGCAAAACCCCTGCCGTTTATGGCAAGGGTTTTATTATTTATAGAGGGTTCAATAGTTTTAGTAGAATTTCACATCGGTATAACTCGCGTTGATGGTGATTTTTCCATCGCTGTTATCTTTACCGATATAGCCTTTATATGTTTTTGTTGATGACCAGCCGCGATCCCCATCCGCAGGTGTTTTGGCGGTTACTCTCGCTTTATCGTCGTTATAGTTAAAGCCGCCAAATTTAGTAGTTACATCAAAGTTGAAACTTTCCGAATCTTTAAAATCAAGCTTAATTTTGGAGAACGAGGCGTTAAAATTGATGTTTCTAACTGATTTATCGATGGTTCCAATATTAACCCCATCGCCATATTTTATCCTGAAGCTTGCAGAATTTTTTAACCTATCTATACTTATAGCTGAAAAGGAAATATCCGCATCAACATTATTAAATGTGCCGGCCTTTAGTTTTCCATAACCCAGTTTTAATTTACCGCCATTAAGTAATGCTATTGATGAAGACCCATCCTGGGTAAATTTAAGTTGTATATCGTTTTCACTGTTGGTAAGCTGTTGGGCTGTTAAACTGCCAAAGTTCACTACTACTGTTACCTTGCCGCTTAAGTCGGGTAACGTTACGCTGCCAAATTTATTGGTAAGGTCTAAAGCATTGCCGGCAGGCATATACACGGTATAGTTCACCTCAATATGGTTATTGCCGTGGCGGCTGTTATTACGTGCCAAGATGGTTTTAAAAGATACGATTGAACCATCTTTACTATCGCTGATGCTTGAGCCGTTGATCATGTTGTTTACATAATCTTCATCATCGGCACCAAACTTCATCTGCACATCAACCTTAAATTCTTTTTTTGCCCAGGTGTTTACAACTACTTTACCAAAGCTGTTACTGATCTGCAAAACGTCGTTGGCATCAACGCTGTAACTTTTGCTGTAGTTTTTCACTTTCTCAATCATTTCGCCGCTGGCTACCTTCTGATTGTACTCCTGATTATTACTGGTGTTACTATTGTTATAGCTTATGCCATTAAAGTTTTTTAAACTGCCCGAAAAATCGGGGGCCATTTCGCTGAAACTGCCTGAAAAGTTTTTACCAAAATCTTTAAAGGTTTCGTTAAAATTTTTATCAAGGTCTTTAAAGCTCTTGCCCAGGTCCTTGTCAAAATCTTTAAAGGTCATGTTAAAGTTCTTGTCAAAGTCTTTGAAGGCAAACTTCATATCCATGTCCATTTTCATCTTAAAGTTTTTTTGATCCATCCGCTTTTGCATCTGTTTCATTTTAACTTTTAGGTCGGTCATGTTTTGTTTAAATGCCTTATCTTGCTTAAACTTATACATTTTCAGCTTTACGGGCGGCATAGGCGGCACCCCAAGCGAATCCTGTGCGGAAACACTGGTATTGATTGCCAGTGCCGCAATAGCGGCAAGCAGGGCGTGTTTAAATATCTTTGGTTTCATGTTGCTGATCTTTTTTGCTTTGATTAAATTGTTCAATTACACTCAGTTGCTGATTAAGCACCTCTGTTTGTATTTGCAAGTTCCGGATCATTGCACGTAAAACACTTTCCTTGTTGGGGCTGGTTGCTAAATCTATATTTAGTTTTTTATAGTTGGCATCTAATTTGGCTAAGTCGGCGTTAAACTCGTTGTAAAGTTGCGGGTCGAACTTGGCAACAAGCTTTAAGCGGGTACGCTGGGTTTCAATAACCGATGCATAATGCACCTGTTGTTTAGCATACGTTGGGTTAATATCGGCCAAATCTACGCCGCCTGCCGGTTTTTGATTTTTTAGGTACAGGCCAAACCCTAAACCCATAACTACGATCACCGAAGCGGCAACTTTTAGTACAAAAGCCAGCGAAAAGGTTTTTGCTTCGCGCTTTTTTGGCAATTGTTGCCCTTCATGCCAGGCATCAAGCTCTTTGGCAATGTTATTCCAGATATCGGCGCGTGGTTCAAGTTCGTCAAACTCCTCCCTGTTGCTGCTCATAAAATCTTCTAAACGCTTGCTCATTTTCTAATTCCCTTTCTTATTAATATCTCGCCCAGTTTTCTTTTTGCTCTTAAAAACTGCGTTCTTGATGTATTCTCTGTAATATTTAGTACCTGCCCAATCTCTTCGTGGTCGTATCCCTCCAGTAAGTAAAGCGATAGTACCACCCGGTAGCCTTCGGGCAACTCCTTCATGGCTTCTTTTATCTGCGCCACCTGGTATTGTACATCGTCATCATCCCACGGTTCCTCATCAGGTACATTTTCCAGGTGGCCATCTTCTACTTCCACAAACTCTAACTTGCGTTTGCGCAAAAGGTTTATAGACCGGTGTACCACAATTTGTTTTAGCCATAAACCAAATGTGGTTTCCTGCCTAAAATCCTTCAGCTTGTTAAAAGCATCCGTAAACGACTCCTGCAAAACATCTTCGGCCTCGCCAATATTGCCCACTATCCTAAAGGCGACGTTCAACATCGCTTTAGCATACAATCGGTACAACTCGTAGCAGGCTTTTTTACTACCCTGCTTACACTCAACCACCAGGTTATAATGTTTATCTACGTATACGGCTTCCAAATTACTGACAGGTTTCAGGTTAAATGACGCAGGGGTTTTAACAACGTTGCACGGGAGGCAATAAAAAAAACAGGATGAAGCAGATTTTTTTGACTGATACGATTTTGAAGGATCTGCTTAATCAGATAAATCGCGGTTTATATACGCATCCACTGCATTTACAGCGCTTTGGTACCTATTTTGGCCTGTGCCTGATATGGTTACATAATTTGCATTGAGGGCTTGCAGTTCCTGATGCCATACATCCATAAAATGCTCGCGCATGTGGGGGAAATCGCGCAGGGGGTCATCCTGCCAGGGTAGGTCGATATCCAGCAGCAGGTAAAGATCATAAGGGTGTTTGGGCAATTCGTCTATTACCTCCTGCGGGGTTTTACCAAAAATTTCATCGCTCCAGATCTTTACGGTGATAAAAGTGGTATCGCATATTAGCAGCTTGTTTGCTTTTGGCAGCATTTCGGCCTCCAGCACCAGCTGCCCATAAAACATGTTGATCTCGTCCTGCCAGGTGGGCGGTTCGATTAATTTTTCGCAATATTCGCGGGCATACTCGGGCACCCAAACCGTTTGGTAATGCTCGGCCAGATACTTCGACATATGCGATTTGCCGGTAGACTCGGGCCCGACAACGGCTATTTTAAGGATTTTGGATTTGTTCATCGTATGATGTTAAGCAACCTGCTTTTTATACTCTTTTTTCCAATCGATATAGCCCACAATGGCGATGATGATTAACACAAAAAACATGAAGGCGGTTATCTGCAGGTCCTTTTTAAAGTAAATAACGGTATATATTATATCAACAAAAACCCATATGAGCCAGTTTTGTAAAATTTTACGGGTTAAAAAAAACTGGGCCACAAAACTGCAAGCCGTGCAAAAGCTATCGATGTAAGGATAAGCCGGTGGGCGGTAGTTAAGCTTTTGGGTAAATGTAATTAGCGTGTAGCCCAACACCGGGGTTAAGATCAGTATAAACAATACGGCATACAGCATTTGTTTTTGGGTGATGGATACGATAGACGTTTTTACCTCAACTTTTGGGTGCCGCCCCCAATTATACCAGCCATACATACTGGTAAGGCATAAGTAAATGTATTGAAGCATATCTGCATAGAACCCTGTTTTATGGTAGATGTAAATATATAATGCTGTACTTATTATTGCTACCGGCCAGTTAAGTATGTTGTTTTTTGCCGCCAGATAAACACATGCAAGCCCCGTAATAACTCCTGTTATTTCTTGCCAGGTTTGATGCTGCCACCAATCCTGCAGTGTTTGGATGATTTGCATGGGGTAAATATAAACAAGCAATTATTATTAAAATGTCTTTTATTTAGCTACAAGGTTTATTTACCACAAAGTGCACAGAGATTTTCACAAAGGACACAAAGAAGCATGCCTCTGTGGTCTTTGTCGTTTTCTCTCTGTGCACTTTGTGGTTAATTATACTTCTAACACCCCTACCAGATCTTCACCCTTTTATCAGGGTTCAGCCACATTTTATCGCCTTTTTTAATGCCGAATGCTTCATAAAACTCGGGCACATCGGTAAACGGACCATTCACACGCATAAAGCCTGGTGAATGTTCATTAGTCAATATTTGGCTCGACAGGGATTCTTTCCTGTCCTGGCCAAGCCAGCCTAAAGCATAGCCTAAAAAGTAGCGCTGTATGGGGGTTAAACCGTTAATGGTTTTACCTTCTTTATATTGGTCGGTCTTTTTAAAGGCATCAAGGCCAATCACGATACCGCCCAGGTCGGCAATGTTTTCGCCAAGTGTGGCTTTGCCGTTAACATGCAGTCCATATACGGTGTATCCGCTAAACTGATCGGCCAGCATTTTGGCGCGCGCCGCAAATTTCACCGAATCCTGCGGCGTCCACCAGGCTTTTAAGTTACCTTTTTCATCATACTGGCGGCCCTGGTCGTCAAAACCGTGGGTAATTTCGTGCCCGATGGTTGATGCCGCGCCGTAACCGTAAACAACAGCATCATCAATATTCTCGTCCATTGCCCAGGGAATCATAAAGATAGCCGCAGGCAATACAATTTCGTTGTTTGATGGGTTATAGTAAGCGTTATAGGTTTGTGGTGTCATACCCCACTCGGTGCGGTCAACCGGTTTGCCCAATTTATCGGCATTTACTTTATGCCAAAAATTGTTACCGCGCATTACGTTTTGCGCGTATGACGACCGGCTGATATCCAGCGAAGAAAAATCCCTCCATTTATCCGGGAAACCTACCTTAGGGAATACTTTGCTAAGTTTATCATGGGCTTTTTTCTTGGTTTCGGCGCTCATCCAGTCCAGCTTATCAATGTGTTCACCAAATGATGTGCGTACGGCTTCAACCAGGTCAACGTATCGTTTTTTTGTTTTCTCGGGGAAATACTCCTTTACAAAGATCTGCCCAAGCACTTCGCCCATCAGGCTACCTTCTGTATCCAGCACGCGTTTCCAGCGCGGCAGTTGTTCCTTTTTGCCCGACACAATGTTGCCGTAAAAACGGAAGTTCTCGTCCTCGAAGGCCTTGCTCAGGTACGGGCTGTAATCATTCACAATGTTTTTGCGGATGTAATTTTTCCAATCATCAATGCTATACAGTGCAAGCGCCTTATTTACCGCGCGGTAATATTCGGGCTGGCCAACAATAACGGTATCAACCTTTTTGTAATCCATTTGCTCAAAGGTTGCTTTCCAGTCTACAACCGGGGCAAGCTTGCTAAGGCCGGCAAGCGGCATTTTATGATAGTTTTTGTATGGGTCGCGCAGGTCTTCCAGTTTGCGTGAGCTATCCGCCAGGAATTTTTCTATCGCGTATGTTTTCTCTGTAGCTGTTTTGGCGGCGGCATCATTAAGGCCCAATAGTTTAAACAGGGCAGGCAGGTGTTTCTGCTGATAATCGTTACGGATAGCTACACTGTGCTCATCGGTGTTAAAATAATAATCGCGGTTAGGCAAGCCAATACCCGATTGGTATAACTGCATGATGATCTTTTCACTGTTGCGATCGTCTTGCCCGGCGTAGGCGCCAAAGGGCGTTTGTACGCCGATGGTTTCCAGATAGGCAAACTCTGCTACCAGGCTTTTTACATCGGTTATTTTATCAACCCGGGCCAGTTCATCCTTTAATGGCGTAAGGCCTTGCTTTTCTATATTAACTGTATCCAGCCCGCTAAAGTAAAAATCGCCAATTTTTTGCGTGTTGCTGCCTTTAGCCGCGGTGGCCTTAAGGGCATCTTCATTTATTTTTTTCAGCTTATCGCGCAGGTCTTCCTGCACCACATTGCCAATACCCCAGGATGAGTACGCACCGGGTATGGGGTTCTTTTTAAGCCAGGCACCGTTGGCGTACATAAAAAAGTCGTCGCCGGGTTTCACACTTTTATCAATATTTTTGATCAGTACATCGTTCTCGGCGTATATCTTATTTTTGTCTTTACAGGCGGTAAGTAACAAAGCGCCTACTGCACAGGTAGCAATTGCATGTACTGTGTTCTTTTTTATCGTCATTTTTTATGGTTTGTATAAAATATAATACAGCCTGTGTATGGAAAAACAGAATGTTACAATTTTCTGTACACCGGCTTGCTGGTAATTTTATTTAAAAGTGAGGTTAAAGGACGGTTAAAACAAAAAATTATTAAATTATTTATGTAAAATGAAAACCACGTATTTCTACGTGGTTTTTTAAGCTCATAAAATAAGTTTAAACATCCAGATATGATTTAACATGTTAATTATCAGTACTTAATAAAAAAACAAACAGAAACTAA
>NZ_LGEK01000038.1 GCF_001636615.1 Mucilaginibacter sp. L294 | reverse complement strand
TGTGTATAAGAGACAGAATAAATACCTATAAATCAACTATTTAATACAAAATACCTTTTTGGCTTTCATGTGATTTTCACGGCACAAAAAGGGTGAACTGGGGTCGGAAAAAGGCAAAAAAAGTCGTTTTATATCGTGTTAGATCGGTGCCGTTTTTGTTCCATTTTTCAAAAAATGGAACAAAATTGCGATTTCGATAACCATTTGACATATAGACAATTACTTCCAAACAATGAAGTAATACTTTAGATAGAGCACTAAAATCAAAACACCATAATGCTGATTATCAACATGTTCCATTTGTTCCACTTGTTCCATTTCGCAGTGGAACAGAACAAGCTGTATAAGGGTGGTAATTACTTATGCCCACTAACCCATACTTTTTTAAAAGCCGATGGGTTTTGCCCTACAATTTTATTGAATAAGCTGTTGAAATACGACAAACTATCAAAGCCTGTTGCATAACATGTTTCGGTTACGTTTTTGCCCTGCATCAGCAGGTTTTTGGCGCGTTCTATCCGGTATTGGTTCACAAAATCGGTAAAGGTGATATTGGTTTGGCGTTTAAAATAACGGCAAAAAGCGGCGGTAGTTAAATTCACCTTTGCAGCCACTACATTTACATCGGGTTTTTGATAATAGTTGGCATCAATGTATTCATAAATAGCCCCCATGCGGATCTTATCCTTCAGGAGGAAATTCTTACTGGTTTCGTCGGTATTCAATATTTCAGTATCTGATGAACCGGCAAGCTGTTGAAGTATATCTATCAGCTCCAGCAGTTGTTTGTATGAATTTAGTTCGCCCAGTTTTTTTAACCTTTCAGCTACGGCGGCTTTGGTTGGTCCGGTAAAAGCAATACCGCGGCCAGCCAGCTTAAATAAACGGTTTATGGCCGCAAACTCGGGCGATGTACCGATGGCCGCGCCTAAAAAATCGGTACGCAGCTGTATCACAATCTGGTGGTAATCGCTGCGCAGGCGATAATCAAAATTAAGGTGAGGGATATTGCCGCCGATAAATACCAGGTCGCTTTGGGTATAGCCGGATATATGCGAACCCACATGCCTGATGCCTGCATCGGCCTCCACATAAACCAGTTCTATTTCGGGGTGGTAATGCCACAAAAAAGTATTGCGTAAACGCGGCGAAAACAGTTTAAATGATTTACCGGGCTCAAAATCTACCCGCTCTAATTGAATCTCATTTATCGCCATGTTGCTAAAAATGTATTGATAAAGCTATACAATAAATCAATACAGAGCAAATATTGGTCAGTACACAGAATATTCATGCTTAATTGAGCCTGTACCTTTGAAGTATCAAAACCAATAAAAAATGAGAACACAAAGCATGACCCCTACTATGGCCCCGGCCATGAAAGCTAACGAGGCACATAAAGTAATACCGGGAAACCCATCTACCGCAACCTCCAGCCAGATAAACTTAAACGACCGCAGCAACGGCAAACCTCTACAGGTTTTAAGCGAAGCCGATTGGCAATTTTGGGTAAACAATGGCTACGTGATCATTAAAAACGCGGTACCTAAACAGCAGGTAAAAAAGCTTGCAGATTACCTTTGGGAATATGAAGGGAAAGACCAAAACAATATAGATACATGGTACAAAAAGCAAAACGCCCAAATGCAAATGGCCGAATTAAACAACACCGGTATGGTTGAAATTTACAACCAGCAATTGATGTGGGATAACCGACAGATGGAAAAAGTACACCAGGCTTTTGCTGATGTTTGGGGTACAGAAAAGCTTTGGGTAACGATTGACCGTGCTAACCTGAACTTCCCGCTACGCCCGGGTTTTGAGTACAAAGGTTTTATCCATTGGGATTATGACCCGGAAACCCGCCCGCAAAACGTACAGGGCGTATTGGCATTGGCCGACCAAACCGATGAAACCATGGGTGGTTTTCAATGCGTACCCGAGCTGTACCGTACCTATGATACCTGGAAACTCACCCAACCCGATGATCGCGACCATTATAAACCGGATACGACAGGCTTTACAATAGAAAAAGTAAAACTGGAAGCCGGTGACCTGCTGATATTTAACAGCCTGGAGCCACACGGCATCCGCGCAAATACCAGCGGTAATAAGGTGCGTGTAGCGCAATATATATCTATGATGCCCGCGCAGGAAGAGAATGAGGAATTAAGGCAATGGCGCATCAACAGCTGGCAAAGCCGCGAGGCCATGCAGGGCTACGCTTTCCCCGGCGACCCGATGGAACGGGAGAAAAAGAACCCGGTTGCAGAACTATCGCCCTTAGGCAGGAAACTGCTGGGGCTGGATAAATGGTAATTGAACACAAAACCCCGGATTGATTAGTCCGGGCTTTTGTGTTGCTAAACTAAGCTATTACTGCATTATCGGGGGTGGTTTTACGTTTTAAAATCAAAGAGATGACCACAGCAACGATAAGCCCTACCGGAAAGATCTCCATATAAGTCATAAATACAACGCCAAAAATAGAACTGTACCATTTTTTCATGGAGGCGACCTCTTGTGTTTTAGCTGCTATCTCTGCCGCCCCGCCGCTTTGTGCCTTAGCCATAATATGTGCCGAGTACTTTTCCATAAAATCGGGCAAGAAGAAATAATAATCTATCAGCCAGCTACCCACATACATGGTTGAGCCTATAAAGGCAATAGTTATGGCCATTTTAAAAGCCTCGCCAAAGCTTATTATGCCATTGTTGTGTTTATCGCGGTAGCCTTTTATTGCAGGGTACATCACCGAAAAGGCAATGATCATGGAGGAAAAACCCAGGAGCATGCTGCCCTCAAACTTATCAGAACCATAACATAACGCCATACTCCCAAGCATCCATACCGAAGCTATAAGCCCGGCCATTAATCCAAATTTAATTACGTTTTTTTTCATCGTGATTTTTAAGTTTATGGTTCAAAGTTGGGTTATAGGAATGTTTTAACGCTCATACTTTAGGGTGATTTTATAAAAATAGCGCTTTTTAATGCTAAAGCGTGAGTGACTTTTATGGTATCAGCCTTAATTTTTTAGCTTTATCAACCGCCTGGGTACGGCGTTGTACCTCCAGTTTTTCAAAAACCTTACCCGAATGGGTTTTTATTGTGTTGAGGGAAACGAACAAGCGTTCGGCTATTTGGTGGTTACTTAAACCCTCGGCTATAAGTTGCAACACTTCAAGCTCGCGTTTGCTCAGGCCAAGGCGGTTAAGCTCTTGTTCATCTAAAATAAAATCGTTGGTTTTTATGATCACCTCTTTCTCTACAAAAACGGTGTTGGTTTTTGGCTTCATTAATTTAACAGCCAACCAAATGCCCAGCGAAGTAAATACAACTGCCAGCGCGCCTGCATAAATTTCAAGGGAATTATCTGCAATTATAAAGCGCCATTCCAGCCACTTCATTACAAATAATAAAGCAGCCAGCGATGCCCCATAAATTAAAACGGAACGATGTCGTGCCAGGAAGTTCAAAGTCATTTACGCTTATTATGTCTTAAAATAAGGTATTTTATAGCGTAATTCAAAAAAGAAGAGAGATTGCTTTTGATATCAAATTATTAAAATGCTTCATCTATGAGGGCTTTGTTAATAAAAACCCCTGCCATTGTACCATTGGCTACCGCATTAGCCACACCACGCAAAGGCGAAGTATTATCGCCGGCGGCATATACACCGGGGATGGTGGTAGCGCAGAAGTTATCAGTTTCTATATGGCCTGATATTGTTAATGCGCACCCTAAACTTTGTGGGATATTGGTATGCTGTTCAAAAGGCACCCTTGCAAATATGGCCTGTACAGTGTGCTCTGTTCCGTCTGCTAATTGAATAGCCCTTACCTGGTTGTTAACGCTATCTAACCCGATAATTTTTGTTTGGATGATGCTGATACCGTGCTCCTGTAATTTTTGCTCCTGTACGTGGCTTAGCGTTGATGCGCCATTGGTAAACAAGGTAAGGTCTTTACTCCAGTTATGTATGAGCTTTGCAAATTCAAAACCGTCGTCGCCATTACCAAAAACCGCCAGCTTTTCCTGGTACACCTCATACCCATGGCAATATGGGCAGTGGATAATAGAGTTAGCCCAACATTCGGCAAAGCCGGGTATGGCGGGCATAATATCTTTTAAACCAGTTGCAAAAAGCACTTTTTGCGTACGTAAGGTTTGCGCATCTGCAGTTACTATTTCAAATTGATCTCCCTTTTGGGTAACCTTTACTACTGTACCTGCAATTAGCTTTACAGTTTCATAAAAGGCAAGCTCCTGCCGCGCTTTAAAGGCTATAGCGGCTGGTTTTTCGCCATCGTTTGTTAAAAAGTTATGCGAATGCGGTGCTTTTTTATTGCACGGCTCCCAGTTGTCAATTATTAAAACTTTTCTAAGCGACCTGCCTAAGGCCAAAGCAGCAGCTAAACCTGCATAGCTCCCTCCTATTATTATTACATCGTATTTTATATCACTCACAATTTTAGGTATTGATAAATTTTCTACCTGTCGTAATACTAAAATTTTGCCACTGGCTATTTTGTCGCATATATTTTACATGAACCCACTATTGGGAAACAATATTGCATCGCGGTTAAAAAATTAAAGTTTCACGAAGCAATAGTAACACAAATGCATCAAAGTTGCATTTAAAAATAAAAAAATGAAATTACAATGATGCAAATTGTATAGAAAAAAGGTCGGAATAAGCAAACTATGCAACTGTTAGTTTACAGAGCAATAGAAACAATGAAGTTATTGGAGCACGTATCTATATCAAAATGGTAAGTAAAAGTATCGCAGGCGCGGGTTATGATCATCAACCCAAAATGTTCTGCAAGAGTGTTAATATCAACGGGATCTGTGTTTTCAGTTTCCTCAATAAAAAACTGCAGGGTGCAGTTATCCTTTAGGGTAGCTTTAAGTGTAGCATCGCCATTGCTGTAAATGGTAATTATTTTACCAGCATGATGCATGCCTGGCAGCAGCCATTCCAGCAAATTCTCGCCGCAAAGTATGGCCATTCCGTTACCGGTATCTTTTTTCTGGATGGATACTTTATCCCCTTTTAATTCCACTTTAATAGCAGTGGTGGTTTGATTAGCATGTTTAAGAGCATTGGTTAGTAGCTCAACCATTGTCATTTTCAGCCTTGCGGTTGTAGCTTCGCTAACTTTGGTGTGCTGATGGATATATGCGATCATATCCGTCACCAACGGGTATAAACCATCGGCATGGTTATTAAATACAAAGGTTTTTGTGTTTATATCCGGCATAAGTATCAGCTTTTACGCTCCGCAGCTTCGATTACCGATGGGTATATTTTAAATGCTTTATCAAGCCTTATCAGCTGGAATAAACCAGATACATCCTTATTTAAACCTGCTACTACAATTTCAGTCTGGTTGGCTATGGCGTATTTTAATGATGATACCAGCGCACCTAAAAAAGAGCTGTCAACGTATATAACACCTTCAAAATTTACAACAATATATTTGTTGCCTTTATCTATCAGTGCTGTCATTTCGTCTTTAAAACCGTCTGATACAGTTAAATTGGCTTCTTTAACCTCTATGGCTGCTATTAATGCCTCATTATAAATATTGGTTACTAATATCATTGTATTGTTTTTTGTAAATGGATAAGGCTGCAATCATCAATATGCGCAACTATTTTGTCCTGTAAAAAATCACTCTTTTTAAACGTTGCGAACGGCTGTTTTAAATAAGGCGTTATAGCCCTGGTAAATGTATTGTAATCTGTTTTTTTACCATCGGTATCCTCAAAATCGATAATACCATCAGTAAAAATAAACAGGCGGTCGCCGGTGTTTAGTGCTATTGTTTGCTCATCAAAATCGCCATCAGGCATCAGTCCTAATAACATACCTGATGAGCCTATTTGTTTTAATTCGTCATTCAACGCGTTGTAATAAAGCAAGGGCAAATCGCCAGCGCCCGAGTAAGTTATAGAAGCTGCCTGTGTATCAACCATCACCAGCGAAAGACTCGATAACACATCATTAACAACCGGGTCGTGATACACCACCGCGTTTATTTTTTGCAGTATACTTTTAGTAGAGAAGTTCCCCTCGGCAATACAAATGCGCACTGCGGCACGGATATAGCTTAAAAAGCCGAACGAGAAGTACCATGCTCCCCATTTTTTACCCATTACATCGCCTAAAATAATAAAGGTGTAACGGGCATCAATGGTAATAAAATCAATAAAATCTCCGCCGGGATAATTCTGGAAGGGCTTATGCCAAAAATCAGCCTCAAATCCTTTTATAACGGGCAGCTTTTGCGGTACCGAATGCAGGTTAAGGGCCATGGCCGCCACGCTCAACTCTTTCAGGGTACGTTCATGCTGTTCGCGTACGGTGCTTAAAAAGTTATTGAGTTTTGTTACTACTACGGGCAGCGGGGTATCTTTCAAAATATAATCTACCGCTTCAAGGTTAATGCCTTTCAGCATCAGTTCATTATCATCTTCGGATGTCAGGAACATAAAAGGGATATCCTTATACGCTGGTACTGCTATCAGGTTTTGCCTGAAAGCGAACCCATCAACATCGGGCATGTGATAGTCAGACAGGATAATATCCGGCCGCTGCTGCTCCAATATTGTCATTGCCTCGTTCGCCGAGTTAGCCTTTAGGCAATTAAATCCTTCTTTAGCCAATGCACGTCCCATCATCTCTAAAACAAGGGGATTATCATCAACCAAAAGGATTTTTTTTGATACAGCCATGGCGGGTTAGGTACTTCGTTTTTTTAACAAAGCGTTTAAAAACAAATATACGCCTGTAAACACAATAAGCAAGGCAATCAGGTCCATCAGGGTTACGCCATCGTTAGGGGTAAAATGAAATATGGTGAACATCTCAAAATACGGTGGCGCGGGCATTATGATCATGGCCATTCCCAGCGTTATCATAGTAACGCCAATAATGGCTACAACCGTTTTTTTAATACGTTCGTTACTCAGATATTGCTTTGATGTATTGGTATCCAGTTGGTGTTGCGATAACAGCAGCTCAAAATCATTCAGCAGGCCGAGCCTGTCCTGCCCGGCATTAAGCCCCTTAAAAGCTTCAATTGTTTTTGGTAACGACGCCTCATCAATAGCTTTGTTTATTTTTTGCTGAATAGCTTTAGCATGTTTAACATCAACCACTCCTTTTTGAAGCAAAGCCACTAATTCATCAGCTTTTTGTTCTACTAATTTGGCTTCACTGGTGGTTTGTTTATCCTTCAAAGTTTTAAATGATTATAAATGCTTAACTTTTGTTAATATTATGGCATAAAAAAAACGCCTAATAATACTTCATGAAAAAAGTATCTGTTGTCACTATTAATTTTAACCAGGATAAAATTACAGAAGAACTTTTAGTATCAATAACCGAAACAAATACTTACGAAAATTTAGAGGTAATTGTTGTTGATAATGGCAGTACTGTAAACCCCATTCCGTTATGGACGGGCAAATATCCCAATGTTAAGTTTATACGGTCTGAAGCTAACTTAGGTTTCTCGGGGGGTAATAATATTGGTATTGCGCAAGCCACCGGCGATTATTATTTCCTGGTGAATAACGATACCGAATTTTCGCCCGGCCTTGTACAAAAGCTGGTTGATATATTAGATACGCATCCACAGGTTGGCATTATATCTCCAAAACTGGTGTACGATTTTGACCGGAGCATTATCCAATATGTTGGTTTTACCCAGGTTGATTATTATACCTGCCGTAACCAGGCCGTTGGTAAAAACGAAAAAGATGTTGGCCAGTACGACAATCTGCTTGGCCAAACCGGTTACTGCCATGGTGGCGCCATGATGGTAAAGAAAGAAACTTGCGAGAAGGCCGGATTAATGGCCGATAACTTCTTTATTTATTACGAAGAGGTTGACTGGGGCGAACGTATCAATAAATCGGGTTACCAGGCGTGGGTACGCGGCGATGCGGTTATTTACCACAAGGAATCAATGACGGTAGGTAAGAATAGTGCCTTTAAGGAGTATTTTATGAACCGTAACCGTATCCTGTTCATCCGCCACAACGCACCTGCCTTTAGGGCCTTTGTGTTTTACATTTACTTTATACTGATGGTGGTTCCGCGTAATTTGGTGCGCTACATAAAAGATAAACGGTACAACTTTATCGGCATCCTGTTCCGTGCTATCTGGTGGAACATAACCCATAGCAAGCACAGTACCGAGTTAGGTTTTACCATTAACAAAGTTTCATGATAGCAGTCTTTTGGATAAGCCTGTTTATTGCGTTTTACACCTTTGTGGGGTATGGCTTTCTGCTGTATTTTATCATCAAAATAAAACGGTTTTTTAAAGGCAAACCAGTTTTACCGGTTGTTGCCGATGATGACCTGCCTACCTGTACATTGGTTGTTGCCGCTTATAACGAAGAGCATTTCATTGAACAAAAGATAGCAAACAGCCTGCAGTTAAACTACCCGCAAGGCAAGCTGAAGTTTGTTTTTGTAACAGATGGCTCGAGTGACCGTACGCCTGAAATTATTGGCCAGCACCCGCAGATCCAACTATTGCACCGCCCCGAGCGTGCCGGTAAAATTGCCGCTGTGCACCGTGCTATGGAATATGTAGACACCGAAGTGGTTGTTTTTACCGATGCCAACACCTTTTTAAACGCCGAAGCTATCACCCGCATTTGCCGCCATTACAGCGACAAAACCGTTGGTGCCGTAGCCGGCGAAAAGCGTGTACAGATAGATGCCAGTGCAGATGCAAGCGCCGCCGGCGAAGGCTTTTACTGGAAGTATGAATCGGCCCTTAAGAAATGGGATTCGGAGCTGTACTCGGTTGTGGGTGCCGCAGGCGAACTGTTTAGCGTACGGCGCAACTTATACCAGGATGTGCCTGCTGATACCGTGTTGGACGATTTTATGATCTCTATGCTGATAGCCGCCAAAGGGTACCGCATTGTTTATGAACCCGAATCCTACGCACTGGAAACCGCATCAGAGAACGTATCCGAAGAGTTGAAACGCAAGATCCGCATTGCGGCGGGTGGTATCCAATCTATCCTCCGTTTAAAAAGCCTGCTGTTACCGTTTAAATTCCCGGTGCTGTCATTTCAGTACATTAGCCACCGCGTGCTAAGGTGGACGGTTACCCCATTCTTTTTAATACTGGCCTTCATCACCAACTTTGCCGTAGCGTTTGCAGGTAAGGGTATAATATATGAACTGCTTTTTGCAGGGCAGGTATTGTTTTATTGCCTGGCCATTTTTGGCTATATTATGGAAGAGCGGCATATTCGAATTAAGATACTTTTTATCCCCTATTATTTCTGCGTGATGAACTACGCTGTTGTGGCGGGGATTATCAGGTACTTTACCACCCAGCAAAGCTCTGTTTGGGAAAAGGCACAAAGGAAGATGTAACTGGGATTCAATACCTTTTGTCATGCTGAACGATAGTGAAGCATCTGTTCTCCGACTTGCATTTCCATTATGCAAAGTTCGATAATAGATCCTTCGCGATGCTCAGGATGACAAATTTGTTAAAGCGCTTACTCCACCCCTTTTACATTCATCTTCAAAATATAAACAGCTTTTGAAGCAGTAATAAACAACACATCCCTATTCTTACCGCCAAAACAAACATTAGCACTCCAGGGTTCGGGGATCTCAATGTGGGCTATCTGTTCACCTTTCGGGCTATATATAGTGATGCCTTTACCGGCAAGGTACAGGTTGCCCTGTTCGTCAAGCGTCATGCCATCGGCACTGGCATTGGCAATAAACAGCTGTCGGTCAGCTAATAAGCCATTGGGGGTAATGGTATACCTGTATATTTTACTATCGCCAATATCCGATACATAAAGTAGCTTGCCATCGGGTGTACCCACAATGCCATTAGGCCTCACCATAGTATCCAACACCGTAGGTTTGCTTTTGCCTTTCATCAGCACAAACACCATCTGGTCGCTCAATTCGCTTTTTTTGCGTGTCCAGTAATCGCGCTGGTAATAGGGGTCGGTAAAGTATATGTTATCTTTAGCATCCACCCACAGATCGTTAGGACCGTTGAACAAGCTGCCCTCATAGCTATTTAAAAGCACTTTTACCTTCCCATCCGGCTTGATGCGCCATAGCTGGTTATGCTCGTCGGCACAGGCTATCAGGTTGCCTTCATGGTCGAAATACGTACCGTTGGCACGGCCCGCATGCTCCATAAAAACAGAGAACCTGCCATCGGTATCATATTTCCAGATCCGGTTATTTGGCTGGTCTGTGAAGAATATATTGCCTTCTTTATCCACCGCCGGGCCTTCGGTAAAGGCAAATTGATTGGAGATAAGCTGCGGCTTTTCATCAGCGGCAAAAAGCGGCCTTTTTTGACCAAAAACCGCCCCTGAAACGCCAAAAAAAATCAAAAAAACGCCCGCAATTACCCTGTATTTCATCTTAAAGGGCATGGCCTGTTTTGTTGTCCATCAAAGTTGCAACATCGTTTAATTTTGCTTCTTTGTAAAGTCCGAAATCGCTCAGGGCAATACATACCGGCGACTTGATGATCCGCAACCGCACCTTGCTTGCCGATACATCTTTTTGCAAACGGATCAGCCTGTTACCACCAATGCTTGTGGCCCTGGCTATCTCTTCCCATTTACCATCTTGCCAGGCATCAACAGCAACCTCTTCAACCCGCTGGCCAAGCTTAATGTTCTCGCGCAGACGTATCACATTAAATGTTTTGGGTTGGTGCAGGTTTAACACCAATTCAGGCGTTTTTACTTTATCGTCTGTAGCCCAATAGCTATACCTGTTATTATCCAATAAATTGGCTGCGCCATATTTGGCTTTATTGTTACTACGGGTATTACTTGCCGTTAGGGTTGCTCCCTTAGCCAGGTTAGTTGCAAATGTCCCGCTCAGCACATTGCCAAACTGCTTTAACGATCGCACATCATTTGTATTCAGCTGCCCTGTCCTGTCGGGTGATAGCCCAAGATCGAGCGCGGCACCGCGGCCAACGCTTTGGTAATACAGGTTCAGTAATTTTTCAGGTGTCTTAACAGAATCATCCTGGCGCTTGTGATAAAACCATCCCGGTCTTAACGACACATCGCATTCGGCAGGCATCCAGAACTGTCCATCGCGGTGGCCTTCGGTACCCTCCTTGTCATTTACGTAACCATTGCCGGGCCTTTTACCCGCATCCGGCGCATGTGGCGTGTAGGTTGCCCAGCTGGTTTCGCCGGCCTGGCCGCGCTCGTTACCAACCCAGCGTACATCAGGGCCAACATCGCCAAAAATAACGGCATTGGGTTGCAGCTTACGGGCAACGCCCCAGGTTTCGTCCCAACCATAATAGGTAGAGCGTTCTATCTTGCGTACCTCGCGCGCGCCACCGTAATAGCCATCGCCGCCGTTGGCGCCATCGTGCCAGGTAATAAATAACGGACCGTAGTTGGTATAAAGTTCTTTAAGCTGTTCGCGATATACCTGGGTAACATACTCAGGTTTGCCGTAAAGCGGGCTGTTCCTGTCCCACGGCGAGCAGTAAACGCCCATTTTCATGCCCAGTTTATCGCAGGCTTCGCGGTACTCGCGCAGTATATCGCCCTTGCCATTCTTGTAAGGGCTTTTGCTGATATTATGTTCTGTTGTTTTTGTAGGCCACAGGCAAAACCCATCGTGGTGTTTGGCTACTACAATGATGCCCTTAAAACCACCTGCTTTGGCCGCGCCCACAATCTGCATCGCATCAAAATTTGCCGGATTTATCACTTTAGGGTCTTCATCGCCAAAGCCCCACTCCTTGTCGGTATAAGTATCTACTCCCCAGTGAATAATGCAGTACATGCCGGTTTCCTGCCAGTTTAGCTGGCCCTGGGTGGGCAACGGGCCGTAAGGTTTTGGTGCGGGTTGTGCAAAAGCTGATGATGCAGCAATAAACAGTAAGAACAACGATAGGTATTTCATAACAATAGGTTGATGAGGTATCAATTGCTAAAGTAATGTTTTTTAAAACAGCCTGATTTTTTATGTAGAAATTATTTGCGCCGACATGCTATTTTACTAAGTTTATAAAACCAATGATATTCATATTCTTACTTTTTTTTAGCTTCCTGATACTTCTCGTATTTATGATGATTGGGATGTATTATTTCAACCAGTATCTGTACACTCGTGCCATAAATAAAAAATTCCATAACTGTGGCTATAAGATCATTACTATCAGAAGTATAACACAACCACGAGAGACATTGAGTGATCAGGACCCGGGGGCTTTCCTTATTAAATATGGGAATAATCCGATGTCACATATTTACAAAAGTGTTACCTATGAAGATGAATCTCATCGAAAGAAACATTGCATGGTGATCATAAAAAAAATGCTTTTTATAATTACATCGATCGACTATACCTTTGATAAAACCGAAACTACTCATGAAATTTTGTAAATACTTATTACTCTTATTAATACTTCCATGCTTCGCCTCCGCGCAGCAAAACATCATCTATAAAGACAGCAAACAGCCTTTGGATGCCCGTGTAAAAGACCTGGTATCCCGCCTAACTTTAGAAGAGAAGATCGCCCTGTTAGGTTATCAAAGCAAGGCCGTACCGCGCCTTGGCATACCCGCTTATAACTGGTGGAACGAGGCCCTGCATGGTGTTGCCCGCGCGGGCGAGGCAACCATCTTCCCGCAGGCAATCGGCATGGCGGCAACCTTTAACGACGATCTGCTGAAACAGGTATCAAACGTTATCTCTACCGAGGCCAGGGCAAAGTATAATCTCTCTACCAGCATGGGCAGGCGGCTACAATATATGGGCCTCACCTTCTGGACACCCAACATCAACATATTCCGTGACCCGCGCTGGGGCCGCGGACAAGAAACTTACGGCGAAGACCCCTTCCTTACCTCGCGCATGGGCGGCGCGTTTGTAAAAGGCTTGCAGGGCAATGATCCGCGTTATTTAAAGGCCAGCGCCACGGCCAAACACTACGCCGTACACAGCGGCCCCGAAGCGGGCAGGCATGAGTTTAATGCGATAATAGACCAGAAAGACCTGCGCGAAACCTACCTGTATTCGTTTAAATACCTGGTTGATGGTGGTGTAGAAAGCATTATGTGCGCCTATAACCGTGTTAACGACGAGCCTTGCTGCACCAGCAATACTTTATTAAAAGATATTTTAATGGATGAATGGAAATTTAAAGGCCATGTGGTTACCGACTGCGGCGCTTTGGATGATATTTATCTTCGCCATAAAACACAGCCCGACCAGGTTATTGTAGCTGCCGAAGCTATTAAAGCAGGTGTAGACCTGGATTGCTCCACCCTGCTGCAAAACGATGTAATGCAGGCTGTAAAACGCGGCTTGCTGAAGGTTGGCGATGTAGACAAGGCTTTATCCGCAACCCTGCGCACCCAGTTTAAGCTCGGTTTTTATGATGATGCCTCGCTTAACCCATACCATAGTTACGGTGCCGATAGCGTGCACAACGCGCAGCATATTGCCCTTGCCCGCAAAGTAGCGCAGCAAAGCATGGTGCTTTTAAAGAACGATAATAACGTGCTGCCACTTAGCAAAAGCAAAACTACAAGCGTTATGGTTGTTGGGCCGAACGCTACATCGTACGATGCCCTGATAGGTAACTACCATGGCACAGGCAAGGTGGTGAATTTTGTGGAAGGCATTACCGCCGCCGTTGGCCCCGCCACCCGTGTTGAATATGATCTGGGGGCTGATAACCGCGATACTACCCATTTTGGCGGCATCTGGGCGGCAGGCAATGCCGATGTTACCGTTGCTGTGCTTGGCCTTTCGCCGGTTAACGAGGGCGAAGAGGGTGATGCCTTCCTGGCCGCGGGTGGTGGCGATAAACTGGACATTAATTTACCGGCAAGCCATATCGCTTACCTGAAACGCTTACGTGCCGAAGTGAAGAAACCCATTATAGCCGTGATCACCGCCGGCAGCGATGTAGATGTAGCAGCTATTGCCCCTTATGCCGATGCTGTTATTTTGGCCTGGTACCCCGGCGAGCAGGGCGGCAATGCACTGGCCGATATTCTGTTTGGCGATGTTTCCCCATCGGGCCACTTGCCGGTTACCTTTTATAAAGCGCTAAGCAACCTGCCCGATTACAAAGACTATAACATGAAAGGCCGCACCTACCGCTATTACAATGGCCCGGTGCAGTACCCGTTTGGTTTTGGCATGAGCTATACCAAATTTGATTACGCTGCCGCAGGAAACTTTAAAACCGGCTACAAAGCCACAGATACCATCAGCATAAGCGTAAATATAAAAAATACAGGTGAATTTAATGGTGACGATGTATTGCAGGCCTATATTCAATACCCTAAAATAGACCGGATGCCCTTAAAAGAACTAAAAGGCTTTAAGCGTGTAAGTGTAGCTAAAGGTGCGCAGCAAACCGCAACTATCCGCATCCCGGTTAGGGAGTTGCAGAAATGGGACCTGGCTACCAACAAATGGAAGCTTTACCCGGGTGAGTATCAACTGATACTGGGCGGTAACTCGCAGGAAGAGAAGTTAAGTTTGAAGTTTAATATCGATAAATAACATAACAAAACTGTCATTTCGAGGGAAGCGCAGCGACGAGAAATCTTGTTCGAGATGCAAAGTTCGCCGCCTGTCATTTGAACAAGATATATCCTCGTACCTCGTTCGATATGACAATCTCATTTTTTTAACCATTCTATGTACTCAAAAGATCAGGCATCACAGTTAAAACAAGCATTTTGGACCGCATTTGGGCAATACATGGGTCCGGTGCTATCTGCCGAGGGCCTGCGCACCAACTGGATCAATTATAAAACGGGTGTAAAACACATCTACTTCAGGATGCAGGCCGATAATAAAACGGCAAGTATAGCTATTGAAATAGCCCACCCAGATGTGGAACTACAGGAATTGTTTTTTGAACAGTTCACTACCTACAAAACCATGCTGCACAGTATCCTTGGCGAAGATTGGCAATGGCAGCTGCACAGCACAGACGAATACGGTAAAACCATCAGCAGGATTTACACGGAAGTACCTGCTGTAAGTATTTTTCAACAGGACGACTGGCCAAAGCTGATCTCATTCTTCAAACCCCGCATTATTGCCTTAGATGAGTTTTGGACCGATGTGAAAGTGGCGTTTGAGGCGTAAGAGCTTCTGACCGTCGCCCAACCGTCATTGCGAGGTACGAAGCAATCTTCGATAGCAAAGTCGGCGACAAGCATGTCGAAGATTGCCATGCTACGCTCGCAATGACGCGCGGGATATAAGGCGGCTTTTAAGGAAACGCAATGACGGGCGGAGATAGGTTACAATTCAAACTTTTCCCTTAACTCTTTACTTACCTGATAAGCATCGTCAATAACACCGGCCGGATACCCAAGGCCTTGTAAAACTGCTATGCCGTTCTTATTTTTAAGTAAGCCCGCTTTTATTTTATAATCAAAAACCAGGCGGTTATCCCCCATCAATTCTTCAAAAGAAAAAACAGCGTACTCATCCCCCAAAAGCTTGGCAAGTTCCAGGTCGTGAGTTGATACGAATACAAAGTTTTTATTTCGGATTAAATGCGTTAATACCGCCTTTGCCGCTGCAATGCGTTCAATGGTGTTTGTGCCCCTGAAGATCTCATCAATAATAATGAGGCTTTTTACCGGGTTATCAATTACAGACCGCTCCATTATATTTAATATAGATAGCGCTTCTGCCTGGAAATAGCTTCTATTCTCCTCCATATTATCGCTCATATCAATACTGGTGAGTATGTTAAGCGGCGGGGCCTGGTACCTGGTTGTTAAACTTGTATGGATAGTTTGCGACAACAAAGCGTTGATAGCCATGGCCCGGATAAATGTTGTTTTGCCCGACATGTTCGACCCGGTAATTAACACGCCCTGCCCGTTTGTACTGGTAATTGAATTTGCAACGCAGTTTTTAACCAGTGGGTGGTAAAGGTCATTTACAATTATCTCGTTCCCATCAGCTATATCAGGTATGCTATAATAAGGCAAACCATCCCTAACCGATTGTATAGAGATAGCCATATCTATTTCGGCTACATACTCATACAGTGTTTTTATCTCATCAGCGTATTCGTTGATCTTTTTTATGGACGAGATGAAAGTACGTGGTTCGGATAACAGGAAGATCTTGATCCATTCGGCTAACAGGTAAGTGATATCTGTAGGGTCGTTAGCCGTCTTGTTTTGATAGCTAATAAGCCCTAATGATTTTTTAAGCTTTGAAAGTTTAACCAAGCTTTCGGCAACAACTTCATTTTTAAACGCATCATCCGTTCTCATGATCCAACTACCCACATCGTACATGACAAGGAGCTGTGGCAAGGAGTGTACATAGCTAAATATCTTGTTTTTGGTTATATAGTGGATAACGATATTAGCAAGCAATGCGGCCAGGAATATTAAAAAATAAACCTGGTTAGGAATAAAAAACAACAACATAGCCAACGGGATAACCAGGAAAACAGAAACTTTTATATACGTTTCTACATACGGGTTAAATAATGGCCTGTGTTGCTGGCTAAACAACTCACTCAGATAATAAGCGTCATCGTTGTTTAGTTTATCCAGTTTAATTTGAATTTGCCGGCGCAGATCTTCATTCTGTTTCAAATGTTGAATCTTTTCTTCCAGCGATGCAAAGTGTTGTGGCTGGGGGTTTATGGTATGCAGGGCTTTGTAAAGATACTGCTGACCGGGTTTTGAGCCGGTTCTGTCAACATACTGAAAAACACTTTTAAGGTCCAGGTCATCTGCTGTCGCTTCAGGCAAGTCATTGCCGCCGGGGTTGGCGGCTAAATAACGGCCAATAAGGTTAAAGTTCGTTTTCCTGTCTATCGGCAGCCCCCACTTATCTTTAATATCTGCTAACAGCTTTTTTTTCTGTTGTGTATTACTATAATAGTTAAATCCTAATAAAACTATCACAAAGATGAGTAAAGCCTGAAGCAAAATTATCATGGCTAAAATTACCTGTTAAAATTAAACAAGCAAACATGCCATGCATTAAAATGGAGTATGTAACAATAAAGATAATTTGCTAACTTTGTTAGCATGAAGCGTTCCGGGAGTGCCGATCTGCCTTTGCATTATGGTTATGTACCTGTTTGGCTTGCCGAACGCATGGCTAAGCTTGGCTTGGCCGTGATAGAAACCATTGTGATGGATTACGGCAAGGACGAAGTTTTACGCCGCCTGAGCGACCCGTTCTGGTTTCAGAGCCTGGGCGCGGTAATGGGGATGGACTGGCATTCATCGGGCATTACAACATCGGTAATGGGCGCTCTGAAACGATCTATCAACCCTCACAGCAAGGAACTGGGCATTTACATTTGCGGCGGTAAGGGCAAGCACTCTACCAAAACCCCGCAAGAGCTAATGAACGTTTGCAACACCACCGGGCTGGATGGTGATTACCTGGTAAAGTGCAGTAAACTAAGCGCCAAGGTTGATAATACCGCTATACAGGATGGTTTCCAGCTATACACCCATAACTTTATTTTAAGCGATACCGGTAAATGGGCCGTAGTACAGCAAGGCATGAGCGACCTAAGCCGCACCGCCCGCCGCTACCACTGGCATTCGGAACAGCTAACTTCTTTTGTAGAAGACCCGCATACGGCTATCCATGGGCAAAACAACGGCCTTATTTTAAACATGGCCGATAAACTGGCCGATGGTTCGCGTAATGGTGTGATGCAAATTGCCGCCGAGCAGCCCGACCGTATGCTGAAAGAAATAAGCAAACTGGTGATGCCAAACCACCACGAGGTTAAAGCAAAAGATGTTGACCTGAAACGCCTTGGCGCTGTACTATGGCTGGCGCACGAGAAACAACCGAAGGATTTTGAAGACCTGCTATTACTGCAAGGCCTTGGCCCTCGCACGCTGCAATCGCTGGCTTTGGTAAGTGAGGTGATCCACGGTACGCCATCAAGGTTTAAAGACCCGGCGAGGTTCTCTTTCGCGCATGGTGGTAAAGATGGGCACCCCTTCCCTGTGCCTACAAAAGTTTATGACGAAACCATCGGTGTGTTGCAAACCGCTATTTACAAAGCAAAGCTTGGCAACAGCGAAAAAAGCGAAGCCATTAAACGCCTCACCAATATAGCCCAGGCTGCCGAAAAGGATTTTACCCCCAACGCCAACTTTGACCAGGTAATAGAAAAAGAAAGGAATGATTCATGGAAATATGGCGGGCGTACCGTTTTTGGTAAAGCTAAACCACCTGTGCAACAACAGTTAAAACTATTTTAGGCCAAGGCAAACAGCATTTGCCTGTTTCAGGTGCTGCTGTAACGTTGGTAAAGTTTTGTCGGCAAAGTCTTTTAGCTTTTTATCGGTGTTATCTTCGCCCATTTTAAAAACCAGTATATCATTTTCGTGGTCGTTAACCATGGCCTGCATGTATTCTTTATCAAAATCGTGGCCTTTTTTACCAGATAAGCTGCTTAGTAAATGCTCATGAGCAGCGGTAAGGGTATCATTAGTCGCCTTACTGCCCGAGATCTTCTTCAATTCGACATCAGCGTCGGTATGGTCGGCGATGATCATTTTCGCAAACGCCAGTACTTCCGGGTTTTGGGAATTTGTTAAGGCCAGTTGCGATACCTTTATTTCGGCTGCGCCAGATTCAAGGGCAGCCTTCACGAAAGAGATCCCCTCCTCGTTAGCCTTATTTATATTATTATAGTTTTTGGCTTTTTTGTTATTACAGGCTTGTACAACGAGCAGGGTAACCAATGCCAGGGCAATATAAAATGTTCTTTTCATCGTAAATATTAAGCTAATAAAACTTACGTAACACGTATTATCCCTTTCTGTTTACAAAAACTTAATGATTGAGCTTTCACCAACCGTTATTGCAAGTGTAGTGTGGCAATCTTCGATTATTAGATTTGGCAACTTTTTAAAAGTTGTCAAATCTTTTAGACTTTATGCCAAATTCCTTCCCGCATTAACAATACCGTAAACCGTACGTATTACCAGCTTGTTATAAATGCCCGTCAGTTCCTCATCATCAGTGTTATTAAGGCATTGCAGGGCATAATGTTGTATAATAACCAGTGGTAATACAATCTTCTCGCGGATGGCAATAGAGCGCCTGTCGACAGGGAACTCTTCCATCAGTACTTTGGTATCGGTTAGTGCCAGCAGCATATCGCGGGTTAGCTCGTACTCTGCTTTCAGCCCCTTCCAGAAAGCACTAAACTTTTTGTCCTTAGCCATGTAAGCTGTAACCCTAAAGTCGGATTTAGTCATAGACATCATACAGTTATCCAGCATGGTTTTAAAGAAGCCCGAGTTTTGGTAAAGCTCTTTCACTTCCTTCCATTTACCGCCGTCTTTCATTTTCTTTAAGGCGGTACCCACACCATAAAAGCCCGGGATGTTCTGTTTTAGCTGGCTCCATGAAGTTACAAAACTGATAGCACGCAGGTCTTCCAGTTTCAGTTTGGCACCCGCATTACGCTTGGTTGGACGGCTGCTGATGTTGATATGCGACAGCAATTTCAGCGGACTATAGTTCTCCAGGTATTCCATAAACAGCGGGTGCGCTCGCAAGGCGAGGAACAGGCCGTGGCTTTCTTCAGCCATTTCGGCTATCAGCGCTTTGTGTTTATTATCCAGCAGGTCGTTATGGTTTGGATGCAGCGCGCTGATAATACCCGCGTTGATCAACTGCTCGGTATTGAACCTTGCCGTTTCCACCGAACCATATTGCGAACTCACCGTTTGCCCCTGTATGGTCAGCTGGATATGTTCGTTAGCTATCTCTTTACCCATTGAGGCGTAAAAGCGGTGCGTTTTACCACCGCCACGTGCCGGCGGGCCGCCCCTGCCATCAAAAAACGCCAGGGTAATATCGTATTTGCGGGCCATGGCGGTCAATTCCACCTTGGCTTTGTATATGCTCCAGTTGGCCATCAGGTAGCCGCCATCTTTGGTGCTGTCGCTAAAGCCCAGCATAATGGTTTGCTTGTTGCCGCGTTTCTTTAAATGCGCCTTGTAGAATGGATGCGTGTATAATTTCTCCATTACATCGCTGGCGTGTATAAGATCGTTAACGGTCTCAAACAATGGCATAAAATCAACGCTTAGCTTATCTTTTTCCCATCCGCTCCACAAAAACAGGGCTATCAGCTGCAAAATATCTGATGCCTGCTGGCAGTTGCTGATAATGAAACGCTGGCAGCCTTTTTCGCCATTGCTATGCTGAATTTGCTTCATCAGCCTGATGGTATCCAGCGTATCGCGGGTTAGGCTGTCGGCAGTATCGGGGCATTTAAAATCGGCCTGGTTAAACGGCAGGCTTTTTATTTTGGCCTCTTCGTTCATTTCGGCGTAGTTTTTTGGCACGCCGGTATAAACCTTTTCGGTGGTGTATTTAAATACATCGCGCAGCACGCGGCTATCCTGCCTGATATCAAGTGTAGCAAAGTATGAGCCGAACAGGTTCACCTTTTGGATCAGGTTATCTACAATGTTCACAAAAAGGCTGTCGTGCTCGGTAACCAGCGTTTGGCGCATGGTTTTCAGCAATTTCAGCAATTCGGGTTGCAGGTCTTTTGGGGCATCCTGTGGGTTAAAAGCGTTATCATACAGTACCGTTTCCAGTTTGCTGATGGTATCGGCAAAACCACGGAAAGTAATACGGCGTTTCAGGTTCCTGAAATCGCGGTAATAGCAGCGGTAAATACTTTGCCTTAGTAAAGTCGAAACCGACCGGGTGGTTTCGGTAGTTACATTGGGGTTACCGTCGCGGTCGCCGCCCGGCCAAAAGCCAAGCTCAAGCACCTGCGGGTTACCCTCAATATCAAACTCGTCCTCCAATTTTGACTGGATGCCCGATAAGGCATTATAAAATACATTCTCCAGGAACCAAGCCAAACTCACGGCCTCATCAACCGGGGTTGGCGAGGTTTTATTAAAGAACGGCGTTTTACCCAATTGCTGTAAAAGGCCGTCAATAGATGGGATATCGTTGGTTTTTAGTGCTTCAATCAGATCTGTCATGATACCCAGCACTGTGCCCGGGTAAAATTGTGTAGGGTGCGCGGTAAGCACCAGGCGTAACGAAAAATCTTTTAACTGCTTGCTGATGTTTGCCCTGGCCTGCTCGCTTTGCGATGCCTGTTGCACCATGCTTTGCAGCGTACCGGTATCATCAACACGGCCAACCTTGCTAAAGGATGAATCTTCAATTGCATCAAATAAAACCACCTGGCGTTCAATATATTGTATAAACCTGAACAGGCGGTTTAGCTGCTCTCGGTGGTCAACATTGGGTACATATTTTTTGAAGAACGACTCAATGATATCTGTAGGTGAAAGCTGGTCGGCCGTCCCTTTATCGCAATGCGAACTGAAGAAGGGCAACAGGATGCCTGTATCTTTAACCTGGTAAAAAGGCAGTGTTTGAAACAAGCTGTTGTACAGCTCAAACCGCTTTACAACTTCGTGATTAAAGATAGATTCTTTTTGACTGAGCCTTAAGGTTGATGGCATAATTAGTACAGGTTTACAAAGATTAGATAATCTATTACGCCGTGAATTTAACTATCTAAAATTAAAATACGGTAAAAACTAAAAAATTAATAACAGTTAGTACATTTTAATGCAATTATTGTTTTTACGAAACTGTACACGTTTTATTTGTTTAATTTTGCAGGATAAAACCGACACCCAATAATTAGTAGATGAACAACCACAAAAGAGAAATAAAAAGCTTTTTTTACAGCCAGTATTTTTCTGACGGGTTGCGCATGACCATCGGCATCATCACCCCCGCGCTGGTGTTGATGTATTTAGACTACTTCACACTCGGCCTCACCATGTCGCTGGGCGCGGTTTGTATCTGTACGGTTGATGGCCCCGGGCCAATTTCGCACAAACGCAATGCCATGGCTGCCAGCAATGGGATACTGCTTGCCGTAGCCCTGATTACGGGTTATGCCCGGTTCAATGTTTTTACTTTAGGGTTAGAGATCACTCTGTTTTCCTTCCTGTTCTCTATGCTTACCGTTTATGGTAACAGGGCAGCATCGGTGGGTACATCGGCCTTACTGGTGATGATATTTATGATGGATAAGGCCGTAGCCCCGGCAGAGGTGCCCATATACTCGCTTACTATTTTGGCGGGCGGGTTGTGGTATATGATATTCAGCCTGGTATTTTTTGGCATCCGCCCCTACAGGGCTGCACAGCAAACCCTGGGTGAGAATGTTGCCGATATAGCCCGTTTCCTGCGGATAAAGGCCGATTTTTATAAACAAGGAACCAATATTGACGAAAACTATCGCAAGCTTGTTTTGCAGCAGATACAGGTAAGTAACCACCAGGACGCCGTAAGGGAGATACTTTTTAAAAGCCGCTTGCTGGTAAAAGAATCAACTGCGGCCAGCAGGATACTGGTGCTTACTTTTATTGACCTGGTAGATATGTTTGAACAGATCATGGCTACCCACTATGATTATGACTACATCCGCGAGAAATTTGAAAGCACAGGTATTTTATCAGAAATTGCCGATTTTTTACAGCACGTGGCTGATGACCTGGACAACATTGGCTACGCCGTACTGGCCAACACCCGCCCCGAGAAACTGAGCAACCTTGAGCTGCGTTTAGAACACCTGAAACGCCGGATTGATACCATTGGTGCCGATGATAAGGAAACCAGTAACCTGGTATTAAAAAAGATCCTGATTAACCTGCGCGACCTGAGCAAAAGCATCTCTAACATTTATAAATACTACCACTCCAAAGCATCAGACAGCTTGGTACAAAGCCCTACCGGTGTAGAGTATTCTAAATTTGTAACCCACCAGGATTTTGCCCCGCATATTTTATGGGATAACTTCTCTTTTAATTCAGGGGCATTTAAACATGCTTTAAGGGTTTCCCTAGTTTGTTTGGTGGGCTTTATCACAGCCAAGAACTTCTCGTTAGGCGGGCATAGCTATTGGGTGCTGTTAACCATCATTGTAATACTAAAGCCGGGCTTCAGCCTTTCAAAACAACGCAATTACCAGCGTTTAATAGGTACCATTGCCGGTGGCGCTATCGGTATCCTGATACTGAATTTCATCCCCGGTAAAACAGCGCAGTTTATTATACTGGTAGCTTTAATGATAGGCACCTACAGCTTTATCAGGATAAACTATATTGTGGCGGTAATATTTATGACACCCTATGTGCTTATCCTGTTTAAGTTTTTGGGATTGGGCACTATAAACGTTTTCCAGGAGCGGGTTATTGATACGCTGATAGGTTCGGGCATTGCGTTTATTGCCAGTTATGTACTGTTCCCTACCTGGGAGTTCCAACAGATCCAGCTGATCTTAAAATCGGTTATTACGGCCGATATCAATTACCTGCAAAAGATCTCAGAAAGCATATCAGGCAAAGTTGTTGAGATAACCGAGTACAAGCTTGCCCGTAAGGATGTGTATGTAAACTCGGCCAACTTATCGGCCACTTTTGAGCGGATGACCTCCGAGCCAAAAAGCAAACAGCGTAACATTAAGGACCTGCATAAATTTGTGGTGCTTAACCATATCCTGGCATCTTATTCGGCCAATATCGCTTCAGCATTGATCAGATCGGGGCAAAAAACCCCGCACGCCGATATGTTAAAGCTGGTAAAACGTAGTATTGCTGTATTAAAAGAAACGGATAAAAAGTTGGATGGCGAAATTATTATCCCGCCGGTAGCACCGCCAAAAACGGATATCCCGCCAAAGCCCGAAGTTGCGCCGGTACCACTTACCGAGGAGGATGTTTTAATGAAAGACCAGCTGGGTTTTATCAATAAAATAGCCCAGGATATTGCCAAGGTCACGGAGAATGTTTTGAGGTAGTCTTCAACAGGCGCTCGGACTAACACACCTGTTTGTTCGTCCTCGCAAGTTCTCTTTCAGAAGACCCTGCGGCGAATACAAAAGTTCGCTACCTGTAATTTGAACAAGATTTCTCCTCGTACCTCGTTCGAAATGACATTTTAGTTATTATGCCCTGTGTGCTGCTGATTTACGCATTATCATCCCCCGCAATAAAGCCTTCTTCATTTTTGGGGTAAAATTTTGTTTGGCTTACGTGTATAGATCCCGGCCGTATCGGTGCATCTTTTTCTGCTTTATCAAGCGCAAGCAGGATTTCTTCGTCGGTTTCTTTATCTATTATACGGCCGCGTTCATAAAGTGGCAATGCCAATAAGTTAGTAATACTTACACCCGGCAATTTCACTTCATCGTTCTCCAGGTCAAAATCTGCTATTTCTATGGGCACCAAAACGCGTCCTTCTTCCAGTTCGGCATCATTACTTTCCATATCAACCACAATATACCGCACCTTACGGGTATCGGGGTTAAAAAGCAATTCGTACACCTCACCTACTTTATTGCGGTGCGTATCTCTTACGTTCCAGCCAAATATTTCGGGCTGATCATCAACTATTTCAAAATCACTTTCGCTTAGTTCCTGCAAATTGTAATTATCTGTGCTATCGTCCATTGTATTATGTATTATAGGTTTGTTAATTTTTTTCACCGGTAGCATAAGCTACTATTTCTACACTCCGGTTTTGCGCGCGGCCCTTTGCGGTAGTGTTAGGAGCTACGGGTTTTTGTTCGCCTAAGGAATGAACAGAGATCTTAGCGCCATTCAAATGCCCTTCGTTTACCATCCAATCCCTAACGGCATTGGCACGGGCGGTACCCAGGGCTTTATTATCATCCGCCGAACCAACCGAATCTGTATGCCCGTATATGGCTATCTCCGCAGTTTTATACCGTTTTAGTAATGATGCCGACACCTGGTGTAATTTCCCGGCAGCCTCCGCTTGTAAGGTGCTTTTATTGGCCGGGAATAATATATTTTCGCCAAGGCTGTAAATGGTGTACTGAGCATTGCCCTTTACAATAATGGCCGTATCGGTAACCTCATCGTATGATGTTTTTGGGATATTAAAATCAATGGCGTTCCAGTCGGGCTGGGTGGTTACAATAACATTGCTATCCGCTTTTACGGTATCTTTTGCTAAGGTATCGCTTGTGGCAACCCTTAAAGGGGCCGAACGGTTGCAGCCGCGGTATAACAAAACAGCGGTTGCTATTGCTAAAACTGCAAATATAAGCCATATAAATACCGGGCTTTTGCGCTTTGGTTGAACGTCTAACTGTGCCATAATGCTTAATGATGTTTATCTGTTGATTATTAAGCATTAATCAGGCCAAGTTTATTATTGCTTTAACCACAGAGGGCACAGAGAAATATTAAACTGATTACCACAGAGGTCACAAAGTGTATATTCATTGTTTTATTGAGATACTTCTTCGTTCTCTCTGTGAAAACCTCTGTGTCCTCTGTGGTTAAGTTCCCAAACAGTCTAACAAACTTGTTACACCTCCACTCATAATATGTTTTAAGCCCTGTATTTTATACATTCGCTTATAAACTAAGCCCTATATCAAACTGATATGAAAAACTTTACCAAACTAATGATGGCATCGGCATTATTTGCCGGTAGCACCGCGTTTGCACAAACCAAAAACGCGGTTGTTGATAATATTGTGAAAGAGGCCACGGATAACTCCCAGCTGGAAAAAATGGCCCATGAGCTATTTGACGGTATTGGCCCGCGCCTGGTAGGCACCCCCGGCTTTGATAAGGCCGGCAAATGGGCGCTTGATAAATACAAAGGTTGGGGTATTACCGCCCGCCAGGAAAAATGGGGCGAATGGCGTGGCTGGGAACGCGGTATAACGCATATTGATATGGTTTACCCGCGTGTACACAGCATAGAAGGTACACAACTTGCCTGGAGCCCCGGCATGAAAAAACCGATTACCGCCGAAGTGATTGTTTTGCCTGAAGTTACAGATTCGGTAGCCTTCCAAAAATGGCTGCCTGCTGTAAAGGGTAAATTTGTAATGATATCTATGAACCAGCCAACCGGCAGGCCCGATGATAACTGGAAGGAATTTGCC
Source organism: Mucilaginibacter sp. L294 (assembly GCF_001636615.1). Taxonomy (GTDB): domain Bacteria; phylum Bacteroidota; class Bacteroidia; order Sphingobacteriales; family Sphingobacteriaceae; genus Mucilaginibacter. The sequence continues at coordinate 17,353 of NZ_LGEK01000038.1, read as the reverse complement.
CTAAGCGGATCGATAGATAAAATGAAGGCTGCCCGCACCGCCCAAACCGATGCATGGCGCAAACGCATCAGCAATACTGGCTTTACTACCAGAACCCTGCCTGTTGCACTTGAAAAAGCAGGCGCCGCCGGGATAGTTACCAATAACTGGTCGGCAGGTTTTGGGGTGGATAAAATATTTGGCGCTTATACCAAAACCATCCCTACTGTTGATATTGCTTTAGAGGATTACGGGATGCTGTACCGCCTTGCCGATAACAACGAGAAACCAAAGATCACGATACAGGCCGAATCGAAAGAGCTTGGTGTTGTACCAACCTTTAATATTGTTGGCGAGATAAAAGGTACCGAAAAACCTGATGAATATGTGATGCTTTCGGCCCACTTTGATTCATGGGATGGCGGCACCGGCGCTACTGATAACGGTACAGGTACCCTAACCATGATGGAGGCTATGCGCATCCTAAAGAAAGTGTACCCGCATCCAAAACGTACCATACTGGTTGGCCACTGGGCAAGTGAAGAGCAGGGGCTTAACGGTTCGCGCGCGTTTGTTGAAGACCACCCCGAAATTGTTGCCAACCTGCAGGCTTTGTTTAACCAGGATAACGGTACAGGCCGCGTGGTTAACATTGGCGGACAAGGCTTTGAAAAGGCCGGCGATTTCATCAGCCGCTGGTTAGAGGCTGTGCCGGATACCATCCGCCACCAGATCAAAACTAATTTCCCGGGTTCGCCGGGCGGCGGCGGGTCTGACTTTGCATCGTTTGTGGCCGTAGGCGCACCGGGCTTCTCGTTAAGCTCTAACAGTTGGTCGTACGGTAACTATACCTGGCACACCAACCGCGACACCTACGATAAAGTAGTATTTGACGACCTGCGCAGTAACGCAATCCTTACCGCCATATTGATTTACATGGCCAGCGAAGACCCTGCAAAACTACCACACGATAAGGTTACCCTACCTGTAAGCAACGTAACCGGCCAACCCGGCAAATGGCCTGCACAGGTAAAAGCTAACCGCCACGGTGGTTTAGATTAATAAGACACTTATTATAGAAAAAGCCCGCTTCAGTTAATGAAGCGGGCTTTTTTTGTGGGATTAATATTTTACTACTTGTCATCCTGAGCATCGCGAAGGATCTATTCGCGAACTTTGCATGTCCGATTTTCATGTCGGCGATAGCTGCTGCACTACATTCAGCATGACTGTTTGGTTTAAAGCTTCGCGCGTTATTGCTGACGGTTCAATTACTTCTTCCCTATTGCATATTGTATCCCGCCAAGCAAATGCTTTAAATAAAGCGGATCTGCATAAGAGGCATCGGTATGGCCAAGGGCGGTGTAGAAGGAACGGCCACCATCATAAGTATGGTACCAGCTCATCGGGTGGTTATCACCGTTCTCGCCACCGGTGTAGCTTTTTTCATCTATCTTGATCAATACATGCAAATCGCTTGCTATCCATTTGTAGTTGTACCATTCATCAAGCCTGCGCCATGTTGCGGGTAAATGCTTGGTTGCGATAAAGTTCCTGTCTACAATATTTAAGTTAGCTTCCTGCTGTTTGCTGGGGTGGCTTTTAAAGTAAGCGCCAACCAGGTTACCGTACCATGGCCAGTCGTACTCGGTATCGGTAGCGGCATGTACGCCCACAAAACCGTGGCCGGCCTTTATGTATTGTTCAAAAGCTGTTTGCTGCTCGGCGTTCAACACATCTCCTGTAGTGCTCAAAAATATTACAGCAGCGTATTGTTTTAAATTATCAGGTGTAAATAATGCAGCGTTGGTAGTAGTATCTACATCAAAGTTATTCTCTTTACCCAATTGTATAATAGCTGGGATCCCCACCGCTATAGATTCATGGTGAAAGCCTGCTGTTTTGCAAAAAATAAGCACTTTGGGTTTCGGCTTGGCACAGCTTATAGCCGTAACAAGGCAAATAAGCATTAAGGTAGTAACGATATTTTTGATCTTCATAGTTATATATTTTGTCTTGATTCTTATGTCTTGATTCTTGTATCTATTCTAAATATTCCCTTTTTTCAATTCATCGGCGGCAAAATTTGCCGCACGCGCGGTAAGCGCCATATAAGTTAATGATGGGTTTTGGCAGGCAGACGAGGTCATACAGGCACCATCGGTTACAAATACGTTTTTAGCATCCCAAACCTGGTTATGTGCATTAAGCACTGATGTTTTAGGATCGCGGCCCATGCGCGCAGTACCCATTTCGTGGATGCCATCGCCAATATTGTGGCCGCTGTCGTGCGTTTCTACGTTTTTAACTCCGGCAGCTTCCAGCATAGCTTTGGCTTCCTGCACAATATCTATGCGCATCTTTTTCTCGTTATCCTTTATTTCGGCATCCATAGAAAGGATTGGTAACCCCCATTTGTCCTTACGGGTTTTATCGAGGGTTATTTTGTTTTCGTGATACGGCAACAGCTCGCCAAAGCCACCAAAACCTATCCTCCAGGCCCCCGGTTCAGATAGTTCGTCTTTGTAAGCGGCACCGATATTCATTTCGGCAATTTCGCGGCTCCAGCCGTTACGGCCTGCGCCACCCTGGTAGCCAAAACCACGCAGGTAATCGCGTTTATCGTTACCAACATTGGCAAAGCGCACTATATAAGGGCCATTTGCCCTGCGGCCATAAAAGTATTTATCCTCATAACCTTCCACTTCGCCGCTGGCGCCAAGGTTATAGTGATGATCCATAATATTATGGCCAAGTTCGCCGCTGCTGCTGCCCAGGCCGCCTTCCCAAATATCCGTTGCCGAATTCATCAACACCCAGGCACTGTTCAACGCCGAGGCATTTACAAATACCACCTTGGCATAAAACTCGTAGGTTTTGTTGGTTACAGCATCCAGCACTTCTACCCCTTTGGCTTTTTGGGTATCCTTATCATATAATATCCGGGTAACGATAGATTGCGGCCTAACCGTCAAATTCCCGGTGCGTAAAGCGGCAGGCAGGGTTGATGATTGTGTGCTGAAGTACCCACCAAACGGGCAGCCCTCCCAACATCTGTTACGAAACTGGCAGGCGGTACGGTAAGGAATAGGCTTTGTTAAATTGGCAACCCGCCCAATGATCATGTGCCTGCCGAATTGTTTTTTGATGCTTGCCGCCACATCGCGCTCTACCCAGTTCAGGTCCATCGGCGGTAAAAAATGGCCGTCGGGCAGGTTGGGGATGCCTTCTATAGAGCCGCTGATACCGGCAAACTTTTCGGCATGGTCATACCATGGGGCTATATCTTTATAACGGATGGGCCAGTCAATCGCCCAGCCATCTTTATCGTTTGCTTCAAAATCAAGGTCGCTCCAGCGGTAGCTTTGGCGCCCCCATAAAATTGACCGGCCACCCAGGCGGTATGATCGCCACCAGTTAAAGGGTTTCACTTCGGCGTAAGGTGCATCCTGCTCATTGGCCCAGGCATCAATTACGGCTTCCTGGGCTCCCCATGCGCGTGATATTACCGGGCGCTCTTTACGCTGCTGTTGCGTTACATTGCCACGGTGTTCAAAATCCCATGGATTGTATTGCGCTGTTTTATAATCTTTTATGTGTTCGTAATTCGAGCCCCGTTCCAGCATAATGGTTTTCAGGCCGCGTTCGGTAAGCTCCTTGGCAGCCCATCCACCACTTATGCCCGATCCTATTACAATTGCATCATACGTGTTATTGGCCGTAGCCTTACCATTAATGTTGGGTGCGTTTATTGACATATTTTAAGGTTATAAACCGGTTTAGAAGAACCGGTGGGTTATTGGTTTAACAATACTATTAATTAATAGTCAATAAATCAACTGTATTTTAAACAATTATAAATGGGTTTAAAAATCATACGCCAAAGCGTTACTTTTGTGATATGCTTACCATTAGCCAGCTGTTTATTTACCCTATAAAATCATTAGGCGGTATTGCCCTCACCACCGCGCAATTAACCGACCGTGGCCTGCAGCACGACCGCCGCTGGATGCTGATAGACGACGATAACCGCTTCCTATCCCAACGCGAACATGCGCAAATGGCCCTGTTTAAGCTTGAAATTTTAGCAGATGCATTAAAGGTTACGTATACTACGGATGGCTCGACCATAAATATTCCGTTTGTACCTTTAAAGGATGATTTGCTTGATGTGACGATATGGGACGATACCTGCACCGGCCAATTGGTTAGCGATGCTGTTGATGCCTGGTTTACCGTAAAGCTTGGCATCCCTACCCGCCTGGTTTACATGCCTGATGCAACCCATCGCGCGGCAGATCCAAGATATACCACCCAGGGTACTATCGCTTCTTTTGCGGATGCCTACCCTGCACTGCTTATCGGGCAAGCTTCACTGAATGACCTGAACACTCGTTTAGCAGAAAAACTGCCCATGAACCGATTCAGGCCAAACATTGTGTTTACCGGTGGCGAACCTTATAGCGAAGACCTGATGAACCATATCACCATAAATGGCGTTGATATGTACGGCGTAAAGCTTTGCGCGCGTTGTGTAATGACCACCATTAACCAGGAAACCATCGCCAAAAGTAAAGAACCGCTTAAAACGCTTGCCGGTTATCGCCGTAAAGGGGCCAAGATCCTGTTTGGCCAAAACCTGGCCTTTAACAGCAATGAGATTATCAGTGTAGGTGACGAACTTGCTGTACATTCCACCCATACCGAAGAACGTTTTTTTGTGAATGATGCTACTGCTTCGGCAGTTTAACCTTATAAACCCTGTACGGGTATTCCACCTTGTTTTCTCCATTATTATACCTTGGCAGGCGGTTCATTTGCGAGGCGCTCAGGTACAGGTAACCATCATTACCAATACCGAAGGAGTCGGGCCATAACAGGCGGTTATCTTTCACTAAAAAGTGCACTTTTCTATCGGGTGTTACGTACTGTATAGCTTGGTCGGGCGAGTCGCTCAGGTAAATATTGCCTGCATTATCGGCTATCATCCCGTGGCAAATACCGGTTTCGGCAACCATTTCAACCTTGGCGCTCAGGTCTGTATCGGTTAGGGTAATATTTGATAAATATTCGGTGGCTATGCGGTAGAGTTTGGTTTGGTTGATAGCCCTAAAATAAAACCACCGGGCATCGCTGGTTAGCGCAATACCGTTTACGTTTGATACAAATGGGTTGCCGTTGGTATCAACCACATCTTTACCATCCAGGTGCAGTTTAAGCCCAGGTTCCACCACTGTCGACTTATCATCCTTCAGCACTACCCTGCTTTTGCCGCTTTGCAGGTCGAGAATAACAATGGCATGCTGCCCGGGGTCAGACAGGTAGGCAAGTTGGCGGATGTTATCGATCACCATATCATTCAGCGCGCTTTTGTCTTTGGGGAGGTCGTCAAACGTATAAATACGCTGTACTTTATTATCATCCAGGCTAATCTTTAACAGCTTAAACCTACCCTCTTTCTTTTTGCTGTCGCCGATAACAGCCGCACCGCCGCCCGGTGCCGAATCAAGCACCCAAAGGTTGTTCTGATAATCGGCATACAGGTCCTGTACGTTTACAAAATGGGTTTCTGTTGCGGTGGTATCAACCTTATTCCATTCCGCATCGGGAAATGGTACGCGTTGCCCGTTCACAATTTCGGTTAAGCCATATAAATAAGGCTCGGTATGCGGAAAGGAAACAAACAAGCGGTTGGTTTTTGGTGCAACAGTAACCCCAATAGGCTGGTTTTGCCCAAAGGATGCCACCTCGATAAGCTTTTGTGCCATAGCGGTATATGCTGATGCCATAATGAGTGTTATGGTGATTATCTTTTTCATTTATTAATATACTGATGAAAAGGCTTTTAGTTTGGATTTTTAACCACAGAGTGTACTGAGAAAGAAACACAAGTGCACAAAGCTTTTTTTTCACGCAAAGACGCCAAGACGCAGCAACGGGTTTTTAATTTCTGCGTCTTGGCGTAAGGTTAAGATACGAATTAATGTAACCGTAGCGCTTGTTCTTTGCGTTCTCTGTGAAAACCTCTGTGCCCTTTGTGGTTAACTATATTTAAATTGTAACTAAAATTTTTCTCTACGCAAACATGTTAACTTAAAATTTACTTGTTAAAATTGCGTTGTTAATTATTTGTCAATCGCCCGTTATGATTTGGGCGCATAATTTTACATCTTTACCCAATGTTCAGAGAGATAAAGAACCGGTATCTACGCTATTTTACCGTATTTATATATTTTATTATCGTCTTTTTCTGCGCCATCGAGATAAACTTCCTTTGGCTTTTTGGCTACTCGCCTGATATGGAGGATATTAAAACGCCCACCATGTCGGTATCATCAGAAGTGTACACCGCCGATGGTAAACTTATCGGCCGTTTTTACAAAGAGAACCGCTCCCCTGTTGATTATAAAAGCATCTCCCCTAACCTTGTAAATGCATTGGTTGCAACCGAGGATGTGCGCTTTTACAAACATGGCGGGGTGGATTTTTTGGGCTTTATGGGTAGTTTGGTTTCCACAGCAAAAGGCGACCGACGCGGTGGCAGCACCATTACCCAGCAGCTGGCAAAAAACCTTTTCAGCACCCGTAAGCGTAAATCGCAGGGGCTCATCAGGCATATCCCGCTTTTACGCACCGTGGTTTTTAAGTGTAAGGAATGGATAACAGCCTATAAAATTGAGCATCAGTACAATAAGCAGCAAATACTAACCATGTATTTAAATACCGTGCCGTTTGGCAATAACTCATTCGGTATAAAAACGGCTACGCTAAAATACTTCAATAAATCACCTATTGATGTTAACCCTGCCGAGGCTGCCACTTTAATTGGGATGCTGAAGGCTACATCAACCTACAACCCCAAAACCAATCCCGAAAAAGCACTTGAGCGCCGCAACGTAGTATTGAGCCAGATGGAGAAATACGGTTACCTGAAAAAACCGGAGTACACCGCAAACGTTGCCCTCCCGTTAAACCTGAACCTGAATTACCGTGATAATACCGGCCAGGGAGATTCATACATACGCCGCGCGGTTGAAAAATGGCTGGATAAATGGTGCAAGCAAAACGATTACGACCTTTATGAAGATGGGTTAAAGATCTACACCACTATCGACTCTAAACTACAGCAATACGCTGAAGAAGCCGTTGCACAAAAAATGAAAATGCTGCAAAAGCGCTTTAATAACCTGTGGGGTAATAAAAACCCATGGCGCGATAGTAAAGGTGTTGAAATAAAAGACTTTTTACTGAAGGCCGAGCAAAGACTGCCCATTTATAAGCTGCTAAGCAAAAAATATAACGGCGATACCGCGCAGATAAACAACTACTTTGAGAAAAAGAAACGCATGAGCGTGTTTACCTGGAATGGCGACAGGGACACCACCTTCTCCAGCGTTGATTCGATAAAATACTACACCAAAATACTGAACACCGGCATGATGACCATGGAGCCATCAACCGGCAAAATTAAAGTTTGGGTGGGCGGAATAGACCATAAATATTTTAATTACGACCACGTAAACCAGGCCAAACGCCAGGCGGGCTCAACATTTAAGCCTTTTGCCTACGTAACCGCGCTTGATAACGGCTTTACCCCCTGCGATAAATTTACCGACAAACCCGTAACCATTAAATTTAAAGACAACGGCAAGGATGATGTTTGGCAACCCAACAACGCCGATTTCCACTTCTCGTACCGCGAGATGTCGTTACGCTGGGCTATGGGTAAATCTGTAAACTCCATTACCGCGCAGGTTACCGAGCATGTGGGTTGGGATAAAATTGTACAATATGCCCATAAAATAGGGATCGAAAGTCCGCTAAAATCGGTACCATCAGTATCATTGGGCTCAAATGATGTTTCTGTATATGAAATGGTACGCGCCTACAGCACTTTCCTTAACAAAGGCGAAAAGGTTGACCCATTATTAGTAACCAAAATAACCGATCAAAAGGGTAACATTATCCAGGAGTTTACCTTAAAGGCCGAACGCGTTTTAAGCGAAGAAACCGCATGGTTGATGCTATACATGTTTCGTGGTGGTATGGAAGAACCGGGCGGTACCTCGCAGGCCTTATGGGAATACCCGAGCCTTTGGAAAAAGAACAACCAGATAGGCGGCAAAACCGGCACCTCGAGCGATTACGTAGACGGCTGGTACATGGGTATCACCAAAGACCTGGTAACAGGCATCTGGGTTGGTGCCGATGACCGCAGCGTACACTTTACCAACTCAGAAACCGGCGAAGGCTCGCACACAGCCCTGCCCATTTTTGGAACATTTATGGAAAAGGTGTACGCCGATCCAAACTCGGGCTATACTTACGGGCCTTTCCCTAAGCCCTGGGTAAAAATAACCAAGGAGTATATGTGCCCATCGCCTGTTATACGGGAGGATACAACAGCCACAGATAGTTTGAAGGAGATGCCTATGGATACTACAGCCGCGCCTATAAGCGTGCCTGCAACCGAGGAGAACCCTGAAAATAAACCACCGACCACCAAATAACAAGCAATCTTGTTTGTTTTTTTGTCACCGCAGGGGCTCACATGGTGGACCCTGCGATGCCCTGCCTTGGGGCTTAGTACCTCTTTCAAAAAAACCTGCGGGGACATCAGGTAATATTATGACGGTTGTGTCACAACCGCCTGCTTACAGCGTCTTGTAGACAATTATGAAAAATTGTCTGAATATTTTCAAATGCCTGATTTTGACCTTCGCACTTTTAACCAGCGTAATTACCGGTTACGGGCAGGGTATCAAACATAATATTAAAATTGAACAGGCCCTGGCAGCTATAGATACTGCGTTTGTGAAAAATGACACAGCCCGCTTCAATCAGCTGATGCCGCTGGAGGAGATTCAAAATTATTATGCGGAATTGGTGCAAAAAAACATCAGTCGTAAAGCAGGTGCCCACCAGGTGTTGCGGATTTCTAAAGAAAGCGCATTTATCCTCCTGACGGGTTTACCAATTTCAGGAAACTCCGGCGACGAAACCAATAGCGCGCTGCACTACAGTGGAATTTACCTGTTGAAAAAGAACGGGACAAACTGGCAAATAGCAGATCGTATTGCGTTTGATCGATTAAACCAGATCATTTCTCAACATATTGGGTTGGAGGTTAAACCCGGCGAGGGCATGGCCGTTAATGATACCCTGACAATTAATGTTAAGGATAGGAATGGTTTTGCAGTGCGGCTGAATCACAGGGCCGGCTTAAGCATTGTATCACTGAACGGCCAAAAGGTTCCTTATAGTTTTGATGGTGGGTTGCTTTGGGTAGCGGCCCCACTCAAACAGCAACAACAATTACTACTGCGTTATTCCCTGCAAGTAGAAAGTGATGATAAAAACGTTAATTCAGGATACTTTGGCGCTACTTATGGCCATGTCCGTAATCAGTATTGCTGGCATCCTTTTTTCAGCTACTCAAGCCCCAATGACCGTGCTGAATTTGTGGTTCATTGTAGTTTACCTGTAGATTACCCCTTGTCTACCAGCCTGCCCCAAACGGATCGCACTTCAGGGAAGCTAAGATTTATTGCAGCACGCTCAGAAAACCCAACTTTTGCCCTCTCTCTTTATTATGATAAAGGCTGGCAGGTTAGCAGGCAGCAAAAGGATAACACAAACCTTGTAATATACGCCACTAAAGATTTTGAACCGGCACGTGATACGCTTTACCGCTATTTCGCGGAGACAAGCGATATACTAAGTGACAGGTTCGGCCCGGCCCGCAGCACTTACCTTGGTATTGTGCAAGACCGCTCCGGTGGCGGCAATGGCTGGAAGAACCGCAGTAACAACACCATTATATCTGCAGCAAAAGGCAGCTACCTAATCGTAAACACCCCACGGCCAAGGGCCATTTTCGGGCATGAAGTAGCGCATGGATGGACTACCCCAAGCGGGCCGGCAGCAAACTTCCTGAGTGAAGGCTGGGCCACTTATTGCGAATCTTATTTACTGGCCAAACGCTATACGGATACAATTATTAAACCCTTTTTCGCTTCTCAACGCAGCAATTATCTAACCGGCGGGTACGAGGGCAAAACCAACTTAAACAATGACTATAACAATAGCGGGGTGTCTTACGGAAAAGGTGCATGGATATTTTACATGCTTGAAAAACAATTGGGCAGAGAGCGCTTGGGGGCTGCTATGCGTGTGTTTATCCGTTCAAATCAACAGGATGTTAATAATTTCATACGGGTGGTAAGCCGGGAAGCCGGGGAAGATATGGCACCGATGATCCGGCCGTGGCTGGAGAATAAAACAATCCCGTTGCTTAGTATCCGCCAACAGGATCAGCGCCTGATCGTACGGCAGGAAGGGGATTTGTTTGTTTTTCCGTTAAGTATTAGTCTAAAATTAAAAAATGGCTCTTATGCCAATAAGGTCATAATGATCAATAGTCGGGAACAAAGTATAGATGTGTCGAAAATCGATCTCGAAAGCTATCAGGCAGACCCTTACGCTGAATCATTGTTTCAGTTGAAGGAGAAATAAGAGCAATGTACATTAACATTATGCCTTTTTTCGCCGCATGCCCTTACATTGTGGCCTTATGAGGACGTAACCCCGAAAATAAACCGCCGCCCGCCAAATAAAATAAGCAACCTTGTTTGTTTAGGGTACGTATTTAATATAAATTAGCATTATTGTATAATACGTGATATATGAATAAACGTTACCCCTGCAATTTATCCATAAGGTATCCCTTTATATTATTATGCTTTATTGCCGCTATGCTTTGCGGCAGGCAGGCTAACGCGCAAAACTTTGGGCAAAACAAGGTGCGCTATAAAAACCTTAAATTTAAGGTTTACAAAACCCCGCATTTCGAGATCTACTACTATCTGAAAAACGATAGCGTTATCAAACGTTTCGCGCAGGAAAGCGAGCTATGGTACACCCTGCACCAGCAGGTTTTCAGGGATACATTCAATAAGCCCAACCCTATTATTTTATACAGCAACCACCCCGATTTTCAACAAAGTACGCTGATTGATGCATCTGTTGGCCTTGGCGGTGTAACGGAAAGCTTAAAGAACAGGGTGATTATGCCCATAGCCGAAACCAACCAGCTAACCCGCCACGTTATTGGGCACGAATTGGTGCACGCGTTTCAATACCACATGCTTTTTGGTGCCGATTCGGTAGGGTACGAACGTGCAGGCGAGGTGCCGTTATGGATGGTTGAAGGTATGGCCGAATATCTTTCATTAGGTAAAAAAGATGCATACACCGCCATGTGGGTGCGCGATGCTTACCTGAATAATGATATCCCCACTATTGAGGCACTAACCAATTCAAACAAATATTTCCCATACCGTTACGGGCAGGCGTTTTGGTCGTTCCTGGGTTCTACCTATGGCGATACCATCATCGTTCCGTTCTTTAAAAACGCGGCGCGCTTTGGGGTGCAATATGGCATCAGGCGCACATTGGGGTATGATGATAAAACACTGTCGCAGCTTTGGAAAAACTCCATCCAAAACACCTATAAGCCATTTTTAAAAGATACCGCGCAGGTACCAACCGGGCGCAAATTAATTACAACCAAAATAAGGGGCGATATTACCGCGCCGTCGGTTAGTCCGGATGGTAGGTACCTTACCTACCTGTCGCAAAAAGGTTTGTTCAGTATAGACCTTTATCTGGCCGATGCCCAAACCGGGCGCGATATCAAAAAACTAACCAGCAGTACATCAAACACGCATATTGACGAGTTTAACTTTATAGAGTCGTCGGGCGCGTGGTCGCCGGATAGTAAGCGTTTTGCTTTCAGCGTATTCAGCAAGGGCCGAAACCGGATGCTGGTTATTGAGGTACCATCCGGAAAATTGCTAAATGATATTTCGATGGAAAAGGCCGAGCAATTCAGTAACCTTTCCTGGTCGCCCGATGGCAAGAGCATTGTTTTACAGGGATTAGCCGAAGGGCATACCGACCTGTACCTGTATAACTTCGACACCAAAAGCGTAAAGCAGCTTACCAACGACAAATACACCGAGTACCAGCCAAGTTTTTCAAAGGATGGCAAAAAGGTGGTATTCTCTACGGATAGGACCACTTACGATAAATCATTATCGCAGGAAATAACCTTTAACCTGGCCGAACTTGACCTTGCTACCGGCAAAATATCCGACCTGAACATATTTAACGGCGCTAATAATTTAAACCCGCAATACTCGGCAGATGGCACGCAGATCTATTTCCTGTCAAACCGCGACGGTTTCCGCAACATGTACCGCTACACTTTGGCAAGCGGTAAAATTGAACAAATGACCAATTTGTTTACAGGTATAAGCGGTATTACAGAGTATTCGCCAGCCTTAACACTATCTGATAAGGACGATGTGCTCTACTCCTATTACCGTGCGCAAAAGTTCACTATCTATACAGCTAAAGCTTCGGAGTTTAAACCTACTGTGGTTGAGGCCGGCGCCACCAACTTTGACGCGGCTATGCTGCCACCGCCGCGTTCTGTTGGGGTCGATTTGATCAACTCCAACCTCAATAACTTTTTAGCCTATCGTAAGATCCCGCTCGATTCAATAAAGGCAACCCCGTACAAACCAAAATTTAAGCTCGATTACCTGGCAAGCAGCGGCGTTGGCGCATCAATAGGTACTTATGGCGCCGGCTTATCAAGCGGTGTGCAAGGTGTTTTCACAGATATTTTAGGCCGTAACCAAATCTATGCCGGGGTAGCTGTTAATGGTGAGGTATATGATTTTGGCGGGCAGGTAGTGTATCTGAACCAGCAGGGCCGCTGGAATTTCGGCCTTGGGGTTTCGCATATCCCGTATCAATCGGGTAATTACGGTTACGATTTTACAAGCATTGATATTAACGGCAAGCAAACACCTGTTTACGAAGAGAAAACAGATATCATCAGGACTTTTGAAGATGCCGTACAGGCCTTTGCATCATACCCTATCTCCCGCTCGCTACGTGCGGAAGTGGGTACATCAGCATCAAGGTATTCATACCGGGTTGACAGGTACAGCACTTATTACGATTATACCACCGCGCCCGATAATAACGGCGTTGACCAAACCATTATTGGCAACGCTATCGACTTTAAAAAACACAAAATATCCCGTGAGGATTTTTTGAACGATTATGGCATAAACCTGCAGTCATTTGCGGTATATAGCGCCCACGTGGCTTTGGTGGGCGATAATTCCTACTCGGGTATTGCAGCGCCGCTTGGCGGGCACCGCTTCCGTTTAGAGGCCGAGTATAATGTGGGCACCTATCATTTTTTCTCGCCTACTATCGATCTGAGGCAGTACATCCGCGCGGCGCCGGTTACTTTTGCAGCAAGGTTTTATGGTTACGGGCGTTTTGGGGATAACACAAACGGCCTGTACCCGCTATATGTAGGCTACCCCTTCCTGATCCGTGGTTACGAGGCGCAGACCTTTTACAACGGACACACGGCGAACAAAAACGGGTTTACTATCGACCAGCTATCGGGTAACCGTATAGCGGTGGCAAACTTTGAAGTGCGCTTACCTTTTACAGGGCCCGAGAAACTGGCGGCTATTAAATCAAAATTCCTGTTTACCGATCTTAACCTGTTTTTTGATGCCGGTTTAGCATGGAACGGCGGCGACCAGATCAAGTTCCAGAAAGCGCCGGATGTGATAGGCACCAACCCCGATGGAACAACAATTTATAACACCAACCAGCGCGTACCAGCTTTAAGCGCAGGCATCTCCTTAAGGCTGAATTTGTTTGGTGCCATTATACTTGAACCTTACTATGCCATTCCGTTTAACCGTACAGATGTTAAAAAACCAGTATTTGGGTTGAACTTTACACCGGGATGGTAGGTGATTAAATACAAGGTCTTAAAATCAGGATATAAACTGTAACAAAACATATAAAGGCTTACGCTTTAATACGTTCTCATCACCTTATTTATACCACAGACTACAGGCTGAATGAACCAAAGATCCAAAATCATAAGGTTGCGACTTCTAAAACATTAAAAATATTTCCGAATTGTAACATTTCAATTACACATGAGATAAAATTGTAACTGTTGATTAAATATCATAAATATGTATTAATCTAACCTGCCTGGCGCGAGGCTACCTAAACCTTTAAACCTATAAATGAAAAACGATAAATTGACTTTCATAACGGCTAAATTTGCGCAGCAGTTAAATTTAGGTAGTAATAACAGAAGTAGTAATAGTGACTGGATAATCCCTCCAAGCTATTCCAGTCTTTCTTTAAATTATATACTACACACTTAAGATCGGTAAGGTTGCTAATAAGGTTAACTTCAATGGCCTGACAAAGGCCACTTTACCATTAATTGCATATACCAACATTAACACAGGCAACTCTGGCTGCCTAACCCTTACAAGTTTTAACTTAAACATACTTCAATAGCACACAAAATACTTTTGGCCAAAGTAAAGATGCATGCACTTTTTAATATATGCCGCTTAAATGCCAAGGCGTGATTTTGGCAAAAACTAACCAATCTTTTATTATGAAAAAATTTGAAAAACTCAGTAAACAGGAAATGCGAATGATCAGCGGCGGCTTTGCCGCAACGTGTAAGGCGGATTGTGGAAATGGCACATCTGTTTCTTGCTCAGGCACTTGTGCTGCGAGTGACGGCGTAGGGTGTTATAGTGTAAGTGATGGTGTGTTAAGCATTACAACCTGTCCTAAAACACAATCGGCATAATTATTATATCGATTATAAAAAACTGCATGTTACGTGGCACATACCGTTAACTACCAAACAATAAGTGGTATTCATGTTAAACTTAATCACATTCTTATGAACACGTCAACTAAACTTAGTCGCGCAGAAATGAAAAATGTTTTAGGCGGGCTTTTTTATACACCACCATCCACTTGTTCGGCAACATGCTCCAAGGGCTCTGTTTCCTGTTCGGGAACAAACTGTACAGCGCAAGATGGAGTAGGGTGTACAAATTCAGACGGCTCTAAAAATAACTGTAGCGATTTAGCGTAATTTGGGCTACCGATTATGCATTTAATGCGGCAAAGGATAGTTAACCTTTGCCGCTTAATATTAAATTTTACCTATTAGACTATAATGACTTTAAAAACTTTAGTCTGCAGTTTTATTATGTTTTGTGCTTTTAGCCATCTTAAAGCACAGCAATCATCAGCCTCACAAGGGGAACAGGCCCCTGCAGTGGCTTTCCAGCAATCTATTGGTCAACTACCAACACCCAACTTTTACCGAAATAAGGTATTAGTTATCGATTTCTGGGCAACCTGGTGCGCGCCTTGTATTGCGGGATTCCCGGATTTTAATAAGTTATCCCAAACTTACGACGGAAATAAAGCTATCTCGTTTGTCACAATCACAAATGAACCCAAAGCCATTGTACAACGTTTTTTTACCAGAACTAAGAAACAACTGGATGCCTTAAAACTTATAGATACATCGGGCGAGACCATGAAGAAATTTGGTGCGATTTTTCTTCCGTATTGTATCGTTATCGACAAAAATAACGTTATCCGGTGGAAAGGTATTGCCAGTGACTTAAATAAGTCTATCCTTGACAAGATCATTTTAAATGCAGCTGCCGAACCTGTACCAATAGCTCCGACAACACCAAATATCAAAGCTGTTAATAAGCCTATCGCTCAACGCGCATTATTTGCCTTTAACGTTGCACAGGCTGATTCTACAAAACGAATTTATGAGGGAAGTGGATCTGAACGACATTTGGGCGATTATCTTTATCAGCTTTCTTACGGAAATATCCCTTTAAATGATTTTATTGAAAAGATCAGCGGTTTTGGCGCAGCTACGCGGATCATATCCAATTCTGCAACAAAACAGAAGCAACCGATAGACATATATTTAAATCTGGGAACAGACACCACCCAATACAACAATTACAAAAACACAATTCTTAAATATTCACCGGATAAAAACATTATTTTAAGTTTATTGGCCACGTCGCTGAACTTTAAAATACAAGTGATCAAACAGAAAGTAACTCACTACGAATTGCTTGTTCAAGATTCTTCAAAATTAAAATCTTTTCGGTCCATGCAGACTAAGCATAGTAGTTTTTCAACTGACAATTATCCAAGATTTGAAGTTGTTGGGTACAATTTGAAGGACATCACTTCGTTTCTTGAAAGTAGTGCAAAATTGATTATAACAACTAAGGTAAATGATTTGAGCAATTATGATCTGTCGTTAGATATAACAAGTGAAAATACGTTGGATAAATCACTCCAGTTTCATGGTTTGAAGTTAAAAGAAGTAAATGACGAGATCGAATTTCTTAAATTAACATTTAACAATTAATACCTGATTACGCGAGTGGTGAAGTTTAGTGAAATTGATTTTCTGTAAGCTATAATACACTCGTGCGCCGCCGGCGGGTGCGTAATATTTGTATGCACTTTTTTGTCCGTTGATGCTTAACACTTTGCCATTCAAAATCAGACGCGGTGATGACATCCGTACCGACTCAACATTCGTAACTAAGGTATTATGAAAAGATCAATTTTGGCAATCCTTATAATAAGCATATTTGCTGCTATTGGCTGCGGCGATAGTAACGGGCAAAGTAAAACGGCACAGGAAAAAAGAAGATTAAGCAAACCGGCTGCGGAGTGGAAAAAGAAACTCACCCCAAACCAATACGAGATAATGGTTAACCAGGGTACGGAACCGCCATATAAAAATGCTTATTACGATAATCACCAAAAAGGTGTTTATGTAAGCGCTGCCACCGGCGAGGTGCTATTCAGTTCGGACGATAAATACGATAGCGGCACAGGCTGGCCAAGTTTTGTAAAGGCTGTAGACCCAAATAAGGTTGAAATTGTACACGACAGCACTTTTGGCATGAGCCGCGACGAGGTTGTTGAAAAAAGCACAGGCTTACACCTTGGCCATATATTTGATGACGGCCCTGCAGACAGGGGCGGCAAAAGATATTGCATGAACTCGGGTGCTTTGGTTTTTGTTAAAAAGTAACCGCCCGGCGTGATTGTTGTATAGATGGCCTGCCGTATGCGGGTCTTACCCTTACACCGCTTTCGTATTTTAAACCGGCAGTTAGGTCAACCCAATCAGGGTTTACGGGGCGTATCATTTTTTCTTTTTGCGGGCGTGTAAAAGTGCTTACCATTTTAAAGCGTTCCATGGCCTGCTCTTCGGTATTTATCTCTTCAAAATAAACAAGGCGGTTTAGTTGCTGCGCGTTGTCAAAAAATAAAGTTGGCATCTCACCATAAAACTTAAGGGTTTTAAGTAAGTCTGTGCACATACCTACGTGTAAATTTTTCCTGTTTCTGTCTGTGATTATATAAACGCTGTCTCTTATACACATCT
>NZ_LGEK01000039.1 GCF_001636615.1 Mucilaginibacter sp. L294 | reverse complement strand
GATGTGTATAAGAGACAGCTTCTGTTCAAAATCATTTCTTTTACTGCTGTTGGATAGCCATACTGAAACCTTTTGTCACAATTAATTGTTCACTCAATATTGTCAAAGTTTTTAGATTTGATATTTAACATAATTTATTTTTCTTTGCTCTGAATTTATTAATCATTAAACTATAAAGACTATGTCTGATATCGCTTCAAGAGTAAAAGCTATTATCGTGGAAAAACTGGGTGTTGACGAAAGTGAAGTTACACCAGAAGCAAGCTTCACCAACGATCTTGGTGCTGACTCTTTAGACACCGTGGAATTAATCATGGAGTTTGAAAAAGAATTTAACGTTGCAATCCCTGACGATCAGGCAGAAACCATTGGTACTGTTGGCCAGGCTGTTGCTTACTTAGAAAAAAACGTTAAAGCTTAATTAGCTCCCTAAAACTGTTAAATGGAGTTTAAAAGAGTTGTAGTAACCGGGCTTGGAGCGCTTACTCCGATTGGTAATACTGTACCTGAGTATTGGAACAGCCTTATTAATGGGGTAAGCGGCGCTGCCTTTATTAAGAGTTTTGACGTTGAAAAATTCAAAACCAAATTTGCCTGTGAAGTAAAGGGATTTGACGCGGAAGGTTTTTTGGGCCGGAAAGAGGCACGTAAACTTGACCCGTTTGTACAATACGCTTTATTTTCGACAGAGGAAGCTGTTAAAGATGCCGGATTAGATTTCGAAAAACTGGATACCAGCCGCATTGGCGTTATCTGGGGATCAGGCATTGGTGGTTTAAAAACGTTTTTAGATGAGGTTGTAAATTTTGCCAAAGGCGATGGTACACCCAAGTTTAACCCGTTCTTTATCCCAAAAATGATAGCCGACATTGCACCGGGCCATATCTCTATTAAATATGGTTTACGCGGGCCAAACTTTACTACGGTTTCCGCTTGTGCATCATCAAACAACTCGCTTATTGATGCTTTTAATTATATACGCCTTGGTAAAGCAAATATGTTTATCAGCGGTGGATCTGAAGCTATCATAAACGAAGCTGGTATTGGCGGTTTTAACGCTATGCATGCCCTATCAACCCGTAACGATGACCCCTCAACTGCATCCCGTCCGTTTGATCTGGACAGAGATGGTTTTGTGGCCGGCGAAGGTGCGGGTACAATTATTTTAGAAGAATTAGGCCACGCCCTTAAACGCGGAGCTAAAATTTATGCTGAAATGGTTGGCGGTGGCATGAGTGCTGATGCTTACCACATGACTGCCCCTCACCCTGAAGGTTTAGGTGCATCACTGGTAATGAAAGCGGCGTTAGAAGACGCAGGGTTAACCCCGGCCGATATCGACTATGTGAACGTACATGGCACATCAACCCCAATTGGCGACCCGCAGGAAGTAAAAGCGATAACCGATGCCTTTGGCGACAGGGTATACGATATCAACATCAGTTCAACAAAATCAATGACAGGCCATTTACTTGGTGCTGCCGGCGCTGTTGAAGCTATTGCCTCTATCCTGGCAATTCAGAATGATATCATCCCGCCAACCATCAACCATTTTACTGACGACCCGGCGTTTGACCCACGAATTAACTTTACATTTAACAAAGCCCAAAAACGCGTAGTTAATGTAGCGCAAAGCAATGGCTTCGGTTTTGGTGGCCACAATGCTTCAGTTATATTTAAAAAGTACCAGCAATAATCTCGTTGGATGCCAATTAGCCGCTTTTATAAGCTATACCTTTCGCCCAATAGAAAATACGTTAAGGTTTTAAAGAATTTGCTCGGTTTTGTACCGGGCAATTTGTCGTTATACCGGTTGGCGTTCAGGCATAAGTCTGTTGCGCAAAACATCCGCAAGGGTGTAAAAAACAGTAACGAACGCCTTGAGTTTTTGGGCGATGCCGTATTAGGCAGCGTAGTAGCCGAGGTGCTCTTTAAGCTATACCCTTATGAGGATGAGGGCTTTTTAACCGAACTACGCTCAAAAATTGTGAGCCGTAACAACCTAAACCAGCTTGGCCGCAAGCTTGGGTTTGATAAGCTGATAGAGTTTGATACCAAAATATTAAACTCGGGCAGGCAGGGTTCCCTACTTGGCGATGCTTTTGAGGCACTGATTGGTGCCGTTTACCTGGATAAGGGGTACGATTTTACCCGTAGTTTTTTGGTAAACCATATCATTAAATCGCACATTGATATCCACACGTTAGAGCAAACCGAAACCAACTTTAAAAGCAAACTTATTGAGTGGTGCCAGCGCCACGGTAAGGACATTAGCTTTGATGTAATAGAGAACCAGGAAGGTGAAAGTGCCAAACTGTTTACCATACAAGCCAGTATTGATGGCGAAATTTTGGGTTCGGGTAAAGAGTTCAGTAAAAAGAACGCCGAAAAATTGGCCGCCGAAAAGGCGTGTGCCTCGCTGGGGATTTAAGTTTTTCTCTACAGAAGGCAACCACTCACCAATAAACTCAATCAACCACTCACCACATCTAATACAACTTTTGCAAAGTAGGGTGATCGCCGTTCTTCTTAAAGTATTCGTATTGTGTTTTAGTTTTCTGGATCAGGTCATAATCGTTCCATAACTTCAGATCCTCGTACGATGGCTTATAATACCCCATGAATTTCTTTATCGTGGTGCTGTCGGCTTCTGTTAAGCCGGTTACGCGCATTATAAAAGGTTTATTATAACGTCTGTCAACTTCTGTTGCTTCCAATTCTCCTTTTGTGAATGCGGCAAAGCGCCTGGCCCGCCCCGGTGTTTTACCAAATAATTCATATAGCCCTGTTATTGGCGATGCAAGTGCAGCTAATACCGGCGGTTTCCCGTTATAAAAGGTACCTTGTTTACGGTAATCGCCCATAATTTCGTTTAGTTCCTGCTTTTTTGTTTGGCCCAAAACACGCACCTCGCCTAATTCCACTTCGGGTTGCATATAAACCACCATGCCGTAATTGGACGCCTGCTGCTTTTGAGGGGTATACCCTTTTTTGGTAAAGAGCAGCGTATCGCCAACCGTGGCGCTGATGCTAAAACCACCCAACTGGTCGCCAATGGCAACACCTTTGGTGCGCAGGTTAGTTATAAATACTTCAGAAAGTTTTACTGAGGAGATTCTTCTGTAAATAGCCCCTTTTATGGTCACCTGCTGCGCAGATGCAAAAAAGGCAAAACAAAACAGGTTTAGTAAAAATACTATTATAAACTTCAAGGGCATCTGTATTAAACGCCGTAAACTTATAAAATGTATACGGCTTAAGTTGTGAAAAAGTGTTAAACTTAATGGTTAGAGGTTGGTAATAGGAGATTAGTTACAACCCTCAACTAATCTCACATCTCATATCTCAAATCTATAATCTAAAATATTATCTTTGCACATGATAAAATCCATGACAGGGTATGGAATTGCCAGCTATGATTCCGGCAAAACAAAATATACCGTCGAGATCAAATCTCTGAACAGTAAATTTCTTGAACTATCCCTGCGCCTGCCCAAAATATTTTCTGAGAAAGAATTTCAACTCCGTAACGATTGCAGCAAGCAAATTGACCGCGGTAAGGTAAACCTTTCCATCAATGTTGAGCAGGCCAACTCAAACGTAAAAGCAGCCGGTATTGACCGCGAACTGCTTAAACACTATTACAACCAGCTTAAAAGCGTAAGCGATGAGCTTAACGAACCGGGCGGCAACCTGCTGCAACTGGCTTTAGGCTTACCCGAGGTTGTTAAGTATGAGGAAGACACCGTATCTGACGATGAGTGGAAACTGGTTGAAAAAACCTTTCAGCAGGCTATGACTGCTTTTCAGCAGTTCAGGAGCGATGAGGGTAATGTTTTAGAGCAGGATATTAAGATGAGGATCGGCATTATCCTGAAAAACCTGGAACTGGTTGAAATTGAAGAACCAAAACGTGTACCGGTTATCCGCGAGCGCCTTAACCAGTTTTTAAGCGAAGCCGTAGGTGCAGAAAGCATCGATAAAAACCGCTTTGAGCAGGAGCTGATCTATTACATAGACAAGCTTGACATCACCGAAGAAAAAATAAGGTTAAAAAGCCATTGCGATTACTTTATAGAAACGCTTAAAAATGCTGATGCCAATGGCAAAAAGCTGGGCTTTATCTCGCAGGAGATAGGCCGCGAAATAAACACCCTTGGCTCAAAAGCAAACGATGCCGCTATGCAAAAACTGGTAGTTGGAATGAAAGAAGAGCTGGAAAAAATTAAAGAACAACTGTTAAACGTGCTATAATCATTGTGTCATTGAGTCATTAGGTCATTGTTAGGTTTATACCTCTCTGATTTGAATGACTCAATGACCTAATGACTCAATGACCAAATGAAAGAAGGTAAACTCGTTATATTTTCGGCCCCATCGGGCGCAGGCAAAACCACCATTGTGCAACACCTGCTGCGCCAGATGCCCGAGCTGGAATTTTCTATCTCGGCTACCACAAGGCAGCCCCGTGGCGATGAGCAGGACAATAAGGATTATTATTTCATTAGCCTGCCCGAGTTTACCCACCGTATAGCCAAAAAACAATTCGTTGAATTTGAAGAGGTTTACACCGGTACTTTCTATGGCACCCTGCGTACCGAGATTGAGCGCATCTGGGCAAAAGGCAAAACCGTTATTTTTGATATTGACGTAGAGGGCGGCATGCACTTAAAACGCAAATACGGCGAGCAGGCACTCGCTATTTTTGTACAGCCCCCGTCATTAGAGGTTTTGATAGAGAGGCTAACCGGTCGTGGCACTGATAGCTCCGAAAAACTACAGGAACGCTTTGCAAAAGCAGAAAAAGAGCTGAATTACGCGCCCCAGTTTGATATTATCCTGAAAAATTACGATCTTGAAACGGCTTGCAAAGAGGCCCGGGAATTGGTAGCCAATTTCATTGGCACCAGTTTGCAGTTCTAAGTTTGCAGTTGGCACTTTACGATGGGGACGTATAAGGATTTACTATTGTATAAGAAAAGCTTTACGCTCGCTATGGAGATCTATTCGGTTACAAAACAATTTCCTAAAGAGGAAACCTATTCATTAACTGACCAAATAAGAAGATCATCCCGTTCTGTAAATATTTGCACTATTGAGGCCTATCGAAAACGTAGGTATCCCAATCATTTCATAAGTAAGCTTACAGATGCTGATATGGAAAACAGTGAAACCCAGGGGTGGTTACAGTTTTCATTAGCATGCAACTATATAACACAAGACACGTTCGAGAAACTGCATTCTTTATCTGACGAGATAGGAAGAATTATATATTACATGATCGAAAACCCGGGTAAGTTTGGCGCTGGTGAATAACTGGCTATGAGTTATAACTGCAAACTGCTTACTATTAACTGCAAACTGTAATGAAGATAGGCTTACTATTTGGTTCTTTTAATCCCATACATATAGGGCATTTAATTATTGCCAACTACATGGCCAACCATACGGCGCTTGATAAGGTTTGGCTGGTGGTATCACCGCAAAACCCCTTAAAAAAATACGGTGACCTCATCAACACTTACGACAGGCTGGAAATGGCAAAACTGGCTACAGACAACGCCACTAACATTGCCGTAAGCGATGTAGAATTGAAATTGCCGCAACCATCATACACCATTGATACCCTCACCCATTTAAAGGAAAAATACCCCGAGCACGATTTTGCGCTCATTATGGGGTCGGATAACCTGGTGACCATTCATAAATGGAAAAACTATAAACTGATCCTGCGCGATTACCAGATTTTTGTTTACCCCCGCCCCGGTTATGAAAACGCCGAGTTTGCATCGCACCCATCGGTTACCATCACCATGACGCCGCAGATGGAGCTGTCGGCAACGTTTATCCGTAAATCTATCGCCGAAAAAAAGAATGTACAATATTTTGTGCCCGATCCGGTTTTAAAGTTTATTGAGAGTAAAAGTTTGTACCGGTAAATCGTATATTTATAAAAAGGAGTTGCTATGCTTACTAAAGATAAAGTTAAAGAACTGGTAGACCATATGCCGGATACATTTTCGGTAGATGATTTGGTAGAAAGGGTTATTCTGTTGCAAAAAATAGAAACTGCACGTAAACAGGTTTTAAATGGGGAATTTTTAACAGAAGAAGAATTAGATGCCGAAATTGATAAATGGGATTAACAATCATTTATTCGCATATAGCAAAACGCGACATACAGGAGATCTATCTTTTTATTAAAAGGGATTCCCCGTACTACGCTAAGAAAGAGATTCAAAACATTCGTTTATCTATTAAAAAACTAAAGCTAAACCCCCTGATAGGGAAAATATTCGAGGAACTTGATGATGAATTAACCCGTGAATTGATTTACAAAAACTATAGAATTATTTATGATCTCACCCCAAACGAGCTAATAGTTATTCTTTCCGTACATCATCATTCCCGCAGCTTAAGCAACAATCCTGCATTCAACATCGAAGATTAATCATCCCTGTAATCTTACTATCTTTGCCCCGTGAGCGAGAAAACCATCCTTAAACTTCAACTACCTACCGACCCGCTATGGGTTAAAAACGTGGTAGAAAGTAATATTGAAGAACTACTAACCGACCATGCCTATTGCGAGCAAAAGGCGGCTACCAACGCTATTACCCTTATTATACAAAACCCAAACCTGAGCGATGTGGTGCAGGAAATGATAGCCCTTGCCCAGGAGGAAATGGAGCACTTTAAACTGGTGCACGAGATAATGCTGAAGCGTGGTTTTGTACTTGGTAAAGAGCGCAGGGATAATTACGTGAACGAGCTACGCAAATTTATGATAGTTGGCGGCAGCCGCGAACAACAACTGATAGACCGGTTATTGCTTTCGGCCATGATTGAGGCCCGTAGTTGCGAGCGCTTTAAAGTACTGTCAGAAAATATTAATGATAAGGAGCTTTCCGTATTTTACCACGAACTGATGATCAGCGAAGCTACCCACTACGCCATGTTTTTAAGGCTTGCCCGTAAACATGCGGTAGCGGTTGACGTTGATGCCCGTTGGACAGCGTTTTTAGCCTTTGAGGCACAGGTAATACAAAATTACGGCAAAGGCGAAACCATACACGGCTAATTCATCTATACAAAGCAACCGGTCACCGATACATTAGGTATATTACAGGCTCAAAAGTATTTACTTTGAAGATGTTACGCTTAAAAACCTTTTCGGTTATTATACATATTGCCTGCTGGCTGCTGTTTATGGCCTTGCCATTATTGTTTACAAACGGCCGCAACGGCACTACCAGCATATTTGTTTTGCTTGCATCGCCGTATTACTGGCTATTCTGTTTAACCTATATAACGCTATTCTATCTGAATAGCTCCCTGCTGTTCCCCCTATTCTTCCTAAAAAAGAGATATGTAGGTTACGCCATTATTTGTGTGGGCTTACTAACTGCAATATATTTTTTAAACCCATTTGAAAGGCTGTTACGCAACAGTGAAGGCTGGCGGGTTAAAATGGCTATGCAACAGGCCGGCGGCCGGCAACAATTTGGCCCCGCACCGGGAGATGATACCGGGCCGGGTGCGCCGCCACCAAATGGCGACCGGCAGGGCCCGCCGCGCGATAGCCTGGGTAAAAGCTGGCGTGATCATCGCCCGCAACAATTTGGCCCGGGCAAGCGTAAACATCTTGATACCATCAGTCTGTTCCTTTTTTTAATGATCATGGCTTTAAGCACAGCCATAAAAACAGTACAGCAATGGCAGGTTACCGAGCAGCGCGCCATTAGCGCCGAAGCCGAAAAAGCAAATGCCGAATTATCGTTCCTTAAGGCGCAGATCAACCCGCACTTTCTATTCAATACATTGAATAATATTTATACGCTGGCCATCACCAATAACGCTAACACGGCCGAGAGCATCATGAAACTCTCCAACATTATGCGCTATGTTACCGACGAGGTGACCGAGAACTTTGTAAGCCTGCAAAGCGAGGTGGATTGTATTACAGACTATATCGACCTGCAACGTTTACGCTTAGGAAGCAAAACCAGGGTTAATTTTAACATAACGGGTACCATCGCGCAGCAAAAAATAGCGCCTTTACTGTTTATGACATTTGTAGAGAATGTATTTAAATATGGCGTAAGCAAACAGCACGAAAGCGCTATTGATATTAACCTGCATATTGCCGATAATATGATTACTTTTATGTGCGTTAACCCCATATTTGAGCGCAAGGAGCATATTGAACGTACCGGCATTGGCATTGTTAATACCAAACAACGGCTTGAGCATTTATACCCCGGCAAACATGTGCTGAATATTGCCGATGATAACGATCAGTTTACGGTGGTGTTAACCTTATACATCTAAGTACCATGGCTTTAAAATGTATTGCTATTGATGATGAGCCCCTGGCGCTTGAACTGATCAAAAACTACGTGGCCTGGTTCCCGGCCCTGCAGTTGGTTAATACTTTTGAGGATGCCATATCCGGCGCTGAATACCTGCGCAACAACCCTATCGACCTGCTGTTTATTGATATCAACATGCCCGATATTACGGGGATTGACCTGGTGCGTTCCCTGGCCGTTAAACCCATGGTGATATTCACCACCGCTTATAAGAACTTTGCTTTTGAGGGCTTTGAACTGGAGGCAATTGATTACCTGTTAAAACCCATAGATGTAAAGCGCTTCGGTAAAGCGGTTGAAAAAGCCGTTGATTATTACAAATACAAAACCGCATTTACCAAGGAAGGTGAGGACGAAAGCCTGTACGTGTACTCGGAATACCGCATGGTAAAAATTGATCTTAAAGAGATAGCTTATATTGAAAGCATGGAGGATTATATCAAGATCCACCTGCATAACGCCAAAACCATCTTAACCCTGATGCCGCTTAAAAAGGTGTTAGAAAAACTCCCCGAAGATAAATTTCAGCGCATACACCGCAGCTATATTGTACCGGTAAAAAAGATCATCTCTATCCAGGGCCGAAAGGTGAAACTGGCTGATATTGAACTGCCCATTAGCGATAGTTATGCCGATTTTGCCCGCCGTTGGGTGAAAATGTGATGAAAAAAATCGGGTAGTCGATACATCACCGCCATTTACCGATACTCGCTTCCCCTGCCTGCCCCATCCGGCTACATTTACAATAATTACTATTTACCCCTACTAATTATTGTATCATGGAACGGAAAAACTTTCTCAGAACATTTGTATTTGCGGCCGCGGCTGGCCCCATGATCATGGATGCCTGTAAAAAAGATTCGGCAAGCACTACAACAAGTTCATCAACCGGCGAAACAATCGCTGCTGATACCAACGCCGGCAGCAGCGCCTGTCGCGTTACGCCTACCGAGGTTGAAGGCCCTTACCCATACCCGGGCGGCGAACTTACCAATCCGCTAAACAGGGCCGATATACTGGGCGGGCAAACCGGTGTGCCGTTAATACTTAACCTGCTGGTGGTAAATACTAATGATAATTGTAATGCCGTTGCCAATGCCCGTGTAGATATCTGGCATTGTAATAAGGATGGCTATTACTCGGGCTATTCGGGCCAGCAAGGGCAGCTGGGCAGTAAAAACTATACCGGGGAAACCTGGCTGCGCGGCTACCAAACAACTGATGACAAAGGCGCTGTAACATTTACCACCGTTTACCCGGGCTGGTATAGCGGCAGGGCAACACACATCCACTTTGAAGTATTTATAAACAGCGTACTTAAAAAAACAGCTCAGTTTGCTTTCCCCGAAACCATATCAGATGCGGTACATAATAACTATGGCGTGGGGCCAAATACAACCCGGAACGCACAAGACGGAATATTAGGAAACTCGGCCACCGATCTGGCCAATGAAACACCCTCATTAACCGGCAGCATAGCGGCGGGTTATACAGGCACTTACACATTTGGTATTGCAGTATAATAAAACTTTAAATTCTATCACCATGACAAAGGCTATCATAAAACTTACCTACAAGCAGGTTATAGATGCATCATCAACCGGCGATTTTGAAAAGAATGTGCTGTTTGCATCCTACCAAGAATTCCTGCTAAAATCGCAGGCATACAACCCCGGCAATAAGCTAAAAACCTTCAGCGAAATGAAAAATAACGATGGGCGGGCCAATTCACTGCATTATAAGCTGAGCTTTGTTATTGGCTATTTTATTGAAACGCTGAAGAATAAGATACCGGTTGTAACAGACACGCTGGGCAACAACATCACCTTCGAGGTACCAAAGTTTGAGCTGATAGAATCGGACGTAACCAGCATAGCAGCCCATAAAGTGGCTATCAATTACATAACCGGCGATTTGACTTTACTAAATACAATAGGCGAATATTTGGTACTGACGGCAGGCAATGGCCAAGAAACGTTTACCCTAAAAATGCAGGATGGCTTAGCTATTACAAGCTATCAGCAGGCAGAGAGCAAGACCGCTGTTAACGGGCACAGCGTGTTAAGTAAGCTGAGCGCTTAAAACAGAATACCCCTTTTTTCATAATATATATAGTTTGGTGGAGCGCCCTATGGTTTGGGGCGCTCTTTTTTTATGATCAGATAAACCCCACCACATTGCGCAGGTAGTTGTTCATCATCTCTATATCCACAATATCGTTCAGGTAGCCAATGTGCATATCCGGGCGAATGATGAGGGCTTTGCGCATACCGGCTTTTACTTCAAAAGCATCAAAAATATGCCAGTTGGTGTTTGATGGCGGCAGGTGAAAAAAGTTGATGCTCCCCTGGTAATCCTGCGTTATCCATTTGGCAAGGGTAAAAAGGTAAGCTTCCGGTATCTCGCCAAGGGTTATCAGTGTAAAGCCCGGCTTGCTGCACCAGGTGTGAATATCAGTTTTCGCTTTCTTCTTCTCGTCGAATATTTCAAAATACGGCAGGCGGTCGCCGGCTTTTATTTGGGTTACCCGGCCCAATTGCAGGTTTAGTTTGCTATCGCGATAGTTAATGCCCGTTTGCGAGATCCGTTTAAAAAAACCAGCTCTTGATTTCTCGCTCCTCCATACCCTGTTCAGCACTTTTGGCAGCAGCCAGCTCTTAAATAAATTAACAAACCAGTTGCCAGACATGATAATGCTGAACGCCCTATCGGTAGTTTTCAGCAGATCTTTAGCCACAGGCATGCGCTCTTCGGCATAGCTGTTTAAAATACCGGGCTTTAATTGCTTATTTATTACTCCGGCCAGCTTCCATGCAAGGTTATAAGCATCCTGCAGGCCGGTGTTCATTCCCTGCCCGCCAACCGGCGAATGGATGTGCGCGGCATCACCAATTAAAAAACACCGCTGTTCCCTAAACGCACCTGCCATACGATGATGCAGCCTGTAGGTTGTAAACCAGTTTAAATTGCTTACCTGTAAAGTGCGTGCGGTAATTTTATTGATGTAGGGTAAAACATTTTCAAGTAACAGGTCTTCCTTGCCTTCAAGTTCGGGCTGTATATTTCCTACAATACGGAAATACCCATCCTCGGGCATAGGGAAAAATCCGGCGAAACCATCTTTGGCAAAAAAGAGCTGAACATTGCTTTTCTCCAGGTCTTTATTATCCAGTTTAATATCGGCCAGGTAAAAATTATGCTGATAGGTATCGCCGTTAAAAGAGATGCCCGACTGCTTACGAACAGTACTGCGGGAGCCATCGGCGCCGATTACCCAATCGCAGGTTAGCGCGTACTCATTTTCGCCATTTTTTAATATAACCGATACATGGTTGGTATGCTGATGAAGGCTGGTAATGCTGGTATCCCAATAAACGGGGCAGCAGGCTTTTGTAAGATAATCGAGCAAGAGCCGCTCGTTTTTGCTTTGTTGAAAAAGTTCCAGGTAAGGGTATAAGGTTTGCCCTTCGCCAATACCTGTTAATGATAAAGAGGCCTGCTGTTTTCCATCCTGGTAAAAAGAAGCGCCTGCTACCTGTGCGCCGGCTTTAAGCACCTGGTCAACAATGCCCATTTGCCGGTATATTTCTAATGAGCGTGCTTGTACAACCAATGCCTTTGATTGATTGGTTGGGCCCTGCTTTATATCAATAATGATAGGCTGCACCCCATTGCGCAGTAATTGAGCGGCCATCATCAAACCGGATGGCCCGGCGCCAACTATCAATACACTGGTATGTTGCGGCAGGGTTATCATCTCATTTAAGCATGGAATAATAAAAATATAGCTGGCCGTTTACGCAAATCTGGCACTTGTTTTAACCACTCGCCTATTGGCATGGTTTTAATAAACTCGGTAGGCGCGGTAATATCGCAGGCAATGCAAAGGCGTGTTGTAGGTTTACAACTCTTCAACACCTCCTGCAGCATACTATCGTTACGGAAAGGCGTTTCGATGAACATTTGCGTTTGCTTGTTCTTTTCGGCAAGGGCTTCCAGTTCTTTAATGCGTTTGCTGCGTTCAATTTTATCTATCGGCAGGTACCCGTTAAAGGTAAAGCTTTGCCCGTTAAACCCTGATGCCATCAGCGCCAGCAAAATAGAGCTTGGGCCAACCAGTGGAACAACCTTTATACCTTTACGGTGCGCCTCGGCTACGATATCCGCGCCGGGGTCGGCAATGCCGGGGCAGCCTGCTTCGCTCATCAGGCCAACATCGTTACCTGCTATCAGTCCTTTAAAAAACTCTTTAAGCCCTGCATCACGGTTATGTTTGCCATAATCATGAATAAGCAGTTCGCTTTGCGGGGTTTTTAAACCGGCCAGCTTTAAAAAGCGGCGGGCGGTTTTTTCGTTCTCTACAATGTATTCTTTTACACTGTTAATGGTATCAACCAAATACGGGGTGAACGATTGGGCCGCGGCCTCGTCTGCAAGTGGTACAGGTACTAAATAAAGGGTTCCGTAAGCCATAGTTATTATCTTATAATGCAAAAAGCGATGTTAAGTTTCGCTTTATATAAAAAGAGACGCGAAGTATCCATATAAAAAAAGAGACGCGAAGTATCGCGTCTCTACAATTAATTATTTCAGTTTAGCCAATGCCTGGCGGATGCGCGGTATCATCTGTTGAATATCGCTTAGCGTAGTAGCCCCTACCGATGCCCTGAACCAGGTAACATCTTCGCCGGTACCAAAGGCAGAAAATGGCACAAAGGCAACACCTGCTTCTTTGATCAGGTAAAAGTTTACATCGGCACTGTTAGCCAATACTTTACCATCCGGTGTGGTTTTGCCTGTATAATCAACCCTGATGGTTAAATAAATAGCACCCATCGGCTCTATCGAATCTACACTGAAACCATCGGCTTTTAATGCCTGGAAACCTTCGTGCAAAGTGCTTAAGCTGGCCTGGATATCGCCTTTTAGCTTATCCAGGTAAGTGTTAACGTAGGTGTCGTTTTTAAGGTATTCGGCCATGGCAACCTGCTCGGCCTTTGGCGACCATGCCCCCATGTGGCCAACAATAGCTTTCATGTTGTTAATGATAAACGCCGGGCCAAAGCCCCAGCCTACACGTACACCTGTTGCGGCAAAACATTTCGAGCCACCGTCAATAAACACGGTGTAGTCTTTCAATTCCGGGCGCAGGGTTACCGGGTCGTAATGTTTGTATTCGCCAAAAGTTAATTGCGAGTAAATTTGATCATACAGCAGGTACAATGGTTTCTCATCGGCGCCGCGGCTTTTATTTTCGGCAATCACCAGGTCGCAAATTTCTTCCAGGTCCTTTTTACCAAACATGGTACCGGTTGGGTTTAACGGCGAGCATAATGCCAGCATAGTAGCGCCTTTTAAATGCGGTGCTATTTCATCTGCCGTAGGCATAAAATTATTCTCGGCACGGGTCTCCACCAAAACGGCTTCGGCACCGGTTAAATCACAATAGTGGTTATTGTTCCACGATGGCGTAGGGAACACAACCTTATCGCCCGGATCAACCAGGGCCAGGTAAGTAGAATAGATGAGCGGGCGCGAGCCACCTGAGATCAGGATCTCGTTGGCGGCGTATTCCAAACCCATCCTGTTCTTCAGGAATGCAGATACACTTTCGCGCAGGCTCAGCATCCCATCGGCAGGCGGGTAATTTGTTTGGTTATGGTTATAGGCATCAATAATGCCGTTTTTCAGTTCGGTTGGGATAGGATAAATATCAGCATCAAAATCGCCAATGGTTAGGTTGGCAATGTTCTGGCCTTGTTTTTTTAATTCGTTTATTTCGCCGGCTATTTTAATGATCTCCGAGCCGTGCAAATTTTGTGCTAATACTGATACTTTCATTTGTAGAATTTTACGAGGTGCAAATATAGGGTTATTGAGGGGAAAGGTAAAAGGTTAAAGCTGGAAGCATTTAGTTGGTTGCTTTAGGAGACTCCTACGGAGTCGAAAAACTCTTTTGCGCTTTTTCTATAAACAAGTGGCCCCTATGGAGCCTTTTAATAATAGATTAGCCTCACGCTCGGGGCTAAGGTGACTCCTACGGAGTCAAGGGTCTGCTTTCGATATTCTCTAAACACGTGGCTCCTATGGAGCCCTAATAACGAACTATACAACGCTCCGTAGGAGCATCCTGTTTATAGAAATATCTAAGAAAACTGCTGACTCCGGCGGAGTCTCCTTCCCTCCCCGCTATCAACAAAAAAGTCCCCGTATTTTCATGCGGGGACTTTTGTATTAAATGAGCTTAAGCTTATACAATGTAGTTCCAGCCGTGAGTGTCTTCTGCGCGGCCATACTTAATGGCATCCAGCGTTGTGAGCACCTTTTGAGAAAACTCGCGGGTGGCAGGGTCGCTCAGGGTATATTCTTCGCCATCAACACTGATAGAACCAACCGCGGCAATGGTAGCGGCAGTACCTGCACCAAATGCATCGGTTAGTTTTCCGTTTTTAGCGCCTTCAACCAGTTCGGCAACTGATACCTTACGCTCTTCAACCGGGATACCCCAGTCTTTAGCCAGTGCAATAACCGTATCGCGGGTTACACCATCAAGGATGGTATCTTTCGCTTCTGCGGTTATCAGTTTACCATCTAACAGGAACATCGCGTTAGCGGCGCCCATTTCTTCCACATATTTATGTTCTTTAGCGTCTGTCCAGATCAATTGGTCAAAACCTTCTTCGGCAGCTTTACGTGCCGGCAGCATTGATGAACCGTAGTTACCGGCAGCTTTTGCAAAGCCCATACCGCCTTCGGCTGCACGAGTGAAGTGTGTTTCGACCTTAACACGCAGGGGTTTTGAAAAGTACGGGCCTGTTGGGCCAACAATAACAATATATTTATACGTAGCCGATGGGGTTACGCCCAGATATGGGTCAGTAGCAAACATAAACGGACGGATGTACAACGCGTGGTTAGCTTTGCCCGGGATCCATTCGCGGTCAAGGTCAACCAGCGCCGCTATGCTTTGTACAAATACCTCTTCAGGTAAAGTTGGCATACAAAGGCGTTCTGCCGATTTGTTGAAACGGATAGCGTTCTTATCCGGGCGGAAAATAGAGACCGTACCATCGGCATGCTTGTAAGCCTTAATCCCTTCAAAAAACGACTGGCCATAATGCAGCGCAGAAATAGCCGGGCTCATCAGGATTGGGCCATAAGGCAAAATCTCAAAATTCTTCCATTCGCCGTCGGCGTAATCGGCCACAAACATGTGGTCAGAGAAAACCTTGCCAAAAGGCAGGTTGCTAAAATCCGTCTCAGCCAAGCGTGAGTGAGCGGCTTTGGTTATTTTTATGTCCAGTGTATCGGTCATGGCAGTATAGATTATCATTCAGAAAACGGCAAGTTAGGAAATTTTGCGTAAATGTTTAGCTTTTTAGCCTGCCAGACACTATATTACAACAAATTAACAAACTATAGATTATGCCTGTATACCGTTTTAGCCCCGAGGGGAACATCGACATGAAAAAAACCTGGGTACGCACCATGTGGGTATACTATGGGGTTATTATAGCGGTGTTTGCCTATAACCTGCTTTACAAAGGGCATAATGCATTAAGCATAGGCATATTTGTGGTTATTATAGCGGCCCTGGGTTTTGGCTTTATATTCGGGCGTAAAAAGTATTTCGCGATCATCGATAGCACTGAATTGATCACCGACGATAACGGAGTAACCTTAAGTGTAAAAGACAGGCCGGATATTACCATTGCCTACCGCAACATCAAAAAAATAATCCATCGTAAGGATGGCATCCAGTTGATCAGTAAACTACCTGCCGACGCATCCATGATCATCATTAATAAGTTTGAGGATTTTTACGGGATAGAAAAACTGGTTACCGATAAGGTTAACGAAAATGAATTACCTGCCGATAAGCAAGGCGCTGTAATTAGGTAATTGTCAGCATGTTGCAATAGCTAAATTACGATACTGCTGATTATAAGCTACTTACCGGCGTTCACAAGCGTTCACGGCAGTGAACGTGAACACTTACGGCGTTTAAAGGCGATTCAAGACGTTTGAAAGCGCTATAATTCGCTTATAACCTTCTCTACCCAGGCCTTACCCCAGTTCTCTAATTGCTCAGCGTTCCATAACGATGGGTAAAATATACGGCGCTGAAAACGCGGAGGCAGGTATTTTTGCCAGTTGGTACCGCCGGTCGCCTTGATATCTTCCGGGTCGCGATTTAGGTAGCGCACGGCAGATTTATAATGGCATAGCGGCCAGTTCACATTTACGTTTACATCCAGCTGCCTTAGTTCGTCCTCAAGCGCCTTGGTGCTTTCGCCTTTATACTGAAACTGCTGTAATAGCGCGTTAAAGTTGGTGTTCGCAACGCTTTTGCCAAGCTCTATAAATGTTTTGGCGTATTTTTTTTCGAACTGATTTAAGGTAAGTGTTTTTTTACCGGTTGATAGTTCCGTTGCGCCATACTTCCAGTAGATCTGTTCGAACTGGTTTTCGATGGGCTGGTTACCCAGGGCCTCGCGCTGGTCGGCAATTACCAGGTTAATAAAATCGGTAGCGTGGATCTCTATCATGCGGTATTGCCCGCTCTGGAAACCGCTGGCAGGCAGTAAACTCATCCTAAACTGCAGGAACTGCTCCTTCTCCATCCCATCCACCATAATCTCGAACGAGTGGGTAAGTGCTTCAAAATAGCGGTTAATACGGCCTATGCGTGCTGTAAAAAATACTGCGGTAAGGTTTTCGGCATTGGCTATTTGTTTGCACTCATGCAGGGCGAGCTTAAAATACAGCTCGGTTATCTGGTGATACATAATAAAGATCTCTTCATCCGGGAACGGTGTTTTCGGGCTTTGCAGGCTCAGCAGCGTATCCAGGTGAATGTAATCCCAATAGGTTAAAAAATCGGCATGCAGCAGGCCGTCAAGGTAGGATATCATATCCTGGCCCATGGCGTCGTATTTTTCCTGTAGCAGCGTAAGTCTTTTTTCTATTTCGGGAGAGATACTCATGAGGCAAAGATAGGGAAGGGATTTCGAATGTCGAATTTTCAATTTCGGATTTGCATACCCGATTCAATAAATTCGAAATCGAAAATTCGATATTCGAAATAAAAAAATATATTTGTGTTATACAACAAGGCAATGGTGTTCTGCCTATTTGAACCGCTGCAAAGCTGATGACGCCTACTCAAATAATTTATTCATTTATTTGCATGTAGGTTATGTTTAAAAATTTCTTCTCCAAACAAGTTTCGCTCTTACAATATCTTATCCGCTGGACGCTGATCAGCATCCCTGTGGCCGTAGCTATTGGCAGTATGGTGGCCCTGTTTCTGTGGCTGCTAAATTGGGCTATCCACTTCCGTTTTGCGCATCCCTGGTTATTATACCTGTTGCCTGCGGCTGGTGTGGTTATTCACCTGCTTTATAAATGGTACGGCCAAAGCGCCGAGCGCGGCAATAATTTAATTATTGATGAGATCCACGAGCCCGGCGCGGGTGTGCCTAAACGTATGGCGCCGCTTATTTTAATTACCACCGTAATAACCCACCTGTTTGGCGGCTCGGCCGGGCGCGAGGGTACGGCAGTGCAAATTGGCGGCAGCCTGGCCAACCTGTTTGGCAGTTGGTTTAAGCTAAACGATGCTGATAAAAAAGTAGTGCTTACCGCCGGTGTTGCCGCGGGCTTTGGGGCGGTGTTTGGTACACCGCTAACAGGCGCCATCTTCGCGCTGGAGGTTATTGCCATTGGGCGTATCCAGTACAATGCCCTGCTCCCCTGCTTAATTGCAGGCCTTGTTGCCGATGTTACCGTATCGGCATGGGGCGTGCATCATACACCTTACCATATTGGTGTGGTAAACACCGGGCAGCAATTTTATGGGCACAATATACCGGTTAGCTTTTTGCTGCTGGGCAAGGTTATAGTAGCTTCCGCCTTTTTTGGGTTGGCAAGTTGGGCATTTGCCAAAGCGGTGCATTTAGTAAAGAATTTCTCGCTGAAATGGATCAGGATCAATTGGCTTATTCCCGTTTGCGGTGGCCTGGTTATTATACTGCTTACTTATATTTTGGGCAAGCCCGATTATTTAAGCCTTGGCGTTGATGCCGAATACCCGGGCGCGGTAACCATTGTATCGGCGTTTCAGCATGGCGGCGCCCACTTATTCAGCTGGTTTTGGAAACTGATCTATACCGCCGTTACCCTGGGCACAGGTTTTAAGGGCGGTGAGGTTACGCCTTTGTTTTATATTGGTGCCACCCTGGGTAATACCCTGGCCGATTTGATGAATGCGCCCGTAAGCCTTTTTGCAGCCTTGGGTTTTATAGCGGTTTTTGCAGGCGCAACCAACACGCCCCTTGCCTGCACCTTAATGGGCATTGAGCTTTTTGGCGGTGAATATGCCATATTTTTTGCCGTGGCTTGCTTTACCGCTTACTTTTTTAGTGGCGAGGCCGGCATTTACTCCGCGCAGCGTATTGCCGAACCAAAACCGGGCAATGATGGCGGTAATGAAAAGGGCAATCATTTCAGGCGGATGTTCCACAAATACAAGTTATAAATAAGCCCGTTACTAAAAACATATTACGGGTTGATTGTTTAATAAACGTATCAATCTTTACCCCATGAAACCATCATGAACTACCGCTCAAAAACGAAACTAACAAGTTCATGATAGCTTTATCACAATTAAAAACAAATTACACTGATGAAAATTAGCAAAATACTGATAGGCATTGACGATAGTAAGTTTTCTGAATATGCCGCCTCATACGGTTTTGATATTGCCCGCACATTTAACGCCCACGTAGGTTTAGTGCATATTGTTGAGCCGGCCGTTACGCCCGAAACATCTTCGGATAGCCTTATAGGGATGCCCATAAGCATTCCCGATTTTAACGAAATAAATTTGCTCGACATCCAAAAAGATAATGCCGAAAATATAATTGACCGCACCATCAGCAAATATGCCAATGGCTTACAAGTTACCCATTTTAATGAGTACGGCTCAACCGCCGACGGTATACTAAGTTGTAGCAAAGAATTTAAGGCCGACCTGATTGTGATAGGCACTCACGGCCGTAGCGGGATAGACAGGCTACTAATGGGCAGCGTGGCCGAAAGTGTTGTACGCCACTCGCATGTGCCGGTGTTGGTAGTGCCGCTGGTAGAAGAGTAATAACGAACACCGAATTTTGAATGATGAATAACGAAGTAGCTTTCACTTCATTATTGGATATTTGACATTTAATATTCGATATTATCCAAGCTTAATAAAGCAGCCTAAACTTTATCGTTTGCTCAATAGCTTTCAGTTCATTTAATACAATGGTATCATAACCGGTGTTTACATCAGTTATTACATAACCAATTTGCGGGTTAGTCACCAAAAACTCGCCTACTATATTAATGTTGTGGTTGGCAAATACCTCGTTTATCTGCGCCAGTATACCGGGCACATTTTTATGAATGTGGATAAGCCTGTGAGCGTTGTTGATACGTGGCGGCTGCAAATCCGGGAAGTTACAGCTCATGTGCGTTTTGCCCTCGTTCATAAAAGCAAGCACCCTGCGGGGGATAAAATCAACATTGCGCGGGTTTGCCTTCGGGTCGTCAAAAATAATAATGCCTTTTTCGCATGCGGCTTCGGCCAGTTTACGGTTAACGCGGCCAAAACAACCTATTACCTTTAAGCGGCCCGCGTTTGCCAATTGCTCGGGCTTTGGCAGATTGGCCTCATCACAAAATAACACACCGGCTTCGTCTAAATATTTTTCCTCTATGTTATCGCGGTGGCGCAGGTTATAACCTTCGCGTTTCATTTGCGCAAGGGCCTCTTCATCTACCTGGCCTACTATTAAACACTTAATGCGGTTTTTAGGGTATGATATGGCCCTCGGCAGTTTATTGATGTATAAAAACTCATCAAAACTGGGGGTGATATGGTCGGCTTTTTCGGCTACAGATTTACGTTCGATGTTCTCGGTAAAGGCAAAGAATTTTTTGATCATGCCCGATTCCTTCAGTTGAAAATCAGAATAACCATCGCCAATACCATAAATATCGCCCTGCAGGTTCAGCTCTTTCAGCAGCTTTACCTTACCTCCTTCTTGCGATAGCGGATTCTCTTTATCGTAACCAACAATGTTACCTTCTTCATCAAACACAAAAGTGTTAGCGTAGATATTCTCTTTTTTGATATGATATTCGGTTACAACCGGGATAATAAACTCCTTGAAACCGCCGGATACGATCAGCACTTCGTCCTGGTGATTTTTAAAGAACATGGTGTTTCGCGAAAACGATGTTGATACCTTTTTCTTGAGATGGGTGATCAGCATTTTTAAATGATCGCGGTTGGCGCAAAGTAATTTAACCCTTGCCTGCAAACTTTCGGTGAACGACAGGCGGCCTTCCATAGAGGCATTGGTCAGGTCTTCTATCTGTTTATAGATAGCCTCCCTATCGGGATGATTTTTTAAAGATATACGTGCTAACTCGTCTAAAGCTTCTACCTGCGTAAATGTGCTATCGAAATCTATGATAAAATATTGCTCCATTGGGGGTATAAGATGCTGAGTTGCAAATGTGCAAAAATTTTGCGGATGCATGGAAACGAATGTGTAATAACAACACCAGAACCGGAATGAAGCGGATTCATTCGATTTATAAGATTCTCTTGGTTGGCGCTTTTCAAAAATCCTGTTAATCGTAATAATCATAAAAATCCCGGTTATCTTTGCTCTATGCCCAATCGCCTCATAACCTTTTTACAACAACACAGGTTTTTAACAACCAATGAGCAGGCATTAATAACCACTGCCTTTGAGCCGAGGAACTATAAAGAAGGCGACCAATTATTTAAAGCCGGGCACATCTGCCGCGAGCTTTTCTTTATCTGCGATGGCGTGATCCGCATTACGGCTACCAACCAAAAAGGCGCAGAGCTTACCCACTTCTTTTTAAAGGAGGACAGTTTTACTACTATCCTTTACAGCTTTAATAATGAAACCGTTGCCGACGAAAGCATCCAAGCGGCCTGCGATGCGGATGTGCTGGCCATATCCAAAAGCAAACTACAGGTGCTTTACGGGCAGATTACAGGGTTTAAAGAGCTGATAGACCAGATAACCCAGCAAAAGCTGATGGATAAGATAAAGATCCGCAACGCATACCTGGGTGAGGATTCTGAAACCCGCTACCACCTGTTTATGCGGCAGCAACCAGATATTGTTAGGCGCGTACCCTTAAAAGATATCGCGGGCTATTTAGGCATTACGCCGCAATCGCTTAGTCGCATCCGCAAAAAACATTGATAATTTCTTTACAGGCCCGTTTCGTTTTTACCATATGGTAAGTGGATGCGCCACCACGTGCCCGAAATTTGTACCATAAATTTTAACAGTTAAAATCATGGACAATTTAACAAAGCCCTTAGCGGGTAAAAAAGTAATTATATTAGGTGGTAGCGCGGGTATTGGTTTAGCAACCGCTAAACTGGCCGCTGCCGAGGGTGCAAATGTTGTTATTGTATCAAGCAATCAGCAGCGTATCAATAACGCTTTAACAGGCCTGCCACAAGGTAGTCTGGGATTCGCGGTTGACTTAAGCCAGGAAGAAAATATCAAAACCTTTTTTGAGAACATCGGCAAATTCGACCACCTGGTGTACACAGCCGGCGAAAACCTCAGGCTTGATATTATTGCACGCACCGAAATAGCGGATGCCCAAAAGTTTTTTAACGTACGCTTCTGGGCCGCATTTACAGCAGTTAAATACGGCGCGCCCAATATAAATGATGGTGGCTCTATATGTCTCATCAGTGGTACCGCTGCGGAAAGGCCGGGTGCGGGCTGGAGTGTGGCAACCAGTATATGCAGCGCCATGGAAGGTTTTGTACGCGCCATGGCGGTTGAACTTGCACCTTTGCGTGTTAACTGCGTGATGCCTGGCGTAATTAAAACCAACCTTTGGGATAGCATGAGCGAGACTGACCGCGCAGCCCTGTATAAGGCCGCAGAAGATACATTGCTGCTAAAGCGCGTAGGCCTGGCCGAAGATGTTGCCCTGGCATTTGTTTACCTGATGAAACAAAAACATAGCACCGGCCAAAATGTTATTGTTGATGGCGGCGGGTTATTAGTATAAAACAAAAAAGAGGGGCTACACCCCCCGTGCAGCACCCTCTTTAAAACTAAATAAAGCAGTTTTATTTTGTTGTATTGGCAGCCACGTTGGTTAACTTATTAGTTGCAACAAGGTTATTTATCATTTTTGAGTTAAAGGCAATTTCTTGCTTTAAGGCACCCATACTGTTTTTAATGTACATTAATGATTTAAGGCCTTTAATACCCTTCATTAATCCCGCGCTTTTAATTTCACCGGGGAGGGTTATCAGGTCCTTTGATGATTTTAACAGGTTTGAGCCCATGGCAAGGCACATTTTTGAAAAACCCACCAGTTGATCGGGCGATAAGGATTTAACCTCGGTTGTAGGCAATCCATCAATGGTTTGGCCGGTTACACTGGCGTACATTTGCGGTACAAGCGCGCGGTTCTCTCTTAACTGGGTTAACATGGTTGATATCATTCCGGCCAAAGCATCAACACCTGCAATACCGGCATCTTTTGGCACCTTCAAAGCATCGGCTTTGGCCAAAGCTTTTTGAAAATCTTCTGATTTTAGCATGGCAACCAGTTCGGCGCGTTGCGCTTTTAACTCGTCAAGGGTCAACACTTTTGTTTCTTTAACTTCGGCAGGGTTTTCTGTTAAAGTTTCGTCCTGTGCTTTTGCAGAAAAGCATAGTGTTAATGCAAATGCTGCGCTGAGTAATAACTTTTTCATAATATTTTTGAGTGTTTAGTTTATGAATGTAAAGTTCATGCAATCAGCCATTTGCATCAATCCCGTTGTATTGGTATATTATTATCCGTGGTAATACGCATATCGTCAAGAGATGTTAAAAACAGCATATCCCCCTTGCCGGCAACCAGTTAATCTTCTCATTTTAAAACCGTTCTGTTTTTTACAGGTTATACTAATTGCACTAAAAGCATATTGTTATGAGATCTATCTGGAAAGGCTCCCTTGGGTTTGGGCTGGTAAGCATCCCTGTTAAATTGTATTCGGCAGTACAAAGCAGCACGCTTGACCTGGATATGCTGGATGCCCGCGACCACGAGCGCATCCGCTACCAGCGCGTAAACGAGAAAACCCATAAAGAGGTGCCATACGATAAAATTGTGAAGGGCTACAAAATGAGTGATGATAACTATGTAATAGTAGAGGAAGCCGATTTTGAAGCCGCCGCACCTGAGAAAAGCAAGGTGGTAGAGATTGAAAGCTTTGTAGATATTGCCGATGTAAACCCCATGTTTTATGAAACATCATACTACACCGAGCCTGATACCAAAAACAATAAGGCTTATGCGTTATTGCTACAGGCTTTAAAAAAATCGGGTAAGGCGGGGCTGGCGCGTTTTGTACTACGCAGTACCGAAAGCCTTTGCATTGTGCACCCGGTAGATCATGTACTGGTGATAACGCGCATCCGCTTTGGGCAAGAGATACGCGGTACCGAAGACCTCAACATTGCCGAAGATGTAAACATCAGCAAAAAGGAACTTGATGTGGGACTGGCGTTGATCAAACAATACGCCGAAGATTTTGATGTATCGAAATTTAAGGATGAGTATAACGATGAATTGCTGAAGATCATCAAAGCAAAATCAAAAGGAAAACGCGCCACTATTAAAAAGCTTAAACCGCATAAAACCAAAAGCAACGATCTGTACGATCAATTAATGGAAAGCTTAAAAAGCAAAAAAGGCGCATAATACTTTTAATTAATTTATTATCATATTAGTAAAACTTATAGCGTAGGGTTGTGTTGTACTATAACACAAATTAAACATCAACTTGCTATGGCTACTACTAAAACAGCACCCAAAACTAAAAAAGTTCCCGAAACAACAGACGTTGTAGAGGAATCGGCATTGAACGAATTGTTTCTTGACGAATTAAAAGACATTTACTGGGCCGAGAAACACCTGGTTAAAGCTTTACCCAAAATGGCTAAAGCCGCAACATCCAACGAATTGCGCTCGGCTATTGAAACCCACATCACCGAGACCAAAAACCAGATAACCCGCCTGGAAGATGCCTTTGCATCAATAGGCGAAAAAGCGGTGGCGGTAAAATGTGAGGCTATGGCCGGTTTGCTAAAAGAAGGCGACGAGATAGTTGCCGAAACCGAGAAAGGTACGCTAACCCGCGATGCAGGTATTATATCTGCCGCGCAAAAAATTGAGCATTACGAGATTGCGTCGTACGGCACATTACGCACCCTTGCTTTAACGCTGGGCTATAACGAAGCCGCCGAATTGCTTGAAGCAACTTTAAAGGAAGAAAAAAATTGCGATAGCCTGCTTACCCAGATTGCAGAAGGTGGTATTAACGAAACCGCCAAAAGCGAAAAAGAATAATAAACAACACGAAAACTAAACTAAAAAGGATCGCCCAAAAGGCGGTCTTTTTTTTGCTTTGGCCTAAAAAACAATTACTTGCAACAAAGCAACCCTGTTTGGCAGATTGGGCTTTGTTGTTTATATTTATCGTTATTATACCTTTTAATATAAACTGATTTGAAAAAACGTTTACTCATCCTGTTGCCGGTTATTATTTTACTTTTTGGCGCATGCAAAAAAGATGAAGGCCCTTATGCCGGCTTTATACTGGTAGATAGCGACAACTCCGGAGGAGATGATTTTGCAAATACTTATATGCCAACATCAACCGGTAGCAGTTGGACATACATTACCAGTGGGCTCACCGCTCCCGAAACTATGGAAACCCACATAACAGGGGTTATAACCAATATTAATGGCTCCGATTACTTCGAACTAAAAAGCAGCACCCCTGGTAAAGAAAATATTGTACAATACTATTATGTAAAAGACCATGTGTATAAAACACAGGCTACAAGTTTACAAACCACCCTCACAATTGAATTTTATTACCTGAAGGATGATTTGCCGATTGGTGGTGAATGGACTGGAGTACCAACCCCAACCGGATCTATAAATGGCGTACCGGCACGCACATTAGGCAAAATCCTTGAAAAAGATATCAGTAAAACCGTGCTTGGTAAAACCTACACTAATGTTATACATACACAGGTAACAATACAGTATAATTATGGATTGGGTAATGGGTTCGAAGATTCCGGAACATATGATTATTACCTGGCCAAGGGTGTTGGATTAATAGAATCAGATGCAAACGTATTTGGTGTTACAGCATCAACTAAACTATCAAGTTATACTATTAAATAACATCCGTTCATAATAGCATACAAAGGCTTGCGGTTTAAACACTGCAGGCCTTTGTTATTAAATCTTATCCCCCTTTGAGTACAACTATTTCGGTAATTTTTTTAATTCAAAATTAAACTTGGCATGGTGGTTGCATTGTTATTATCAAATAAATTATAACAAAACTACCATGGAAACTACCACAGAAAAATCAGTTGAAGTTTTAAACGACCTAATTGAAATTAATAACGACCGTATAGACGGCTTTGACCGCGCAGCAAAAGATCTTGGTGAAAGTGATGCCGATTTGAAAGCCGTATTTGAAAAATTTGCCGGCGATAGTCGCCGCAACGTACAGGAATTAAGCGCAGCAGTTGGCCAGGCCGGCGGCGAGGTTGAAACTGGTAACACAGCAACCGGAACCATCCACCGTGCATGGCTAGATGTTAAAGCTACCTTTAGCGGGCATGACCGCAAAAGCATTTTAGAAGAATGCGAGCGCGGTGAGGATGCTATTAAAAAAGCTTACCGCGAGGCTTTATCGCCAGATAGCGGCCTGTCGGCGCAGAACAGCCAGTTAGTTGCATCGCAACAACAGGCCATTAACGAAGGCCATGACAGCATAAAAGCCCTACGTGACAGCCAGGCGTAAGTCTAAAATCAAGTTCAACAAAAGCCGTTTAGTACAAACTAAGCGGCTTTTTTATCATAG
Organism: Mucilaginibacter sp. L294; assembly: GCF_001636615.1. GTDB lineage: Bacteria > Bacteroidota > Bacteroidia > Sphingobacteriales > Sphingobacteriaceae > Mucilaginibacter. Next base: position 17,093 of record NZ_LGEK01000039.1, on the reverse strand, counting down.
TAGGGCTTGTTAACAGTAATTTTAAATCCCTAATAGCGTTTTAATCGTATATTTGTAATCATTATAAATAACATTACCGCATAAATCCATTTTTGTGATCATATTAATTTTCTTCTTAGCCCACTGGTTTCTGTCATTATTTTTTCAAACGTTCTTTCTGCACAGGTACGCCTCGCATAAAATGTTTACCACTAATAAATTTTTTGAGCGTACGTTTCACGTTATGACGTATGTTTTCCAGGGATCATCATATTTAAACCCTCGCGCTTATGCTATTATGCACCGCGAGCACCATGCTTACAGCGATACCGAAAAGGATCCGCATTCGCCACACTTTTTTACAGATGTGTTCCAGATGATGTATTACACCGCGATAAGCTATCGTAAACACGAAAAAAAATTAAAAGAGCCCGAAGAACGCTTTAAAGGCAACTACCCGGAATGGAAGTTTCTGGATTATGTTGGTTCTTCTATCGTATCGCGCATTATATTCGGGTTGCTATACGTTGCTTTTTATGTAGTGTTTGCTACACAATGGTGGATGTTCCTGTTGATCCCTATCCACTTTATAATGGGCCCATTGCATGGCGCCATTGTTAACTGGTGCGGCCATAAATACGGGTATTCAAATTTTGATAATAACGATAAATCAAAAAATACAACACCTTTTGATTTTTTTATGCTTGGCGAATTGTTCCAGAACAATCACCATAAACGCCCAAACAGCGCCAACTTTGGTGCAAAATGGTTTGAGATAGACCCTGTTTACCCTATTATGAAAGTAATGCACTGGGCCCGGATCATCCGCTTGCGAAAAGCTTATTTATAACATCAGGTATCCGGTTATTCCCGGATTCGGATTACTAAACAAAACCATATTTATAGATAAAGAGCAATTAAGTTTTTATCTATAAATATGGTTTTGTCGTATACGGGTTAATCTACTAAATGATAGGCCTGTTTCACCTCAGCATAATTTCTTAAGTTGACCGTAGCTGTAGTACGCACACCGCCCGGGATAATAACGTACCTAAAACTGTGCGCATTAGCTATGCTACCGTAAACATTATTATTATTGGTCATAACAATTTGGATCTTACCTACTGTGGTGCGGGCAGACCATGTATCAATTTCGGGGGTAGTCCCGTTTAGGTAGTTAATTACAACAGGTAATACACCCACCTGGTCGGTAGGCCATATTATCGGGTTGTATCCATTCATTTTGCCATATACAAGTACAGTCCCTTTGTCTAAAATAGCCTGGGTAATTTTAGATGCGGCTATATCAGCTGTAAAATTGAAGGTGCCAAAAACCGTTGTTTTGGTATAAGTTGCAGGGGTTATCCAATCAGAATAAATTACATTGGCGGTCCCTGTGGCGCCGGTTGCACCCTTTGCTCCCGCGGGTCCGTTCGCACCCACAGCACCGGCATCACCTTTTGTGCCGGCAGGGCCAATGGGGCCGTCATCACCCTTTTTGCATTTAACCAGTAATGACGATAAGCAAATAATTGATAATAAAAATAAATAGCGTTGTGTTTTCATGACAAATTGTTTTAATGTTAATGAATTTTTTATTTGTAATCTGTAGAGTCTAATCAACTGTTTACAAGTCGATTATAATATTTCCCTGATACAATAGTAAATACTATCGCGCCATCGTTTTACGGTAACGATTGGACAGGAAACCTAAGTGAGCGAGATGTGCTTTTTAATGAGCGAGTGGTTTTATTTGATAATTTATCTTGAGTTGGTAATGCCAATCCGGGCAGGCAGCGCTGCTGCGGCCAAGGGTTTGCGTTTTCAGGGCCTTTTCAATATGCTTAATATCATAATGAAACATTTTTTGCGTTATATGCTTATATTTACAGGCAAAATTTAAAACAGATGTTATTTCGTATTCTCATCGCATCCATTTGTATCTTATATATTATCCGCAGCCTGGTGCGTATATTTTTGCCTATGCTTTTTAACAGCGTAATAAATAAAGCGCAGGAGCAGGCACGCCAGCAGCAAAATCACCAGCAACAACAACAAAGACCTGACGGCCGCATACGGGTTGATTATAAACCCGAAGGCAAAAAAAGTTCGGTCCCTGATTCTGAAGGAGAATTTGTAGATTACGAAGAAATAAAATAACCGTATGCTACCCGATAATTTGTATAAGCGCAGGCGTAACCACAACAACACCCCGCCATCATTGCTTTTGATATTTACCAATTGCATTGTGCTGGCTGTTCTTATACAAATGTTTATTGGTTGCAGCACTATCAATAACTTTTTTTGGATAGCCATAGGTGTACTTGCCTTGTACAATGTTTACACCATTCGGCGCAACCGCGAAGAATACAATACGCTTAACATTATCATTTATGTTGCCAGTATATTGTTCATGGTGTTCCTGTTCTATTACTTTAGCCACCAGCCCCACAAGTGCTAACTAAATATCTTATAAAAACTTATCGTTTCTAATCTCATTCAATTTTCTATTTTTGAAGATTATAAATATTATCCCTAAAAAAGTTTAGATGAATAACTGGATCAAACGTAATGGCACCCATCTCGCTATTATTGGAATTTTCTTAGCTATATGCTTTTTCTACCTTACGCCTGCATTCCAGGGTAAAACATTAGGCCAAAGTGATGTTATCGGCGCGCAATCCACTCAAAAAGAGATCAACGATTACCGGCAAAAAGACACCACCATCCTTTGGACCAACCAGATATTCGGCGGTATGCCCACCTTTCAGATATGGGCACCTTATCCTAATAACTTAACTACACACATCGTATCGGCAGTAAAGGCAACATTCCCTAACCCGGTTGATACCATGCTGATATTTTTATTGGGCACCTATTTCCTGTTCATCGTATTAAAGGTTAACCCGTGGCTTTCCGCCGCCGGGGCAGTGGCGTTCACGTTCTCCACCTATAATATAATTCTGCTGGTGGCGGGGCACTCCAACCAGGCATTTGCCATAGCGTTTTTTGCGCCTGTGCTGGCAAGCATTATACTCACTTTAAGGGGTAATTATATTACAGGCGGTGCGCTTACGGCGTTTTTCCTGTCTATGGAAATACGCGCCAACCATGTGCAAATGACCTATTACCTGATGCTGGCCATTTTTATATTAATAGGCATTGAACTGTACCACGCTATTAAAGGCAAGGTTACTAAAGGCTTTTTAAAATCTATTGCATATTTAGCCGGCGCTACCCTGCTGGCGCTTACGGTAAATGCCTCTATACTATGGAGCACTTATGATTATGGTACCGAAACCATCCGCGGGCAATCAAACCTTAAACAAACAGCCAAGCAACCAAGCAACGGCCTGGCTAAAGATTATGTTTACCAATACAGCCAGGGTATTGCCGAGTCATTAACCTTCCTGGTGCCAAATGCTGCAGGCGGCGGTTCGGGTACCGAAAACCTCGATCAAAACTCCAAAGTAGCTAAAGTATTTACTGCCAAAGGCGCTACTGATGAGCAAGCCGTTGGAACCGCTGGGCAAATTATCAGCCAGGTACCGGGGCTTTCTATGTATTGGGGGCCTAAGCGTCCGTTTACATTTGGCCCGCATTATTTTGGTGCCATTATCTGTTTCCTTTTTGTATTGGGTTTATTAGTAGTAAGAAACCGCTTAAAATGGTGGTTGCTGGGTACCGTGGTATTAACCATGTTGCTATCATTTGGTGGTAACTGGCCGTATTTGTCAGATATCTTCTTTCACTATTTCCCGTTGTACAATAAATTCAGGGCGGTAGAATCTATACTGGCGGTTACCTGCCTTTGTTTCCCAATACTGGCTTTACTGGCGCTTCGCGAGTTTACAACCAACCCGGATAAGGCCCTATTGTTGAAAAAATTAAAGCTATCTTTTTATATTACCGGTGGCTTAACGCTGATACTGATAGTAGTACCTACCCTGTTATTAAGCTTCAGGGCGTTTGACCAAACCGAAGGTGTTAATGTGCTGAGCCAGGCAATGAAGGGCGACAGCAGTATGGCCAATGCTATATCAAACGCGTTGATACAGGACCGTACCGCCCTTGAGCGTGCCGATGCCATCCGCGCGTTTATTTTAATTGCTATTGCGTTTGGCTTGCTATGGGCTTATTTAAAGCAAAAAATAAATGTTACGACAATGTCTATCATATTTTTTGCCGCCATATTATTTGATATGTGGCAGATAGATAAACGCTACCTGAAGGATGCCAGTTTCCAGGATAAGGTAGAGGTATCGCAGGTGGTTACACCGCGCGAGATAGACCAGTTTATTTTGAAGGATACCGACCCTGATTTTAGGGTATTTGATATGACGGTAGGCCCTCTTAAACAGGATACCTATACGCCGTTCTTCCATAAATCGATATCAGGTTACTCGGCAGCCCGTTTAAAAAGATACGATGAGCTTTTGGATAACCAGTTTGCAAACAGCGTAAACCAGGATGTACTGGATATGCTGAACACCAAATACATCATCACTGCCGACCAAAAATCAGGAACAGCCAGCATGCATGCAAATGCAACCGCTTGCGGCCATGCGTGGTTTGTAAAAAGTGTTAAATATGTAAAAGGTGCCGATCAGGAAATGCAGGCCATCAGCAGCTTCTCGCCAAAGGAAGAAGCTATGATAGATGAGCAATACAAAAAAGTGGTTGAAGCCAAACCTATTTCGTTTGACCCGAACGCGACCATCAGCCTTGTTAATTACAACCCGCAGCACCTGGTATACCAAACCGGTTCAACCGTTAACCAAGTAGCGGTATTCTCTGAAATATACTACTCAAAAGGCTGGAAAATGCTGATAGACGGCGTTGAACAGCCATACTACCGCGCCGATTATTTATTACGTGCGGCAAGCATCCCATTGGGCAACCATAAGGTAGAATTTATTTTTCATCCCACATCTTATTACGTAGGTGAGAATATCTCGTTAGCGGGCTCTGTATTGCTTGTACTGGCACTTGGCGGCGCAGGCTTCGCTGAATGGAGAAAGAAAAAACCCGAAGCTAAAAAAGCATAAGGTAATTTTATATAAACAAAAAGAGCGATGAGTGTTACTCATCGCTCTTTTTGTTTAGTCCGCAACCGTCATTGCGAGAAGCGTAGCGACGTGGCAATCTTCGACATGCTTATCGCCGACTTTTCTATCGAAGATTGCCACGCTATCGCTCGCAATGACGGTTGGGGCTTATTATCGTAGAGGCGCGATACTTCGCTCCTCTAACAGATGCAATTAATCGTTCGTCCTTTTATTCTTCAGCCAATACCAACCCAAATTATAAGCGATAACTGTATGGTTAAGCAAGGTAGGTATCAACCCATAATGGCGCTTCATAATATCAAACCGTTCCAGTAAGCTTTGTTTGTGTTTAGCTTTTGACATGCCGCCAACCAAATATTTGGCCACGTATCCATCAACCCTGACAATCTTTTTGGACTTTTTCGCCGCCTTAATGATCCAGTCGATATCGGCGCTCAACTGGTACCGCGGGTCATAAGGTTCGGTTAGGGTGCGCCTGATGTAAATAGCCTGGTGGCTAACACTCATGCCATATTTAAAGCTGCGCCAGTTAAACTGAGCGGGGGCCTGGTGGCGGCGCTGGCCAAGGCTTTCGCGCTCGTCATTCACCATCTCGGTTTCGCCGTAATAGATATCGGCATCCGGCGCGGTGGCAAACACTTTTGCAACGGTATCATGCGCATAAAATTCATCGCCCGAGTTCATGAATATCACATAATCGCCGGTGGCCAAAGCAAGTCCTTTGTTCATGGCATCGTAAATACCCTTATCCCTTTCGCTGATGAGTTTGGCTATGCGGTTTTCATAACGCTTGATGATCTCCAGCGTACCATCGTTTGATGCGCCATCAACCACAATATATTCTATATCACCATAAGTTTGATTTAGTACAGATAGCAGGGTACGCTCAATATCCCGCGCATTATTATAAACAATAGTAATTACAGAAAGGACGGGCTTCATACAGCAGGCGTGTTTAAAACAGACTTATACAAGTCGATATATTGCCCGGCAACCTTCTCATTATTGAACATGCGTTTTACTTTGTACCGCGCAGCCGATGCATATTTATCCTGATTGCCGGTATTCAATACATCGTTAATACCCTCTGCCAGGTCGGTTGATGATTTAAATTCGGCCATGTAGCCGTTTACCTGGTGGTCTATCAGATCGGGGATACCGCCGGTATTAAAAGCAACCACAGGGGTGCCACAACTCATGGCTTCCATGATCATATTAGGCAGGTTATCTTCTATTGATGGCGATACAAAAACATCAGCTGCGCTGTATATCTCAGCAAGGTCGGCCTGGGCCGTAATGGTATTTAACTGGTGAACGGGGAACGGCAAGGCTGTTGTATCAAAGTGTTTGTTCTTGCCAAATATCACCATTTCTACAGGCGTGTCGCTCATGTATGTATTGTTCAGGTATTTTAGCGCCTCTACCAAAAAGCTGATACCCTTGCGCCTGTCATTAATATTGGCTGCGCCGAACAGAATTATTTTTGCAGATGGATTTATCCCCCACTTTATCCTCGCCGCAGCTTTGTCCTTCGGCGAAAAAAGTTCCGTATCAATAGGGTTAGGGATAGCCTGGATAATAAAACCCTTTAACAGGGTACTTTTCATAGCCACTTCGCCCAGCCAATGGCTGCAGGTTACAATGGAGAGGTTTTTGGCGATTGATAACATATCTTTTTTATGCAGCCAGCCATCGTGCGAAATATCGTCGTTCTTAGGGTCGCGTAAAAAGTAGCAGTTGCCGCACTGGTTTTTAAAATGATTGCACGGGCCTGCGTAATGGCAGCCACCGGTAAAGGCCCACATATCGTGCAGGGTCCAAACCACGGGTTTATTTAAGGCGATGAGTTTTTTAAGATCGTGGATGGATAGGAAGCCGGAGTTTGTCCAGTGCAGGTGGATGATATCCGCCTCCCTGATCACTTTAGATGTGCTGATATCTGTACCGGCATTCGCTGTTGAAAAAGCAAACCGTACAGATTTATCCCGCTCCTGGAAAAACATAAAAGGCAATCGCTCTAAAAAGAAATTAAGTTTTGACCTTAGCTTGCCAAATATGTTCCGTTCAACCGTGTAAACCGCATCTTCCGCACGTTTTTTATGTTGTACAACCATGGTTGCATCAACCGCCTGTAATTGCAGGGCCTTTAAAAGGCGCATGCAGGCCTCGGCAGCGCCGCCGCCAGAGTCGGATGTGTTTATGAGTGCAACCTTCATTCAGCAGATATCATTTATCGGGGCAAGTATAATGATACTAAAATTAAAAATTTTACTTTTGAATGCGTCATCGCATCAATAATAAAGTTTAACAGCAAACCCGGCACCCATAACATGAACTTTTTCGCCTACTTATTCCAGGATTGGAGCGCCAACCGGGGCAATATAAAAGGGCGACTGGTTTTGTTCCTGTTCAGGTCTGTGCAGATAGTGAACCGCCATCTGCTGTTAAAGATCCTTTTTTGCTGGCACCTGGTGCTTTACCGCCTTTTTGTGGAATGGCATTTAGGTATCGAACTGCCAAGAAAAACTACCGCCGACAAGGGCCTTATTATTTACCACGGGCAGGCATTGGTAGTAAACCAGGGTGTTATTATTGGCGATAACTGCGTATTGCGCAACAGCGTTACCATAGGCCATAAAAAACTGGCCGACGGGACATTCAGCAAATGCCCGCGTTTGGGCAATAATGTTGATGTTGGTGCCAACGTTTGTATTATTGGCGATGTTACAATAGGTAATAACGTAATTATTGGCGCGGGAGCTGTGGTGATAAAAGATATACCCGATAATAGCATTGCGGTAGGTAACCCCGCCCGCATACTGGAACAAAAAACTGAAACAGCAACCCGTATTGAGCATATTTAATGGAGAATAATTTAACCGACCGTTCCTTCTGGAAATCGTTTTGGGAATCGCGCAAGGGGTTGATATTTAAACTGAAACCCAATTATGTTTTTGGTGATATCCTGGCAAAAATAATTGCTGATAAAGGTGTGCAGAACGCTATTGAATTGGGTGGTTTCCCGGGGTATTATTCTATCTACCTTAAAAAGTATCAGCATCTAAAAGCTACCCTGCTCGATTATTTTATCCACCCCGAACTGGTTAACAAGCTGCTTGTCGCCAACGACCTGAAACCCGGCGATATCAACATCATCGAGGCTGACCTGTTCACTTACGAGCCTGCTGAAAAGTACGACATGGTGCTTTCCTTCGGTTTGATAGAGCACTTTAACGATACCCGGTTCATCATTAACGAGCACCTTAAGTTTTTAAAACCGGGTGGTACGCTATTCATCACCCTGCCAAATTTTAAGAGCGTTAACGGTTGGGTGCAAAAGAATTTTGATAAAGACAATTACGATAAGCACAACATCAGCAGCATGGATCTCGACCTGCTGCGCGATAGCTGCAAGGCTCTGGGCTTAAAAGATGTTGAAGCCTACTACCACGGTAAATTTACTGTATGGCTGGAAAACAAATCAGAACAAAAAGCCCTTTCAAAAGCCATTGTAAAAGCTATCTGGACGGTAGGCAAAGTGTTTACCAAGATAGTACCGATAGACAGCAAAGCATTATCGCCCTATATTGTGGTGAAGGCTACGATGTAGAAAACTAATCCAGCCTATCCTGTCATTTCGAACGTAGAGAGAAATCCTGTTCAATGCGCTCGGTTAACTTTGCATAATGAACAAGATTTCTCCTCGTACCTCGTTCGAAATGACATTCTTTTCTGCGCGCTTTCGCCGTTGTTGGTGTTGTCACCAACAACCTTTAGGCAGGTAGTAAACAAGCATGGCGGCTTGTTGGTGACAACACCAACAAAGGCTCAAAGATTTCTCCTCGTACCTCGTTCGAAATGACAGGGTGGGGAAATGTTACGAAAACTTCTCTTCCATCATTTTTTCCAGCGCAAACATTTCATCACGCAGCTTGGCAGCCAGCAGGAAATCCATATTTTTTGCTGCCGCTACCATGTCCTTACGGGTGTTCTCTATAGATTTTTTCAGATCGGGTTTGGTCATGTATTGTACTATCGGATCGGCGGCAAGTGAAATGCTGTCGGTTTCTACATAAGCCTGCTGTACACCACCCTTAAAGTCGACAACGGAGGTTTGCTCCATGATCTCCTCTTTCGATTTTCCAACCGTACGCGGCGTAATGCCATGCTCGGTGTTATATTTTATCTGCAGTTCGCGGCGGCGGTTGGTTTCGTCCATCGTTATCTGCATCGAGTCGGTTATTTTATCGGCATACATAATCACCCGGCCCCTGTCGTTACGGGCGGCACGGCCAATGGTTTGGATCAATGATCGCTCCGACCGCAGAAACCCTTCTTTATCCGCATCCAAAATAGCTACCAGCGATACCTCGGGTAAATCCAACCCCTCGCGCAATAAGTTGATGCCTATCAGCACATCAAATTCGCCAAGGCGCAAACCACGCAGGATCTCTACACGTTGTAAGGTTTTTACCTCCGAGTGGATATAACGGCATTTAATGCCCAGCCTGTCCATATACTTAGCCAGTTCTTCGGCCATACGTTTGGTTAGGGTAGTTACCAGTATACGGTCGCCCATTTTGATGGTTTTGTCCACCTCGTCCAGCAGGTCATCCACCTGGTTTATCACCGGGCGCACCTCAATAACAGGATCAAGCAATCCGGTTGGGCGTATCACTTGCTCCACCACTACCCCGCCCGATTTTTCCAGTTCGAAATCGGCCGGTGTTGCGCTTACATAAATGGTTTGCGGGGCAAGGCGCTCAAACTCCTGGAAATTCAACGGCCTGTTATCCATCGCGGCAGGCAAACGGAAACCATAATCAACCAGCGAGATCTTTCTCGACCTGTCACCACCGTACATGGCTCTTATTTGCGGCACAGTTACGTGGCTCTCGTCAATCACCATCAGGTAATCATCCGGGAAATAATCCAGCAGGCAGAAGGGGCGCATCCCCGGCTCACGGCCATCAAAAAAGCGGGAGTAATTTTCAATGCCACTGCAATAACCCAACTCGCGGATCATCTCCAGGTCGTAATTAACCCTTTCTTCTAACCGTTTCGCCTCAATGAACCTGCCATCGTCAATAAATTGTTTCTTGCGGGTTTCCAGTTCCTCCTGTATAGCCCATACCGATTGCTGGAAGCGTTCGCGCGGGGCAACGTACAGGTTGGCGGGGTAAACCACCATATGCGTCATCTTCTCGATGGTTTTACCGGTGGTAATATCAAAAGTGCTTAGCTCTTCAATATCATCCCCAAAAAAGCTGATGCGATAAGCATAATCCATGTACGCCGGGAAGATATCCACCGTATCGCCTTTAACGCGGAAGGTACCACGTTTAAAATCGGCAGTGGTACGGGCGTAAAGTATTTCAACCAGGCGATGTAAAAAAGCATTCCTGCTGATACGCGTACCAACCGCGAATTTGAATACCGAATTGGCAAAATCCTCGGGGTTACCCATACCATAAATGCAGGATATGGATGATACCACGATCACATCCCTCCTCCCGCTCATAAGCGCCGAGGTAGTACGTAAGCGCAACTTTTCTATCTCCTCGTTTATCTGCAGGTCCTTTTCTATGTAAGTGTTTGATGAGGGAATGAACGCCTCTGGCTGGTAATAATCATAATAGGATACAAAGTAATTCACCGCATTGTCGGGGAAGAACTGTTTAAACTCGCCATACAGCTGTGCCGCCAGTGTTTTATTGTGGCTTAGTATCAGCGTTGGCTTTTGGGTTTGCTCAATTACGTTGGCTATGGTAAACGTTTTCCCCGACCCGGTTACCCCCAAAAGGGTTTGGAACGGATCGGCATTATTTACACCTTCAACCAGTTGCTTAATGGCGCTTGGCTGGTCGCCGGAGGGTACGTACTGAGAAGTTATCTTAAAATCCATGTGTAATGTAAAAATACAAATAATCCTGCAATAGGGCTTTTCAGATCAAAGTAAGGCAGCAATAATGACAACAGTATGTCAGCAATGGTTTATACCGATCTTTTTATATTTTATTACAACAGGCAGGCCTTATTTATGTTCGGCCCGGATCGGGGCACCACAATCCGGTAATGATTATTTTACAGACTTTAAGCGCTGTGCCCTGGCCAAAAAACTTTGTTGGCTAATTTGCTGCTCTACTTCGGCAATGGCTTTCATGAGGTTATTTTGAGTATTGGTGAGTTCGGTGGTAGCACTCTTCATAATCTCCCAAACGGGTTTCATCTGTTCAATAAGCGCCTGGCCTTTGGCTGTTAGTTGAAGTAGCCGTTTGCGCTCATCGGCTTTATCTTTTTTTGATCGGATGAGTTTTTCTTTCTCCAGCTCTTTAAGCAAGCTGATGGTAGATGGATGGGTGTAGCCTATTTCGTTGGCAATTTCAACCACGCTTAAAACAGGCTTAAAATGCAGGGTGTAAATAACCGGAAACCATTTAGGTTCAAAGTCGATATTGTTTGCTTTGTAAATAAGCACACCATCCTTACGAAGCGTCTCGGCAAGGCGTTGCAGCCTTGTGGAAATAGCTAAAATTCCCGATTCGTCAATAACGTTCATGTGTTGCCTTGGCTAATTGCTCAAATATAACTCATAAAAAATATTATCGGCCCCCATCAGCGGGAATGATTTGGGCAGCTCTGTTTTGGGCAACCGGGTAAATCCATTTTTCTCGTAAAAACGGTGGGCCGCCTTCAGCATATCAACAGTACCTAAATAAATTGCGTTTATCTCGTGTTGCTTGCAATAAGCTATCAACGTATCTAACAACAATTGCGCTATGCCAAATTCTTTGCCCCGGTACTCTTTACGCACAAACATTTTGCGTAAAGCCCCGCCATTATTACCTATTGCAATGATGGCAATGGTGCCAACCAACTCGCCGTTGTGAAAAGCGCCCCAGAAATTGCCGCCTGTTTGGTGGTAATTGGTCTCAATATCCAACAAGTCGGGCTGGCCTTCAAGCGTTACGGGCACGTTAAATTCTATTTGCTGTATAGGGATAATTATGTCGATAATATCTTCGCAATGGCTGTTGTTTAAGGCACTTACCTGTATTGTAGTTTCCATAATATTTTATTTATGTACAAATCTACGTAGTTAACTACATATATTCCAAATAAAATTTACATTATCAATAATTTGGCTTTTAGGTTAGAAAATAAAACAGACTGTTTTCACTTAAAAACTTTAATTTTAAGAATGATTTTCATCCTGAATAAAACCGACACCATTGCCAACCAGTTTTTGGCCGAACTGCGCGATGTAAACATACAGCAGGATAAATACCGTTTCCGTAAGAACCAGGAACGGCTGGGCGAAATACTGGCCTACGAAATCAGCAAAACTTTAAAATACAGCACCAGCGAAGTGGAAACCCCGCTCGGTACGGCTAATATCAACTTAGCCCTTGAGCAACCCGTAATAGCCACCATACTGCGCGCCGGGCTACCCTTTCACCAGGGGTTTATTAATTTTTTTGACCGTGCCGATTCGGCTTTTATTACCGCCTGCCGCAAGGTTAAAAAGAGCGGGGCGTTCACCATTCAGCTCGACCAGATCTCCGCCCCTAACCTGGAGGGCAAAACGCTTATCATATGCGATACCATGCTCGCTACCGGGCAAAGCATTGTGCTGGTTTGTAAAGAGATCATAGCTCAATACAATTTAAAAGCCCTGCATATTGCATCTGTTATTGCCAGCACCGAAGGCATTGCCCATGTACGCGCCAACCTGCCAAAAGCCCAGATCTGGACCTGCGCCGTTGATGACGAAATGACCAGCAAGGCCTATATAGTACCGGGGTTAGGTGATGCGGGAGATCTGGCGTTTGGAGAGAAGGTGTGATTTTGCAATTAAATCTTACGCAAATACGCAGGAAACCAGGCAGGTAATCTGTATTTACGTTAATATTTTTTACTATACCGAATAAACAACATTTCGGTTAAAACACTCCAGGAGAACATCCCTATAACCGTACCAATAATAAATGCATTACCACCTTGAAAGGCGCTAATTTTTGAAAATAAGATAAGTGGAAATGCGATGATTCTAAATAACACCCCAGCAGTTTTATAAACTATTTCATAACCCTGATCACTTTCCTCATAAGCTACTATCACTAATAGTAGCACAAAAAGGATTGCACCAAGTACTAGGATTATGCCTAATAACCTCCAATAGTTAATTTGTAAGTGATACTTTTGTGCCTTCATCTTAAGTTAAAGATAAAGTTTAAATCAGTAAGCAGGCATACCCAAATGAAACTATACAAACACATCTTCTTCGACCTTGACCACACCATTTGGGATTTTGATAAAAACGCCGAAGAAACCCTGCACGAGCTTTATGGCACTTATAAGCTAAAGGATATCGGCCTGCACTCTGCCGACCTGTTCATCGAAACCTATACCCGCCACAATCACCGCCTTTGGGCAGAATATCACCTGGGCAGGATCACGAAAGATGAATTACGTGAAGAACGTTTTAAAAGCACTTTTATTGAGCTTGGCGTACAGCCCGATCTGATGCCCACCGATTTTGAGGACGCCTATGTAAACCTTGGCCCTCACAAAACAAACCTGTTCCCCCATGCGCACGAAACGCTGGCCTACCTGCAAAGCAAATACACGCTGCACCTGATCTCCAACGGGTTTAAAGAATCTACCGAGATAAAAGTAAAAGGCACCAACTTGGGCGGCTATTTTCAAAATGTGATCATATCCGAAGTAGTGGGCGTTAACAAGCCCGACCCGCTAATATTTAAACACGCCATTGAACTGGCCGGCGCCACTATACCCGAAAGTGTAATGATAGGTGATAGCATTGAAGCCGATATCCGCGGAGCCATGGGCGTAGGTATGGATGCCATATATTTTAACCCTTTTAATTTGGCAAAGCCTGAGGATGTGACTGTACAGATCAGTCATTTAAAAGAGTTAACTTTACTATTATGAACCTGAATAAAGAGCGCCGCGCCATTGATGCCGCATTAGATACGTACCGCCAACTACTGGATACTTACACTGATGAACGTTTCATTGAAACACCCCCAATGGGAGGCTGGAGCTACGCCGAGGTTTATGACCATATCCTGAAAGCCAGCCTGGGCTCGGCTATAGCGGCAGAGCGCTGCACGCATAATAACTGCCCGCCTACCAAAAAAGGCATGAACTTTTGGGGTTATTATTTGATGCTTACCGGCCTGTTCCCGCCGGGTAAAGTAAAAGTACCCGAAAGCGTGGCCGCTAAAATGGCCCCAAAGAAACTGGAAATAGAAGATGCCAAAAACCTCATCATAAAAACCCGTAAAAAAATAACCGAGATAACCGACCTGATCAAAAACGCGCCCGACAATGCCCGCTGGCTGCACCCGCGCCTGGGTATGCTAAACGCCGGACAATGGCTGAAATTTATCCGGATACATCTACAGCATCATTTAAAACAGTTGGAGCGGATAAAACGCGATTTTGCAAATGTTTAAGAACCTATCGCACGCAGCTTTTAATAATTGGTTACGATTTATTAGCTGTGGCATATTTTTGATATCATTAACGCAAACCAGTTACTGTACGGAAAGCAGTTGCGGAGATTCAATTGCGTGTCTAATAAGTGGTAGTATTGGATTCATACTGGGTGGCGCGGCATTAACCTGGCTGGCAAACCCATTGCTTTTTATTTCATGGTTTATTATCTATAAAAATCCTGACTTATCTTTAAATACCAGTATTGCCTGCCGTATCATTTCTGTTTTTCAAACAAGTTATAGTTGATGAAGCTGGTAATTACAGTAATATAATATCCTACAATTTGGGATATTGGCTTTGGGTGTCAAGCGCTGCAATAATGCTTGTGGGTAATTTGGTTTCGAGGAATCTGATAATGGCTAAAAAAGATGCCTAAGCTATTACGCATTCTCCTCAATTTCACACTCTTTTCATATTTTATTGGTAACTTACTTTACCAAACCGGCCTGTTGGCGATGTAAAACCTGTTTTCGAGTTTATTTATTATGTTAACGTAACCTTTTACATTTAACATAGTCTTAACGTTAGAATAATTTGATAATCGGACATTTGTAAAAATAAGGAAAGATGAATTTTGAATTTGCTTACTTGTTTGTAATAGGATTACTGGTATTGCTTGGTGCATTCTATCTAAGCCCTTACGAACTAAAGGTTAAAGAAGACGACGACGAGGAGTAAACATCCCCGTTTGCCCGGCCTGCCAGCGCTTATAATTTAACGGCTGTTTTTATAGCCCCTCAATTTTAATGGCAAAACGCGAAGTCGACATTGTTATCATCTCTGATGTACATTTAGGTACATATGGCTGTCACGCCAAAGAACTCCTCAAATATCTTAAAAGTATCAAACCCAAAATGCTCATCCTCAACGGGGATATTATAGACATTTGGCAGTTCAGCAAATCATACTGGCCCGAAGCGCATATGAAAGTGGTACGCCGCATCCTCAAATTTGTTACCGAGGGTATCCCGGTGTACTACCTTACCGGCAACCACGATGAGATGCTGCGCAAATTCACCGATTTTAACCTGGGCACATTTCAGTTATTAGATAAGATAGTACTAAATATAGATGGCCGAAAAGCCTGGATCTTTCATGGTGATGTGTTTGATGTTACCATGCAGCACTCCAAATGGCTGGCCAAGCTGGGTGCCGTTGGGTATGATACGCTGATCCTCATCAACAGCTTCACTAATTGGTTTTTAACCGCTATGGGCCGAGAGAAGATGAGCTTCTCGCAAAAAATAAAGGCTAAGTTTAAGGATGCCGTAAAATTCATTAACCAGTTTGAGCAAACCGCGGCCGATCTGGCTGTAGAAAAAGCATACAGCTACGTTATTTGCGGGCACATCCACCACGCCGAGATACGCGAGATCCAATCCACAGAAAAAACCGGCTCGGTACTGTACCTAAACAGCGGCGACTGGGTAGAAAGCCTTACCTCGCTGGAGTACCACAACAAAGAGTGGAAAGTATTTCAATACCAGGCCGATGATTTTAAACAGGATAACGACGAGGACGACGTAAGCGACGCCGAAGACCTTGACGCCAAACTGGATGTACGCAGCCTGCTGGAAAGATTTAAACAGGAAGCGCATTAAAAGGGCACTCGCCTTAAATTTACTATCTCCAAAACATCATTACAACTACATCCCGATAAAATGTAATGCGATAGCATTGTGAATTTTATTCTTAAAGAAATTATTTTACCTTTAACATTGTACCCCTCCTAATTATTTAACCTAAAGAAAAAATACCTTTAGTTTTTAGGCTTGCCTTATTTAAGAAATACTCTTTTGCAATTTAAAATTCAATAATTAACGTATCTAATTTATAAATCTATCTACATGGCGATATTCAAATATTTTCTACGGTTACAGTATATCGATTTTTTAATACGAAGAAAAGCGACGGGGGACATAAAAACTTTTGCCGACAAGAACCGGCTTAGTAAATCCGGCTTATCCAGCGTATTAAAAGACATGAAGGAAATGGGCTTCCCAATTAAGTATGATAAAAATAAACAATCCTATTTGTATACAAAAGAAGGGCAAATGGCACAGCAATTATTTGTTGAAAGTAAAGATATATTGTCTCGAAATGATTTAAGACATGTGGGTTTATACGATATAAACAACTTATGCTTTTCGGAGACAAGCGTAATTGAACCCTGCGAAAAAAAATAAAAAAAAGCGAAATCCAATTATAGTGGATTTTGATTTTTAAAATTTGATTCGTTAATCATTTTTAAACTAAAAAAATAAAAAATCATGAAAAAGTTAAAATTGAACAGCGTAGGTGAAATGCTGACTAGGTCGCAAATGAAAAATGTGTCGGGCGGTCTTCAGGCACCAGGTGGTGGTGGTGGTGGTACTGGTGGGTTAGGAAATTGTAACGATGAGTGTGCCAGTGATGCGCACTGCCCTTCAGGCACGGTTTGTAGGGCGATATTATGTTTAAACACTACTACCACGATTTGTACAAAAGCATAATTTTTGTTCCTGTCTCTTATACACATCT